>CAJWYI010000015.1 GCA_913049815.1 uncultured Gammaproteobacteria bacterium
CAGCAATGTAACTGGGCACAGGCTGGGGGAGGCGGCATCGACACCGCGCATTTCTCCTATCTTCACGCAAACTACGCAGACGGCGAGAAAGCGCCGCTGATGCCGCAACAGGGTGACAACGAGCCTCCTGCCAATGCCCGATATCGTTGGTTGATCGAGGATGGAGCGCCGAAGTTTACGGTACTCCAGCATGATGCTGGACTGGTTTTGGGCGCTGCTCGAGTCGCAGACAATAACCAACTCTACTGGCGCATCACTCAATTTATGATGCCAAATCATTCATTGGCACCAAACAGTTTCCCGGGAGACATACACCAGGGCAACACGTGGGTTCCTGTTGACGACGTGTCCTCCTGGATATTCTGTTATGCCTACCATCCTGATCGGGCGCTCACGACCGAAGAGCGCGACCGCTTCGCTAAGGGAGGCGGCATCTTCTCAGCAGTCGACGAACACTACTTCCCGTATGCCAACCGGGAAAACGACTATCAGATCGATCGAGAACTACAGAAGCAGGGTAATTTCACAGGCATACGCGGTATCTCAGAGCAGGATGCTGCCATCGCAGATAGTCAGGGGTTGATTGCCGACCGCGCGCGCGAGTTGTTAGGTCAGACCGATCTTGGCGTGGTTCGTTTTCGCCGTATGATGCTCGACGCAGCGCGCACTATCGGACAGCAATCACCGCACGGTTCGACGGCGCCGGCTGCGTACAACATTCGATCAGGAGACGCCATGTCCAGCGCCGACACGCCATTAGAAGACGTTCTCAAAGAACGTTTTGGTAGCATTGGCGGTGTCGGTATTCGGGCTTAAGCCCGGGTGTTGTTAGTGAATCCCTGGACGGCGAGAAAATCTTCGAATCGATCCAGCCATGAGTCTACGGACCGGTTGGTCGGGCGCAGGCAGAAACCATGACCACCAGTCCCATAGATGTGCAGCTCTGCCACCTTACCGGCACTCTGCCATAGTTCAAAAAGTCGAATACTGTTCGGCGTCGCCATCGCATCATCCGCAGTGCAAAGCACAAACAACGGGCCGGCATCAGCGGGGAGCGATAAGTCATCCCAACCCGCTGTATAGATGGCTGCCGTAAATGCGGGACCGTCGCCTTCTGGCGCATGCAATGCGGTATTTATAACGACGTTCCCTCCGGCCGAATACCCCATCATGCCAATTCGGTCAGCGTCCAAACCGTGTTCAGGAGCGATCGCCTTCACCTTAGCCAATGCACGAAGCCCGTCCTCTCTGATCATGGGCATCAGCTCCGTCATCCTCTGTCGACGACTCGGATCCGCCATGTTCCGTTGCGTATCTGCAAAATCGTCACCTGTCTGAACAAGACGATATTTCAGTACGAATGCCGCAACGCCCGCCTTACACAACGCGTTCGCAACATCATGACCTTCCTGCTCCACAGCAAGGAAATGGAATCCTCCGCCAGGGCAGAGAATGACCGCCGCGCCACTCGCAGCCTCGGCATCAGGGATGTAGGGAGTCAACGTAGGACTCACCACATTTCTGGAAACCGGTTTATTCGACCACCAAATGTCCGCAGTGGATTCGGTCTCAGACCACTGTTCAGAACCGGGGCCAATACCTTCTGGTTGGTCATCGTAGAGTGTAATCGGTGGGAGTGCTGTCACGATGGAGACCTCCTTCGCATGTGAACTTAACGTGGCCTATGTTGTTTGGTTGGCATCGCGATGGTCGCAGCCATACCCTTCTGCCGATGATCACGATCGGCCGCCTTCCACGTCTCCCCCTGCACCATGTTCAGGAGGTCTTCAAGGGAGGGGTACCTAACAAGGATCAGGTTCTGCCAGTCACCATCAGTGACGAGCGCACAATCAGCCTCAAGGTACAGGAGGACCTCGCCCCCAGTGTCACGAATCAATCCGGACGCAGTCTGGCCATACCGCTCGTATTCAGCTTTCCCTTCATCACCGCGATATCGCAGTAGATTGACCACCGCAATCTCACGATCGTCATTCGATGGAATGTCATCGAAAGACTGTAGTCCTGTGGGTGACCGAAACGCGTACAACAATCTAGCAGACAATCCAGCCGTCCTATCTTCTATGGCGGCCTGATACGCTTCAGAGTCTTGCATGGACAACCATGCGTCTCGACGTGGATAGTACACCAGAGCAACAGAGTCCCAGGGGGCGGACTGAGGCACAAGATTACCGCCGCTATAGATGACGCGACCGCCACGTTCTGAGATCTCCTGCCCCGATACCTTTGCGTACTCACTATAACGCCAACGTCCTTCCTCGCCGTTAAATCGCAGAAGGTTCAACATGATGATGGCGTCATCATCCGGCTGTTGACGAAACGCTTCAATATCCGAAGCGGCAGGGTTGACGTTTTTGGTCGGTTCCATAACCGGTTCCTCCTAAGGGCTTTTCCCAGACAAACGGGCGTCGTCAGCTGTCAAGATTTTGCGGAGAGACAGTGCTAGGAGGCAAGGGTGACCAAATTAACATCACACGTCCCAGATTCGCTCATGTCGCAAGCGAGAGCTGCTTCGATGCCTTGTTTGTCGCGACCCTGAGACGTTAATGCCATTAGTTGTCGTCCCGGTCCACACTCTCAGCGTAGTTTGTAGCAAATGCGTCTGGGGATTCGAGGAGCGCCTCAAGGTGCACTGACCTGCAGACTTGCCATTCGTCTGCTTAAAAAAGGATGAACGGAAAACCAGTCATCCCCACTTGCACTGGTTGTCACACTCGCTCCCCGTCGACCAGGATCGGGTACTTAAAGGGGATATCCTCGATTGCCGTCGCTGGTTCACCACGTCGTTGAACAACAGCGCCATCGGCTGAGTATTGCAGGATATAGGCTTTTCTGACGCCATCCGTTTCATTCGGTCCCGTACGATGGGGTGTCAAGCTAGAGAAGATCGCGAACGAACCCGCCGACAATACGACAGGTACTGGGTCAGGAATCGCCTCCTCTGGCTGATGACCAAGACAGTCAAATCCAAGGCCATTCCAATGGTGTTCGAGCGTTCCTTCCAGGTGCACACCAGGTAGTACCCACGGACACCCATTCTCCAGCGTGGCGTCCGTAAGGGCGAGCCAACAGGTCACATACTGTTGTGGCACGACAAACGCGTAACCATTGTCCTGGTGCCAGGGAAACTCGTGCACAGTACCCGGCTTTTTGTACACAGCCTGATCGTTGTACATCATCACATTGGGACCAATGATGTCTGCCATCAGCGAGATGATCGCTTCATGGGCAGCAAACGTCTTCAACAAGTCAGACTTGCCCGTCAATCGTGGTGTAAACGTGATCTCGTCGGCTCTTGCGATAAAGAACTCACCATTACTGTTCTTGCGTAATTGTTCGGTCGACTCTGCCTCAAAGCGGTCAAGTTCCTTGATAACTGGCACCAACTCTTCAACCGAGAAAACGTCGTGGCGCGCAAAGACTCCCGTTTCATTAAATTGTCGGCACTCATCCACCGTGAGCGAGTTTCCTGCCACGGCGTCCCGCCACTCAAACCCGACATTTTCTTCATGTCGTTTCAGTTCAGCCGAGTTGTTCATCGTTACCTCATTCCCAGACCAGTCCACATGCGTATCGCTGAGAGGCACTGGAGTCAGGGTTCCGTCAGAAAGATCGAAGATTCCGTCCCATTGCCATCCATTTCTCGCATAATACACATTAAACGTGGAGAGAAGTCCGGCGACCGTTCGAGAACGTAGAATGTCTGTACTGTTCGTGATCCATCGGAGAACCACCCGGGCTTCCTACACATTTGGCTTTTGTGCGACGCCCCCATAGGTTCGAAGCCAGACCAAGGCACTTGACCTTGGGTTGACAAAACATGTCGCGGGCCTAAGCCCCAAGACATATTATGTCGGTTGGATCACACGGCACCGAGACCAATGACGGGTACGGTGGAGAGAGGGAGAAACACTATGTCTGAAGCGATCGCCCAGGATCAGAGCAGCCAGCCAGCCATTGTCATCCGCGATCTCCACCACACCTATTCAAATGGTCACCACGCACTTACCGGCGTCAATCTGACATGTGGGACCGGAGTCTACGGTCTTCTTGGTCCCAACGGTGCAGGCAAAAGCTCGCTCATGCGAATTCTCTGTACCCTGCAAGCCCCGACCTCCGGTGAGGTGACTGTATGTGGCGTGAACATCAATGAAGACCGACTCGCGGTCCGGGCTAATCTCGGTTATCTGCCACAGGAATTTGGTGCCTGGCGACTGCACAAGGTCCGTGAAGTCGTCGATACACTAGCGCAACTGTCTGGTATGCATGACAAGAAGGTTCGGAAAGCACGCGTTGCTGAAGTCCTTGAGCAGGTTGGGCTCACCCAGGTCGCCCATCGAAAAGTCAAAAAGCTCTCAGGCGGAATGCTGAGACGCGTTGGTGTGGCGCAAGCACTGGTCCACGCACCCAAAATCATCGTTGTTGACGAACCTACTGTGGGACTGGATCCCGAGGAACGAATTCGATTTCGCCAGTTGATGGCAGAACTAGGACGTGACCGCACGATTCTCCTATCCACGCACATCGTTGCAGACCTGGGTGCCGCCTGCCAGGAAATCGCGTTACTGGATAGTGGCGAGATTATATTTCAGGGCTCACCCTCCTCCCTGGTGGCAGGTGCTGTGGGCCAGGTTTTTCAGGTAGTCGCCACAGAACTCCAAGTCGACGACATCGAGAGTAACTATGACATCGTTTCCACAACCGTCTCAGGATCGAATGTGATCTTTAGGGGTGTCGCGGGAGATCAAGATCTTCCAAATGGCGCTGAAGTCGTGAAGCAACCTACATTGGAAGAAGGCTACATGGCGTTCATGGCATCGCGTGGACGAGGAGCAGCCGCCAGACAGGACGAGGAAAAAAAGTAAATCATGGATTTTCGACTAATCAATGCCGCCATACAGGCGGAGATGCGTTCAACTCGCCGACTTTTTCGCTACTGGGTATTTGCTGTTTTGACCGTAGTTGCGGGCATCGGGTTCTTCTTCCAGATGTCCTGGGTTCATGCAATGGGGTCGAGTGCCTCCGCTACTCTGGCGGGGATGTCACCGCGATTTTTCATCGCCGGCATGGGATTTAACATGCTGCTGTTTTTCATGATCGGTCTCACGTTTCTTGCATTCGATGTCCGAACCCGGGACGAACGTGAGCACATGTCAGAGGTGTTGGACACTCGCCCTTATTCCAATCTTGAGTTTTTGATCGGGCGTATTCTCGGTCTGACATTGATGGTCTGGTTTTCAGTGCTGGCCTCATTTGTCCTAGTCCAGATCTACGGGACCCTCGTTGGCGTCTTCCAATGGCCGATTGGCGAGACCATTGAGCCGTTTTCTGTCGTCGGTTTTCTGATCTACACCTTCTTTATGCTGTTTGTGTGGTCGGCCTTCCTCGTGCTTTTGTCGGTCGTGTTGAAATACCGCATCCTGGTAGTCATTGCCGGATTGGCTTTCCTCTTCCTCCAAGGATGGGCCGTGTTCAACCTGCCTATCTATCAGCAGATCTACCTGTCGATCCTGCCTGGCTTTGATCTAGGGTCCGATATCGATCCAGTGTTCTTTGCACAGGGTGATGGTGCCAAATTGCTCACCTGGATCTTGTTGGCGGCTGGATTCACGTTGCTCGCGACGCGATTCCATCCACGCGCCGATGGTGAGTCAGGACAAAACCGATTGTTAGCTGGCGTCGGCGTGACCGTATTGGGAATTGCCGTCTATGTTGGACAGGTCTACATGGCCGAGCAACGCATTGAGGCACGCAACCTGGTCGCCGATTTACACAAGGGTTACGAGAATCACGCGCGTACCGATATCGACGCTATCAAAGGCGACATTCTGATCGAGCCGGGCAGCAATCTGGCTATGTCTCTGATCCTTACACTAAATGCACCGGAAGACGTCAACGCACTGGTGTTTACGCTGAATTCGGGATTAAACATTAGCGCTCTGTCTGTCGACGGAACCACGCCTGACTGGGAATTTCGCGACGGGCTCCTGACCATCGACCACGGCCTGGCCGCACGTGATCGCGCGGAGCTCACACTGACCATTGATGGCATGCCCAATGTCGAGTTCGGCCATCTCGATCAGGCGATCGATCTTGAGAAAGGAGATTTCAGTGATGGTCAGATGGGTATGCTCGGCTATCTTACGAGCTACTATTCGTCATCCTACGCTGCGTTGCTTCCCGGTGGGTACTGGCTGCCTGCTGCTGGCAGTGGCATACCCTCTGAAGATGCGAGACGCTATCCCGTCGATTACTACCGTATTGATATCAACGTTACCATCCCTCAGGAATGGACTGTGGCTGGACCTGGTAAGCGTGAGGCTACAGGGTCTTCCGGCGATACCCACAGTTTTCGATTCGCGCCCGATGCCTGGGTAACTGGCGCGGGATTACTAGCTTCCGAATTTGAACAACGTGCAGTCACTGTCGGTGATACCACTTTCGAGCTGCTTCTGAGTCCCGTTCACTCGAAATCACTAACCTACTTTGAAGATGCCGACGAAGCTATCGAAAGCACTCTTAAAGAAATGCTGGAACACGCGAACAGCCTGGGCCTCGAGTATCCGTACGGTCAACTGAGTGTTGTTGAAACGCCATCCCGGATCCGCACTTACGGCGGTGGCTGGCGGATGGATTCCACTCAGATGTTACCCGGCATTATGATGACCCGGGAGACCGCATTCCCAGCAGCGCGTTTCGATACGACCTTCTCCTTCGATAGCCGCAATCAGAAAGAAGAATTTGAGGAAGGATTTGAAGGCGGGATTGGACAGGCCAAAGTCGAAGCACTCATGCGATTCAGCGAGAACGACTTCAATGGTGGTAACGTTTTTCAGGGCGTCGCAAGGAACTTCCTCCACTACCAGACCAGCGCGCGGGGCGATGGCGCGCTTGCTCTGAACTTCATGTTGAACGATCTGGCAACCCGTATGCTGACCGAACGATCCGGATACTTTTCCGCCCACATGTTTGATGATGGCGGATTCAACGTCATCATGGGTCAGATTATGGGCAATCTTGGGCGTGGTGACACCGACTCGATCTCCCAGCTTGTTGCTATGGCCAATACAAGTCGCCCCTCAGTTTGGGATCGCGCTCTTGGATCCTCGCTAGCTACTCTAGATACGTCACAAGCACCTGAACAAGTCCTTAATGTGCTTGCGTTAAAAAGCAGCGCCATCTCTCAGGCACTTCTCGACTCATACGACATTGAAAAACTTGGCAGCCTTTTAGCGGCGCTGGTCGAACGTTATCAAGGTACAACATTTACTGATGAGGAATTCCATTCTCTAGCAGCTGAACATGGCATGGATCTAAGAGACTTGCTGGGTGATTGGCTCTATGAAACAGGACTGCCTGGCTTCCTTATTTCAGACGTAGAGACGCTCCGATTAAAGGATACTAAGACGGGCCAGCCGCAATACCAGACGACCTTACATGTTCGTAACGGGGAGCGGACACCCGGGATGTTCGCAATCGAATATATGTGGGGATTTAGTAGAAGAGAGGAGGATGTAACTCAGGATAAAACGCAGCCAATTCGGCTCAAAGGCAATGAAGCTGTCGAAATTGGCATTGTCTCAGGGTCGCCACTATGGGATGCGAAGTTCCATCCTTACCTCGCCCTAAATCGTGGAGTGGTCTCTCTCCTTGGGCGCGATCACTTTGCACAGTACAAAAAACTAGGCGTCGATAATTTTAAAAACGTGGTTACAGAACCTTTCAACGGTGTTCGCCCTAGCGCTTGGCATCCTGATCAAGACGTGAGTCCCGGCACCCTTGTCGTTGATGATCTCGACAATACATTTCAGTTCCATAGCTCAAATGAGGTTCCAAGTTATGACAGTCCGTTCGTTCCGTTCAGAGTCGACACTGATCAAGGGATCCCAGCCTATCAGGTATTCATGGACGCACCTTCCTGGTGGTCACGTAATAGTGAACTTCAGGATGCCATAGGACGCTACCGCAAAACGATAGCGATGAAGGGCGCAGGCGATGGCGATTCATGGGTTGCCTTCAATACTGAAATCCCAAAAACGGGTCGATGGCGACTGGAATACCATCTGCCACAGCGATTTAACAAATGGAGGAAGTGGCAGTGGGGCACATACGATATCCAGCTTGCTGTCGATAACAGCACACATCAGATCGAATTTGACAGTGGAGCCGCACAATCAGGCTGGAATAGCCTTGGCGATTTCGACTTGTCAGCGGGAAATGTCCAACTAAGGGTGTCAGACAAAAGCTCCGGTAGCATCGTGATTGCGGATGCCATACGATGGCGACCCCTCGATAAGGACGAGGTCTATACGGCGAAAGCTGATTGAAGACCAGCGTTCATATACAACGACCACAAGAAATAGGGGCCAAACCTTCATCTTATGTCTATCTCTTATCCTGAAAGACGAACATACAGAGGTCTACTGCTTCTAATCGGAGTCTCGCTCATTGCTGGCTGCGGAGACACGAACCGACCACCACCCGTTGAATTCCGTATTCCAGTGGAGGTTGCCGACGTCACCACGAGTAACGTTGAGGACCTTATCAGCACGACGGGTACATTACGTACCCGTGCGCTGGTCAGCCTGCAGGTTGAAACCCCTGGGCGCTTAGAAATCGCGCGCGATGCTAATGGTGAGCGTCTCGTTGAAGGCAGCGTCGTCAAATCCGGTCAGCTGATAGCAGAAACAACGGGAGAAGATGCGCGTCTCGCGGCCCGTCTCTCTGCGAGTCGGCAGAATCTCGAAGCCTTCCGTCAGGAACTGTCCCGTCGTGAACAACTGTTCCGGGATGAGTTAATCGCAGAGGAAGAGATGTCGCGAACCCGCGCCAACTACGAAAACGCACTGCACGAATACGAGTCGAGCGTCCGCACCAGCACGCTGGCGCGCGCTACCACGCCCATTGACGGTGTCGTCCTTTACCTTGCAAGAACCAACGACGGCCAACCCATCGGAGATGGGCAGAAAGTGAACTCGGGCCTAGAAGTCGCGCGCATTGCACCGATGGATACACTGATTGCGGATCTGGACCTGGTCGGTCCGGAACTCGCCAAAGTTCGCCCAGGACAGCCCGTACGGATACGCCACTACGCGTTCGATGGCGTCAGCATGACGGGTCGTGTCCTGCGTCTTTCACCGACACTCGACCCAGGTACACATACCTTTCGAGTTGAGGTTGAAGTCGATAATCCGGGTCGTCTACTAAAACCGGGTATGTTTGTACAAGCTTCGATCATCGTAGAGAGCCGCGATGGCGTGATTGTCGTCCCTCGAGAAGCAGTAACCCAACGTGCGGGTCGGTCGGTCGTGTTTTCTATTGATGGACAACGTGCACGCAGAAGGTTTGTCACCCTGGGGCTCGGTTCCGACGACATTGTTGAAGTCACAGATGGCATTGCACAGACCGATCGAATTGTTATCCGCGGACTCGAAACTCTGACTGACGACACACGGGTTCGCGAGATCAGTCTGTGAACGCCGCCGAAAGCCTCGCCAGACTGGCGGTCGCCCGACCGGTGGCCGTCACGGTGATGGCCGTCGCGGTTGCCCTGGTCGGCTACCTCGGATTTACCCAACTGGCTGTGGATCTTCTTCCGGATCTACAATCTCCGACTATCGCAATCTCCGTCTCCTCGGGTGACCGACCACCTACAGAAATGGAACGGCTCTACGGAGAACAACTGGAACAACGGTTGTTCTCCGTACAAGGCATCCGCGAGATTTCGCAGATTGCTCGAACGGGCAAACTCGTGGCCACTGTCATTTTTGATTGGGAGACCGATCTTGAACTTGCGGTCATCGATGTACAAAAGGCGATTGGCCCCATGTCTGCAGATCCTGCGGTTGATGAGGTCCAGGTCCAACGTTTTGATCCAAGGCAGGCCGCTGTGCTCACCTACGGACTGTTGTCACCAACCGGCGAACCCAACCTGACAGAACTGAGGCGTCTGGCCCGACGCCAGATCGCACCCGGTCTTGAGCAACTGCCAGGTGTCGCGGAGGTGCGGGTTACCGGTGGACGGGACAAGGAAGTGGAGGTCCTGCTGGACCGTTACCGAATGGATGCATTTGGCGTCACCCTGGGACAGATCGAACAGAGAATCATCGATGAAAACGTGGATCTGAATGCCGGGACCCTGGAAGAAGATAACGATATTTTCCTGATTCGTGGTGTCGCGCGGTATCGTAAGGCTGAGGACGTTTCTCGCGTCGTCATTCGCTACGTCACTGATCAGGCAGGATTGCGGACGGCGATTCGCGTCTCCGACGTTGCCACTGTGCGCGAAACCACACGTGAAATCGATCATCTCGTTCGAGTCGATGGTATCGAAGGTGTTGGTCTTTCCATCTACAAGGAGGCTGGCGCCAATACTGTAGACGTCTCCAAGGAAGTCAGCAGCGCTATTGTTGACCTGGCTGACGACCTACCTTCTGTAAAACTCGTTCAAATCAATGACGATGCGGCACTCGTCAATGATGCGATTTCTGATCTACAGATTGCGTTCGGCGTCGGACTTGTCCTGGCTGTGATCGTTTTATCACTCTTCTTGCGTTCACTAGGTGCCACACTCGTCATTTCGGCGGCAATCCCCGTATCACTGCTTGCTGCACTCTTCCTCATGCGATTTGCAGACCAGAGCCTAAATATCGTCACGCTTGCGGGCCTCGCTTTGGGTGCTGGCATGTTGGTAGACAACGCGATCGTCGTTGTTGAGTCCATCTACCGTAGACTGGCACAAGGTGACAGCGCCGGGGACGCGGCAGCGCGCGGAACCGGCCAGGTCGCCGGCGCTATCACCGCGTCTACGCTCACCACGTGCGTCGTGTTTCTGCCAGTGCTCTTTGTTGAGGGACTGGCTGCTCGATTGATTGAAGGTATCGCGTTTACCGTTGTCGTCTCCTTGATGGCATCGCTAGCTGTCGCAGTGTTCCTGATTCCTGCGCTAGCCCGCTGGTTCATGCCCGCACACGCTGAAGCCGAGACAGAGGTTCCACCATACCGTCTGAGAACACAGTATTTTGTCGCCTTCCTTTTACGTCATGCAAAGTTGGTTGTTCTGACGACAGTACTGATCTCAGGCAGCGGTATCTGGATGCTGGTCCAGCTAGGCACTGAACTCTTGCCAACCGCCGATCCACGTCAGTTCTCAGTACGTGTTGTCGGTCCCTCCGGTCAACGCGTCGAATCGACTGAACGCGTCATTGCAGGTATTGAGTCTCTTGTTGAACAGGCAACCGAAGATGGCATCAAAGCAATGATGGCAGAAATTGGCCGCCTGCCAGAAGACGGGCGTATGGTCCGAACCGAAATGACCGAGGAGAACACGGCCCGCCTTGCCGTAAAGATTAACGCCGATGGACCGACCGGCAGGCAGATCGCGGATCACCTGAACGAACATCTTGAGGTTTTGCCGGATACAAGGGTGGATTGGGAAGTCGGTTCCTCTGCATTGGCAGGCGCATTGGGTACCGGTGGACCTCCTATTCTCGTTGAAATTTCTGGTCAGGCACTGCCTGATTTGAAACGAGGCGCTGCGACTCTTCAGAACGCATTGGCTGAACTGCCGCAGTTGTGGAACGTACGCTCTTCTTTCGAAGGCGGCCCTCCAGAACTGCACATCAAATTGGATAGAGCCACCGCGGACGGGCTTGGCGTTAACCTCAACACGCTGGGCCGTGTCCTCTCGACCTCTCTCGACGGTCGCGATGTCACAATGCTGGCCGTCGGCGATGAAGAATGGCCCATTGCCATTCGACTTGAACAACCGGGGTTGGAAGACATCGAGGAAGTCACGTTTCGCAATGACCGGGGCAGCCTCGTTGCTGTTGGCGACGTCGCTAAATTGTCAGAAGAAGAAGGCGCGCGTGAAATCTTTAGACGAGACCAGCGCCGTACCGCCGCCGTCACAGCGCAGATCAGCGACGGGTTTGAGTATCCGGTGGCTCTTGCGGCTGTCGAGCAACGCCTGGCAGAGCTTGAGTTGGGGCCCGGACTATATGTCCAGTTACGAGGCGAAGAGGAAGAACGCGCCAGAACGTTTGGGGAATTGCAGCTGGCGGCTATTCTGGCATTGATTCTGGTCCTGATGGTCCTTGCGGGATCCTTTGAATCTCTGATCCATCCACTCACCGTACTCGCGGCGATTCCGATTGGCATGATCGGTGTTGCCATTGTACTGGTGCCCCTCGGACAACCCGTTGGGGTGATGGCCATGATGGGCCTGATTGTGCTTGCCGGTGTTGCAGTGAACGATGCCGTACTGCTCATCGCAACCGCGCGCCAACTAATGGATCAGGGACAAGACAGAACGACCGCCCTCGCGACGGCTGCCGGTATTCGACTGCGACCCATCATCATGACGACCATGACAACAGTCCTCGTCATGCTGCCGCTGATCTTTGGTACAGGTGAAGGTGCCGCCCTACGCGCACCCATGGCCATGACCATTATTGGCGGTATTATTGCGTCAACTATTGGCTCGATACTTGTGATGCCCTGCCTGTATCTGGTTCTTGACCGATTGCGCCCGGGTCGATGGCGCGAACAGCCCGTTGCGATAACGGAGTCAGCGCAGTGAATCTATTAATACTGCCGATCAAGCGACCTGTCGCGGTGGCGATGTTCTTCCTGGGCATCGTGCTGCTAGGGGCGATCGCATCACAACGGTTGGCTGTGGAACTGTTTCCTGCGCTTCAGGGTGATATGTTGTTCGTCAATTTCGGTCGCCCGGGCAGCGATCCGGAAGTCGTCGAACGTGAACTACTAATTCCATTACAGACCCGCGTGGCGACGCTGGCCGGTGTGCAGGAAACGTGGGCAGAGATAACGGGTTCCAACGGCAATTTCAGAGTCCAATTCGAGCGTGGTACAAACATTAAGACCAGGGAGTTGGAGCTTCAACGGTATGCCGCGGATATTCGTCGAAGCCAGCCACAGAACACCTACATCAATGTCGGATCCCAGAATACCGGCGTGCTGTCGACCGTGGTCATGCAGATACAGGTCACCGGCAAAACTGAAGACAAGAACGCTCTCTTCGATCTCGCAGAACAGATAGTCTCACCCAGGCTCGCCGCACTTTCGGGGGTCAGCCAGGTCATCGTCAACGGTGGAGCCGGTAAACAGGTCACGGTTAAGGTTGATGCTGACCGAGCTACGGCGCTTGGTATCACCACCAGCGAAGTCACGAACGCCGTAAAACGTAACGTTGGACGCTCGGTGTTCGTCGGTGGACTGGAGAGCGAAGCTGGTCGCACCGCCGTCATTCTGGACGGACGTCCAAACAGCGCCTGGGCCGTTGAAGAAGCTCGTATTTCTGACAAAAACAGCGCGGTGCTGCGTCATGTTGCCCAGGTGGACGTCGGCTTTGGACGGGAAGAACGCCTGTTTAGGGTCAATGGACAACCCGCCGTTGGGCTGGTCGTTTTTCAGCAACAGGGTTCGAATCTGGTACGGCTGGGCGCACGACTTCGTGACCGTATTGACGTTATTTCGGAAGAGCTTCAACCGATGGGTATCGGCCTGGTCGTGGGTTTCGATGCAGCAGAAACCGTCGAGGATCAGATTTCACGCCTGAGCGAGCTGGGCCTTTCAGGATTCCTGATTGCACTGCTCGTCCTTTACTTTTTCCTCCGACAGTGGCGGGCCGTCCTCGTCGTCGGACTTGCCGTACCGGTCAGTTTGCTCGCCGCACTTGCTGCACTCTATTTGCTGGATCAAAGCCTGAATCTGATCACACTGTTCGGACTTGCACTCGCTATCGGTCTTGTCATCGACAACAGTGTGGTGGTCTTTGAGGCGATTCAACGTCAAGTCGAACATGGTTTGGCGATTGACGAAGCAGTTCGGGAAGGTCTCAAACGAACTGCGCGGGCTATCATCGCGGCCAGTGCAACGACCGCGGTGGTGTTCGTTCCACTCGCAATGCTGAATCTGGATGACGCCATGATCCAGGAAATGGCGCAGGTCATTTCACTGTCGATCCTGCTCCCACTTTTCGCATCACTGTTGATCGCGATTGGTCTAGTGCCACTACTCGCATTCAAACTCGCAGGTCCAGCCGCCGCGGCGCGACGCGAAGATCTGCATCAACGACGCGAAGCACGCGGCAATCTGATACCTCCGGATGTACCGCGTATGTTGTTTACACGGATTGTCGCTGGGGCGTTGCGACATCCGCCCACATGGATCACAGGGACAATGATCGCCGTCTTACTGACGGTTGCCATTGCCTTACCCTGGGTGATGGTCAACAGCCGAAGTCAGGAGGCGGCGGAAGCAGACACATTGCAGCTGGAGATCCAGTTTGCCAGTGCACGCGGTTCACTCAACACAGCAAGCCAGTCAATCGCGCGACTCGAACAGACTGCGCTTGACCTCGAAGGTGTTGAGACCGTCGAGGCACAAATTCGGGAGGAAGGCGGCACACTCACTGTTCACCTGGTCGACAAGGAACTGAGACCCGAGGGTTTCAGAGCCCAGATTGTCCGGAACAAACTGCGTGAGGAAGGTAAGAAGATCAAGGGACTCGAAATTCTGCGACCCGGTCAACAGGGTCGTGGCAATGAGGGCGGTGGCGGCGGCCCGGGTGGTGGCAACGCCTTTGGTGGTAGTCCCGCTGAAATTGTGATCTCAGGTCCGGATTCTGGACAATTACAATCCCTCGCGGACACGATCCAGTCGCAACTGGATTCCATGGAGCAGGTGTCATGGGCACGTGTCACCGTTCGACCAGGGTCGGCAGAATTCTGGATCGAACCCGTGTATTCCGCCTTTGTAGCCCTAGGTCTCAACTTCAACGACATTCTCCCGACGCTGAACCTTGCCGGTCGAGAGGGCGAAACAATGCAGACTGGCTTTGTCACCGGTAGCGGACGCGAACTACCCCTTGTCATCGAACGGGTAGGCGCGCGCGATGAAACTGGCGCGCGCGCCGACCTTTCGCGGCTGAGACTACAGACCCCAGCGGGTGTTGTACCGGTGGCGTCGCTCGCCACAATCCGTCAGATGCCCGCACCACCCGTGATCGCTCACCACAATGGGCGTCGGGAAATCAGCGTCATGTATGGTCTGTCGGATCAGATCCCAGAAACCGGACCCACCCGAATCCTGATAGAAGAGCAGATTGCAGACGCTGTGCGCGTGATTCCAAAACCACAGGGCGTGTCGATTGAAACACTCGAAGAAAACGACGCGGTCAGCCTGCTGGAACAAATTCTCGTACCTGCCGTATTACTGTTGTTCCTGATTCTCGCGATGACCTTCGAATCCATGAGTCTTCCCCTTCTGGTTCTGGTGGCACTACCACTCACATTGCTTGGCGCCACCTGGGCGTTGGCCTTTGCGGCCATGCCACTGGGACCGATGGCAGCGATGGGTGCGCTGGCGCTGATCGGGCTCACGGTCAATCCTGCGATCTTACTACTGGATCGTATGCAACAATTGATTCGTAGTGGCGGTTGGTCACCGGGCGCTGCTGCACTTGCGGCCGTTCGGGAGCGAACTCGTCCTGTCCTGATGACCACGGCGACGACGGTCGCCGGGCTCTGGCCCTTGGCCATTGTGACCGGTCAGGAAAACGAAATCTGGCCCCCCTTCGCCACCATCGTGATGGGTGGCTTGGTAACATCGACACTGCTCACTCTAATGATCATGCCGGTCGGCTTTATTCTGCTGAGGCGTGTTGATGTGTTGTTCGCGCGTGTTGGTCCGTGGCTCGCGTTTGTCTGGCTGACGGCCATGGTCGGCACAATGTCTGCGCTGATTCTCACAGAAGTGCTGACATCGCTACTCTGGCAGATCGTGAGCGCGCTCATCATCGGTGGTATGTACCTTGCCATCGCCGTCCTCGTGTTCTCGCCACGCAAAACCCCCGAACCTGACTGTAATGACGGACCCCCAACTTTGGAGGTGAAGTACCTCCAAAAAGTCTATGGGTTACCTGGGCCCTTCAGCACCGCCCTGCAGGCACCACGTCGCTTTGCCAAAAAAGTACTCGAGAGCGGACATACGGCCTTCCACCCCGCTGATGCTCGTGAAAACCTGGTCCCCTTGATGCTGGCAGCGAGCGGCTTCGGCTATCTCGCATACCTGCTGTCTTCATCCTTCTGGACTCTAGTGTTCGCAATGGTCAGCACCATTCTCGTGATTCGGACCTTGCTCGAAGTACGCCGTATGCGAGGGCTTGCAGATGCGACTGGGCAAGTACTCCCCGGCGGACCTGAAAACATGGCGGCTTCCTTGTTACCTTGGCTGACACTCGCCGGATTCACCATCTGGTATACGATTCTGCCGCTGATGGACCGCCCTGCAGATCAACAGAATACGCCAGTGATTGCATTCCTGATCCTTCCCGTGATCGCCACTTTGCTGACATTGACTATCGTTCGAATGCGTCAAACGGCCCAACGAGAGCAGGAAGGCTCACTACCACCTTTAGAAGATGGTTGGCTCCGATCGATGCGCGCCGGATGGCGTAAAGTCTCAAACATTCTGGCTGGGCAGGACTTGCCCACCGAACCGGTCTACGCCCTGAACAATATTCATTTCCGTATTGAACGAGGCATGATCGGTATCCTCGGTCCTAATGGTGCTGGAAAAACGACCCTGCTGCGCCAGCTTGCTGGCATTCTCGATCCCACACGAGGAACGATCTCATTAGGGGGCGTTCCCATGGACGCCATCAAACACCATCTTGCCAACTGGGTAGGCTACCTCCCTCAGTACATCGGACTGCCACAGGGAATGTCTCCCAAAGAATATCTCCACTGGTACGCCGAGTTGTATGGTTTATCTGCTGACATTCGCCACGAACGCGTTAATTCCCTCCTGACCGAAGTCGGGCTGGAAGCGAAAGTCGATGACACTATCAGCTCGCTCTCTGGTGGTATGAAGCAACGTGTTGCTATCGCAAGGACCCTTTTACGTTTGCCACCCGTTATCATCGTGGATGAGCCCACATCTGGTCTGGACCCACGTGAGAGAATCCGATTCAGGAATCTGCTCAGCCGATTGGCGCGTGATCGGATCGTGCTGTTCTCCACTCATGTGGTGGAGGACGTAGCAGTAGCTTGTGATCGAGTCATGGTCCTGGGAGGGGGTCGTTTACACTTCGATGGTCCGACCGGCGATCTGGCGAATGTCGCCAATGGACGTGTCTGGGAAATTGTCTGCAACCGTGGTGAGCTACCTCGGTTGCCTGTGGACGCAATGCAAACAGAGGAACTGCCGACACCGCAGGGTAAGATCGCGTATCGAATTCTGTCTGGTGAGCAGCCCCACGAAACTGCAAACAAAGTCGATGCAACCCTGGAGGATGGCTATCTCTGGTTGATCGCATCGCGCGGCTGGAACTTCGACCTGGAGGAAATCCACGCATGAATAGTGCATACCAATGTCATCCTGCGTATAAACGCCAGTGAACAGCATGGCGCAACAATGGCGCAGCCGCTTTCTATTCCTGCGACATGCCTGGTCAGTGATGGCTGGTAGCCGTTACTGGATCTTACCCATATTGCCCCTTATCTGGCTTGTCGTACAAAAGGTCTATCTCGTCATCAATGATCTCAATTATCTCCCAGAAGAGGTTCAGGGTCCGCTCATCGCTGCTCCTCTGACCGCGATCGGTGTCTTCCTCGGTATGCGAATCATCGCGGGAGAGATTGATGATCGTAGTCTCGAGGTCGCCTACACCGTTCCGGGTGGTCCTGAACGGCTCTGGATGATCAAGCTGAGCGCTGCGATGATGATATTGATCAGTACCGAAATCCTGCTGGCGCTAGGCGTGTGGCTGTTCTTCACACCGTTCCCACCCGGAGCGCTCTACGGCGCCCTGCAGGCGTCAACCTTTTATCTGATCCTTTCCATGGCACTCGGTACACTTTTCCGCGGCGAAGCCGCCGGTGCAATCGTTACCCTCGGTGTTCTTGGATTGAACGGACTGATCACCCAATTCGGGGATAACCAGGTTCGTATTTCACCTTTTTTCAATCCCTACATGTTCACCACAGGCAACAGCAACCAGTACACCAGTACAGAGGAAATCCTCGCGTGGACGATTCAGAATCGCGCAGGTATGTTGTTGGCAATGGCAGCGGTTGCGGCGCTCGCCTTCATGCGTGCCAATCGTCGGGAGACCATGCTCGACGGGACCTGAATTCGGTTGGTTGATTTAGGACAATCAGGAGAGAAATTTCCGTAATTTTTACGTCAGGATTACGTGATCCCGGCCCGATTTGACGTAAACTTACGATCCATTTTTTTGTTCAATCGGATTGGACCTATGCCGGAAACCGCCATTGATAAAGACACCATCAAGCAACGCTACCGCGAGGAACGCGACAAGCGACTTCGCCCTGACGGCAATGCGCAGTACATCGAGATCAAGGAACAGTTCGATCATTACCTCACTGATCCATACACACCTTTTGTTGAACGGGAACCCAAACGTGACCACGTGACCTTTGCGTTTATCGGGGGTGGTTTCGCGGGCCTCGTGACCGGTGCCCGGCTTGTTGAACAGGGCATCACGGATGTTCGTATCATAGAGAAAGGTGGCGACTTCGCGGGCACCTGGTATTGGAACCGTTATCCCGGCGCCATGTGCGACACCGCCGCTATGATCTATATGCCGCTCCTTGAAGAAACCGGGCATATGCCTTCAGAAAAGTACGCGCATGCACCGGAGATACTCGCCCATTGCCAGAACATCGGTAGACAGTACAAACTCTATGACAATGCCCTGTTTCATACCGAGGTTAACGACCTCGAGTGGGATGGCGACAATCACCGCTGGATCGTTCGGACCAATCGTGGGGACGAGTTTACAGCACAGTATCTGGGCATGGGGACCGGACCATTGCACGTCGCGAAGCTACCCGGTCTTAACGGTATCACAGATTTCAACGGCCACTCCTTCCACACGAGTCGATGGGACTACGACTACACCGGTGGCGACGACAAGGGCGCCCTCATGGATAAACTCCGCGACAAGCGGGTGGGCATTATTGGCACTGGCGCGACGGCTGTTCAATGTGTGCCACACCTCTCTGCCTCTTGCGGCGAGCTGCACGTGTTCCAGCGCACGCCGTCTTCGGTCGATGAACGGAACAATCACGAAATAGACCGAGAGTGGTTTGATGAAATTGCCACCCCCGGCTGGCAAAAACGCTGGCTGGAGAACTTCACACAGAATCAGGCGGGGGGCGGCGCTGAGGAAGATCTTGTGCAGGATGGTTGGACCGATCTCTCTCGCATGTATCGCGAGAAGATGCGCGAGCTATTCGCCGCAGGGGACATGAATCCCAAGAAGATGATGGAAGCGATGGAGGACGTGGACTTCGAAAAAATGGAGTCCATCCGTGCACGCTGCAATACGATCGTCGAAAACCAGGATACGGCTGAGAATCTCAAGGCCTGGTATCGCCAACTCTGCAAACGCCCGACGTTCCACGATGAATATCTACAATCGTTCAATAACCCCAACACCACATTAGTGGATACTGACGGACAAGGTGTTGAACGCATCACAGAAAACGGCGTTGTGGTTAACGGCAAGGAGTACGAACTCGACTGCATCATCTACGCGTCCGGGTTCGAGGTCGGCACCAGTTTCTCACGCCGATGCGGTTTCGACCCCAAAGGGCGCGACGGGATCAAACTGTCAGAACACTGGGGTCCCGGCATGCGGACCATGCATGGAACGCACGTCCATGGATTTCCAAATATGTTTATCGTGCAGCCAACCCAGGGCGCTTCGCTCATCTCTAATGTACCGCACAACCTCACGGAGGCTGGTCACACGATTGCACTGATGGTCCGTCACGCCATTGACAACGGAAAGCAGGAAATGGAAGTGACAAAAGAGGCTGAGGAAAAATGGATCGAATTACTACTCTCAGGATCTGGTCGCCAGGGTGGCGTCATTGGTTCATCCGATTGCACGCCCGGTTACTATAACAACGAGGGTCAGGCACGGGGACCGGGTGCAGAGCTCTTTGTTGGGTACCCGCAAGGTCCGATGGCTTACTTCAAGTACCTTGAAGAGTGGAGAACCTCCGGTGATTTTCAAGGAATGGAATTCCGATAGGTGCGTGGGGGCAGCAATGCCCCTATTTGTCACATATACCTACGGAACCCACACCATCCATTATTGACGACAAACAGCTCCGCTATCGCGCCTAGACTGCCACCGGTCAGATGTATGACATGTTTAGACTGGAAAAACGGAAAGACCAGCCCAACCTGCTGACTCAAGCACTTCCACCTGGAATCCGGAGAAATTGATTCGATCGTATCGCGGCGAAGGTACCTGACTCAGCGAAGGGATACTCAGAATGGACTACAACACGGTTATCGATGAGCGCACGCTTCAACATGGATTTGCTGAAGCAGCTGGACTGAACTGGCACTACGTCGAGGTCGGACAGGGCGAGCCAGTAGTTCTCCTCCACGGCATTCCGGAAAGCTGGTATTGCTGGCGATATCAATTTGAACCCCTTGCCAGAGAGTTCAGGGTGATTGCGCCAGATCTGAAAGGCTACGGACAGAGTGACAAAAGGGATGGCGATTATTCGCAGCAAAACGCGGCACACGAATTGGCTGTGCTATTCGAAACCCTAGGATTAGAACGGTACTACCTGGCGGGGCACGACTGGGGAGCTGGAATCGGCAAGGAACTCGCTGCGCTCTACCCCGACCGCGTGACCAAGTACTGCCACATGTCGACGCCAACTGTGCGCTACGACCCCAAGATGGCTCCACATCATCTTGCATATGCGAACGATCCGACAAGTGCCATTCAGACGTTTAAAGATGCTGAAGGCTACATCCGCTGGTGGTGGGAAACAGGTGGCAGCGTGAAAGGTGTCAGCGCACTCAATTCTGAAGAATACGCACGAATGGTCGAGGAATTTTCCCGCCCTGGTGTTGCAGAAGCGGTGGCACGATATTTCCGTGACGCCTTCGATCGCAGCGAAAGAAAGCCGACGGCCTTTCAATCAGGGGCATTGACGATGCCCGTGCGATTCATCTATCCGGACAGCGACCCAAGGCAACCCCTGGACTATGTGCGCATCGGACTAGAGGAGGCAGTGCCAGGATTCGAGAGCTTTGTCGTTATCCCAAACGCCGGACATTTCTCGATGCAGGAGCAACCAGAAATCGTCACCAAAGCTCTGCTTGAGTTCTTCACGCTCGATAATCACTGACCACATTCGATCCTCAGGTCACTGCGACTGAGATCGTCGTGTATTCTCTCACTGTTATATTATAACATCCCCGCCTCTGATCACGGACTGGAGCCCCATGGCCCTTATTGACATAGGCTGAAGGGAATAAACGCTTTGAAAATGAAATTTACATGGGTTGCGCTACTGAGCACATTCACATCATTAGCACTCGCTGGGGACAATCGCGAATCGATGGAGGAAATCCTGGTGCTTGGTCATCAATTTTCTTCCGTCAGTGAAAGCGGCAGCAGGCTCGACCTCAGCCTCAGGGAGATCCCTGCAACTGTCGACGAAATCGATGGCGACGCTATGCGAAACCGGCGGGATATCTCTCTGCTAGAAGGGGTTACTCGAAGTGCTGGTTTCACGGGTGCAGGAAATCCTGGCATCGCATTAACGACGCCGGTGTGTTGGTCGCTCACACCAACGCAGGTCGGACCGTGGTAAATATGACGAATGACGAGCTGGCGGCACGTATCAAAGAGACCGTTCCACTACTCCTTCCAGAGCATGCAATGGTCCAACTTGAGAAACTCGAGAGATTCGACAACTATTATTACTCGACACACAACCGGTTTCGGCCACTACCTGCCTATCGAGCTAAGTTCGATGACGAAGAGACTACCTGGTATTACATCAACGCGTCCACAGGTGAAATCCTATTCAGGTCAACGGCGACGAAACGCATGGAACGCTGGTTATACAATGGGTTGCACAGCCTCGATTTTCAGGTGTTGTTAGCCAACAGACCCCTCTGGGATATCGTGGTCATTATCCTGTCACTCGCAGGCATTGCGCTTTCCTATACGTCTTTGGTGATCGCCTGGCGCAGGCTGAGACGGACAAAATTTTTAAAAGCAACAAGAGCTACTACGCTTCAAAGCTCAAAAAGTTAACCGACAATCATCAAGACCGACCCGCCCATGGAACATAACAGCTTTGACCCATACGTGGCGTAGTCGCATCATCATGCGTTTATGTTCCTGGTTAAAGGGGGGTCCGAATGCCGCAACTCTGCTAACCCATCTTCGGCTTTGTCCACCATTTCGCAACAGTCGCCGCGATTTCCCACGCGGGTGGCTAAGGTGTCTATGGTATAACTCGTAGGGTTCCCCTAAGAGATCACGGATGAACTTTGTGAGATAAGCGGCCTGGTCGATGATGAACGATCCGAGGTAGACCTGGTGCTACCACCGGGCATACCCGAACATAACTCGTGGGAAGTCTCGAGGTCTCATTGATTTCATGGCCAACGTACTGGTCGACAACGTACACTCGGACGCTGTACGTCGAATGAGCGTCCCCGGAATGAGTTACTGAAAGTTCCCTCAGGGTGAAAGAGTCCAGCGGTAGAAGGAACGTCAATGAGTGAAGAGATCGAAAGTCCCCAAGTGAAGGAAACACTGGTCAGACCTCAGCCCAGATTAGTCCCGCCAATAGAAGGATCAATCGATAACTATCATATGTGGCATGCGGGAGAGATTTTTTCAGAATTGATCAGGCCCAGACCTGTCGATGTGTGGTTACCTGAAGGTTACGAACCCGAATCGAACCAGCGTTACCCTGTCATCTATATGCATGATGGGCAGTTCAACTTTCACCAGGGACGATCGCCATTCGCAGGCATGGACTTCATGTTCTGGGACGTTGACAAGATAATTTCACGGCTCATACGAGAGGAAGCGATTAAACCCGCGATCGTTGTTTCCGTATGGATGGCTGACTGGGACAAGGGTGCTCGCGGCGCAGAGTATATGCCGCAGAAAGCGTTGACCGACACAGTCCTGGAAAAGATGCGCCAGGCAGGCCCGGGAAGCGCTATCGGAGGATTCGTGGGAGAGGAAGGTGGCGATGTAATCTCTTCTGACAACTACCTCAAATTTCTTGTCGAGGAGTTGAAACCAGTGGTCGATGAAATCTACCGCACGCTGCCAGCAAGAGAAGATACCTTTGTGCTGGGTTCAAGTATGGGCGGATTGATTTCAGCTTATGCGCTAGCAGAGTATCCGGATGTTTTTGGCGGAGCTGCCTGTATGTCCAGCCATTGGCCCGCAGGAGATGGTGCCGTCGTCGAGTGGTTGGGCAAGCATTGGCCTACTGCGGGAAACAATCGGGTCTATTTTGACTATGGCACTGAAACATTTGATGCTTCCTACGAGCCCTATCAAATGCGCATGGACACGGTCCTGCGAAATAAAGGATTCAAGGAAGGTGAAGATTGGATCACGCGTCGTTTTGAGGGCGCCGATCACTCCATGCAAGCGTGGGGTGGTCGACTTCATGTGCCTTTGGAATTTCTTCTCGGCACAGCATAGGATTGGTGCATCCATCAGGCCGACGTTAACGTTCGGTAACACCAATACACTTTGCATCATGATTGGCGAGTAGTGTTCTGATATGTTGCGCGCTGCGCATAGTCGATTAATGGTTCCCGGGCAGCGACCGCAAGACGCTATTGCCAAACCAATACAACCACTGATAGCACCAGGAGACGACACATGGAAATGAGACCCAATCGGGTTCGGAAAAAAATGGATGCAGGGGAACCCGCGTTTGTTTGCAGCGGTTTTACCCACGCCGACGACATCGATTCCTTTGGGCCTAATGGCTTTGACGGCATCTGGCTTGAGGGCGAACATGGTTCGGTCGACGCTGCTGACCTCGGCAATTTGACCCGAGCGTGTGATATTTGGGGCATGACGTCAGTCGTACGGGTGAACAAGAATGACCAGGGACTCATCTACCGCACGCTGGACCGTGGTGCGCAGGGCGTTATCGTGCCTCACGTGGATACCGCAGAGGAAGCACAGAACGTGGTCAATGGAGGTAAGTTCGCTCCACTGGGCAAAAGGGGCCTCTTCACGTCTCGCCAGGGTTACGGTACACGAGATTTTCTAGAACGCGCCAATGAAGAAACATTACTGGTCGCACTCATCGAGGACATCAAGGCATGGGAAAACCTAGATGCCATCCTAGAAGTAGATGGACTGGACGTCCTCTTCGTAGCCCCATCCGACTTTGCCGCCTCAATGGGACTAATCGGACAAGTCAGTCACCCCGACGTACAGGCCAAGATTGACGATGCCCTCACACGCATCGTTGATGCAGACCGGCACGCAGGGACACTGGCCTTTGACAAAACCGTGGAGAAGTACGCCGCGATGGGTGTCCGCTTCTTTTATACAGACACCGGTCCCTGGATCGCTGCCGGTGCCAGAAATTTCATGGCGAAAGCCAAAGCGGCCATTGAATGATTGAACGTGGGGTTCTGGGTCGACAAGTCATCAGGCAACTGCCAGAAACCCCTTATTGAGACACATATGCAACGGACACATTATTTATTGTCCCCTGCAAAAACTCACAAACGGGCAGGTTTTTGAAAGAAAAACTGGGGTGACAAAGTATATGTCGTCGTGTCGTGATGCTATCCATCAGTAAAGGATGACCATGAGCCAGAGGCTGCTATTCATTGTTTTGTGTATGTGGGTGCCGTCATGCTTGGGCGTAGAGGTCGGGATCAGAACTGGATCCTACTGCAGTGAAGCCGTACAACAGATCCAAGACGACTGGTTCACGCTAAAGGAAAGCCTGGTGACGCCGGGCGTACGGATCACCAAACCCAGAAGTGACGACCTCTACTGCGTTGCGCCAAGCTATGTGCGAACAGCGATTGAACGACCCACCACTTCGCAGATGCGTTGCTTTACCTTCCAGGGCAGTGAAGATGCGTTCTGTTGTACCGGTGGTCTGAGCGAATGTGCCGCTCTCAATCCTGCTGCCGTCGTCGAAGCGAGAGAAAAAGAAAAGAAACGTGCTGAACGACGGGCCGCGCGTAAAGCCAAGAAAGAGGCCAAGAAAGCAGCCAAGCTGGCGAAAGAGAACAACCAGGTACCTTAGGAGGCACGCAGGGCATCGTGGCCGTACATGCCCGATGCACATCAGCCAATCTGCAACAGTTCCACCCAGTTGCCATCCGGATCCTCGATCATTGAAATACGCACACCGGGCCGAATCTCACTGACAGGGACAGCAACGGTGTAACCCGCTTCAGCACATTCTGCCGTGGCACTCTCAATGTTGTTGACGCTGATAGTCCAGTATCGATAGCCCGTCGCCGTGCGAATGCCTCCCGGCGTAGCGTCCGCGCTCGGTTCAGTACCGTGTACGACAATCTTCACCACGGTTGTGCCACATTGAAGCCGGGTCATCTTCCCACCTCCTGGCATGTCCATTTCACCTTCGAGGGTCAGCCCCAACGTATCCCGATAAAAAGCCAACAGCGGACCGGCGTCTTTGGTCACGATCCCGATATCAATCGAATCCTTGGCTATTGCAAGTGGCATATTTCGCTCCAATGACTGCGTGGACCCTGATAGTACGCAATCATGCGGTGCATGCCCATATGGCGCTCCATGCTACAAATCCACCCTTGCCATGACCGGCGTCGGTATGCTGGTCGGTGTACTGAGTGAGTTAGCTAGGGATAGCCGCTTATAGAAAGAATTAATAATTTAGATGCGCCTTCTTAATTATTCAGCCACTCGCGGCCTGATACAAAATATAGCAACCGATCCCAACGAAACCCGCCCCTGCAATGAGCGAGAGAATCCGATCGCTGATGAATTGTGATACCAGACCACCCGCCAAAACGCCGATCGCTGCTGAGATTACGAGCGCCAACGACGCTGCGGAAAACACCAGCCATTTGTTCACATCCTTGTCCGCGGCAAACAGCATCGTCGCCAGCTGCGTTTTATCACCCAGCTCAGCAATAAAGACTGTCGCAAAAACGGTCAGAAAAACCTTGAGATCCATCTTTGTCGCTCCTGACTGATTGCCGCTGTTAACCTGTGCTTCTCAACCTTCAAGATCAGAAACACCGCAATGTTCGGCTGCTCCCGACCGTATAGTCACACTACCGTTCTCGGAGGTACTTTCGTCCGCTATCGTCAAAAACATCCTGTGGCCTCGTATCCAACTTTTCTACACGCCGAATCAATCGTATATTCTCCGGTTCAATGTATGCGTTGATTGCAGATGCACATCATTCGACCGCACAGACCATGAGCGTATCAACCGCCTCCTTCATATATCCACATCCGCAGTGGTCTGGATTCAGATGCCATGCGATTTCGTACTCTTCATCCAACGTGTTGAAGACCGAAGCGCCAATAATTAGCTCAGTAGATCGCAGCGTCATCGCCCACCAGTATCCTGTACCTACCTTGCCGAAACTCGAAAATTAGATGATCCGGCCACTATCTGCTGCGGTCCTCGCTGGGAGCCGGATCAACTTGCCATCCACGTCGTGCGCATGCCCAGAATATTTTCAGACTTCTTCGTCAGATCACAGCTGAAACATCCCCTCAGAGTGTTTGGCGCCAATGGCCTCCACTCGTAACCTAGATGTGCTAATGATCGGAAGGTTGATCGCCTAACTCACCATTTCGCTCTTCTCGAAGCCGGGTACGGATGCGCATCAGCATCTCTCCGTAGTGATTGTGACCACGTTTGTCACGCCCACACCCCCAGAAGTAGTCGTACTGGCTGTTCTCCACCAACCTCGCGTCACCGGTATCGAGCAATGCAGCTTCAACATCCGGATACGACTTGCACTTGATGTAGACACCTCGTGTCATAAAGGCAATCTGCGTCTGCTTCCAGTCTTTCCTACGACCGCTAAGCCAGGCCCAACGCGCTGCTTTGGCAGCTGCTCCAGCAGAGGGAAAAGCTTGAATACGCGTCTGATTTTGTGGTTTGACGAATTGCATCGCCTGAAAATAGTGTTCAACGGTCGGCCAATGAGCTTCGTCGAGCAGAATGGAATGATCGGAATAAGTACCCAGAAGTTCGTCTGGATCCTTTCTCGAAAAAAAGACGCCATCTTCTCCGATAGTGTCGAAGATACTCATTGCGAACGCCAGAGGCGCGCGACTCCCTGATCCGTCCCGAGCGTGCCCACAATCAGCCCAAATACACCAGCGCCACCAAAGACAAGAACCGGCAACAGATAATCGTAGCGACCCGCCGGGATCATGTAGAACACAAACGACGCCAGAGAAAGAAACATGATACTCATGGTGATCAAGATCGTCCGATGTGATCGCTTATAAACGTAAGTCTGCTGTTGCTGGTCTTCAACGAGGTTGAGCAGCGGCGAGAATAGCGTTCGTAGAAACTGCCTCATCGAAATCCCCAGCATTCACAGCGACACACAGAGCATCGCGGTCCATTCTCCACAATACATCAATACGGTGACTATGTGAGAATGAACTTCGCCACTACATCGACAACCATCGTGGCCCAGGGGGAAATGATGTCATTTTATGAATTTGAGCGGAAGTCCGGGGTGTCCAAAGGCGTGCTCCAGCGCATCGGTTCCATGGGACTGGCACTAGCACTGTTGCTGGGAACGAGTGGCCAAAGCCATGCCAGCACGCAGCCCAACGTCATTCTGCTCATGGCAGACGATATGGGCTGGGCGCAGACCGGCTATTACGGTTACCCATTAATGAAAACCCCGAACCTAGATGCGATGGCCGAAAATGGTCTCCGGATGGATCGGTTCTATGCCGGTGCACCGAGCTGCACACCAACACGTGCCAGCGTGCTGACGGGACGCACCAATGACAGGACCGGTGCATTCCGGGTGGGATCCGCGATCAACAAACAGGAAAAAATGTTATCCACCGCCTTTCGAGAAGCGGGGTATGCCACAGCTCATTTTGGGAAATGGCACCTAAACCAGACTGGACCCGATAATCACCCGCTCCCGCGAAGTGATCCTCACAATCCAGGGGAGCTCGGTTTCGACTACTGGCTCAGCAATACCAGTGGTTTCGACCTGGGAGAGTTTGAGCTCAGCCGCAACGGTAAACGGGAGACGTTCAACGGAGAGGGCTCCGAAATCATTGTTGAAGAAGCCGTCAAGTACATTCGGGAACAGGCCAAACGGAACAGACCGGTGTTTGCAGTGATCTGGTACTCAGCGCCACATGGCCCATGGACGGCCTCCGATGAAGACATCGCACCTTTTCTGGGAAAGGTCAATCGCACCTCCGCTAACATGTTGGGAGAGATTGTAGCTATAGACCGATCCATTGGTTACCTTCGGTCCAGTCTGCGCGACATGGGGATTGCCAACAATACCCTGATCTGGTTCACAAGCGACAACGGTGGGACGCCTGATAGCGATACCCTGGTGACGGGCGCGGGAGAAGAACGGCAGGTCATCCACCCCTCAGATTGCGGTGACCATATCGATCCCGACCTCACCAGTCTTGAAGCGCGAACAAAGCACGGATGTTACCTGGGGGTCGATCCCGATAGTGGTGGTCATCTACGTGGATTCAAAAAAGACTTTTACGAAGGTGGGCTACGTGAGCCCACCATTGTAGAGTGGCCCGCAGGCATAAAGCCAAGGGTCTCCAACTTCCCGTCGGGTACCGTGGATATGTTCCCGACGATGATTGAAATCGCCGGGCTTAGCCCCGATTCCATCAACAAGGTTCACGATGGGATCTCACTCGCGGGCGTTTTCAAGGAGGAACCGATTCGACGCGAGCAACCGTTGGGATTCCGTGCCAGCGGCGGATGGATGTGGCTGGATAACGACTGGAAGATTGTGCGTAACCCGGATTACACCAATGAGGACAAGATCGTCCCGTATCAATTGTTCAACGTCATCGGTGATCCAAGTGAAACACATGATCTGATCGACACCTACCCCGATATTGCATCGCGCATGTACGAACAGTTCAAGGCGTGGAGCCTGTCGGTCAGTCGCAGCGCACTGGGCGCCGACTACCCCGAGGGAAAGGTGTTACCGACGGGCCGACCTGCGGACCCGGTGATTGATAACCGCAGGGCGCGGCGAACCCAGGAATGGACTGCCGAGGTCCGAAACGCAGAAACGATTTGACCGGAGCAGCTCGATGCCGCCAAATATTGTTCTATTCATAACCGACCAAAGTGATACGGCCGCCAGTCAAAAACACTTTTAGAAATCGAGCACCATGCATGATGAGGCGTTTCGTATCTCGATGCTGGCGAAAGTACCCGGCGAAAACCTCACTGCCGTCCCTGAATCTGTCCAGCTGAT
>CAJWYI010000016.1 GCA_913049815.1 uncultured Gammaproteobacteria bacterium
GGTGTTTGGTAACGCCCAATTTTGAGTCTGTCACACGGAACGCAGGACCTTGTCCTGCGTTTTTGTGTTAAGGGGTGTGTCTGAGACCCGATATTCGAATAACAAGGTAGTCATGGCGAAGAGAGATTATTACGAAGTGCTCGGTGTAGCTCGTGACGCGTCGGCTGCGGAGATTAAGAAGGCCTATCGTCGGATGGCGATGAAGTTTCACCCGGACCGAAATCCGGACGATGCCGATGCCGATGCCAAGTTCAAGGAAGCCAGCGAAGCGGCAGAGGTGTTGACAGACGACAACAAACGTCAGCAATACGACCAGTTTGGGCATGCCGCGTTCGAAGGTGCTCGCGCGGGCGGCGGTTCTCAGGATGGTAACTTCAGCTCCATCTTTGAAGATGTTTTTGGGGATATCTTTTCAGCGGGAGGTGGCGGTGGTCGAGGTAGCCGCGCCCAACGGGGTAGTGACCTTAAGTATGTCATGACCATGGACCTTGAGGATGCAGTCCGCGGATCCGAGCAGAAAATCAAAGTGCCGACACTTGTGGAATGCATGGAATGCCTCGGTACCGGAGCGCGCAGAGGTACCTCGCAATCTGACTGTATTCAGTGTGGTGGCACCGGACAGGTCGGTGGTCGACAAGGCTTTTTCTCGTTTCAACAGACCTGTCCCCGATGTCGAGGAACCGGCAAGCTCATCACGGACCCTTGCAAAGCATGCGGTGGTCAAGGTCGGGTTCGTGACACGAAGACGCTATCTGTCAAAATCCCGCCTGGGGTCGATGACGGTGATCAGATTCGTCTTGGAGGGCAGGGCGAGGCTGGCGTTAACAATGGGCCAGCGGGTGACCTGTATGTCGAGATCAAAGTGCGGGAGCATCCCATCTTTACGCGGGAGCGCGAGCACCTCTATTGTGAGGTCCCGATCAGTTTCGCCGACGCAGCGCTGGGTGGGGAGCTTCAGGTTCCGACCCTAGATGGCAGAGTGAATCTGAAGATCCCCGATGAGACCCAGACTGGAAAACTGTTCCGGATCAGAGGGAAAGGGGTCAACATGGGCGAGATTCGAGGTGGTGGGCTTGGTGATCTCTACTGTCGTGTCGTTGTCGAAACACCGATCAAGCTCAACAAACGGCAACGAGAGCTCTTACAGGAATTTGATAGTGTGACCGATGATCATCATTCACCGCGTCGAACGAGTTGGTTTGACGGAGTCCGGAAGTTTATTGATTCTCTGACTGACTGACAGGACTAAATTAGGTCCGCATTACATGAACACAAGTGAGAACACATGAAAGCGCAAGAGAAGAAGTTGCCATGATCAGGACCGGCATTGCAGGTGCTGCGGGTCGCATGGGGCGGATGCTGATCAGTGCAGCTGCAGAGTTTCCCGACCTTACGATCAGTGCAGCGATCGAAGCAGCGAGTTCGTCGCTGGTCGGTGCTGACTCAGGTGAATTGGCGGGAGCGGGAACCAATGGTGTGCTTGTCGGTGGCGATCTTACGTCTGCTGCAGGATCATTCGATGTTTTGATCGATTTTACAATCGCGGATGCAACAGCTCAGAATCTTGAAATCTGCGCTACATCTGGCAAGAGGATGGTCATTGGTACGACAGGATTGTCTGCCGCGCAACGTGATCGACTGGAAGTGCTAGGAGAGCAGATGGCGATTGTGATTGCGCCCAATTTCAGCGTTGGGGTGAACGCCACCTTTAAGTTAGTTGAGATTGCGGCAGAGATCTTTGGCGACGACGTAGACATAGAGGTCGTTGAAGCTCACCATCGCCACAAGGTCGATGCACCATCCGGGACCGCGATCCGATTGGGTGAAGCGGCCGCGGAAGCTTTAGACAGAAAGCTTTCTGACGTTGCCGTGTTTGGACGGGAAGGGATGACGGGGGAAAGGGATCGTCAGACCATTGGTTTTCATTCACTGCGCGCGAGCGATGTCGTCGGTGAGCACACCGTTGTTTTTGCCGGTACCGGGGAGCGAGTTGAGATCACGCACCGTGCGCATAGCCGGTTGAATTTTGCTCAAGGAGCGCTCAGGGCCGCCGCTTGGATTGCAGACAAGGAGGTTGGTGTCTTCGATATGCAAGATGTCCTTGGTCTGCGCTAATGGTCAAATGAGACCGATACGAGTTGTGGAGTATAGAGCGTGTTCTGTACAATCCCGACTCGATGAGACCAACGCCAGATCCCCAAATTCAGATACCTGAAACACGAAAAAAGCGAGCCCAAGCAGCTCGCTTTTTTTTGACGTCATATTGGCCAGTCACGTCGTACGGAGAGCTGAGCGATGTCTAATGCAGCGCTGGTTCTTGCGAAAGGCGAAATCTTTGAAGGTGTTTCCCTTGGAGCCACCGGACTGGCGGCCGGCGAGGTTGTATTCAATACAGCAATTACTGGATATCAGGAGATCCTGACGGATCCGTCCTATGCGCGTCAAATTGTGACATTGACGCACCCACATATCGGGAATACTGGTACCAATGCAGAAGACGAAGAGTCGGGCCGGATTGATGCCGCCGGACTTATTGTCCGCGATGTGCCCCGGCGAATGTCCAGCTGGCGCAACGCTAGCGGATTGACGGACTATTTGAGCGATCGAAATGTTGTGGGTATCGGGGGTTTGGATACCCGCAGGCTCACTCGACTTTTAAGAGAGCAGGGGTCTCAAAATGGTTGTATCGTGGCAGCCGAAGAGATCGGTCCATCTGATATAGATCGCGCCAGGCAGTCGGCACTCGATTTTCCCGGTCTGGCAGGAATGGATCTTGCGAAGGAAGTCACCACGAGCGAGGCCTACGAATGGCGCCAGGGGACATGGCAGTTGGGGCGGGGTTACCGGAATGTTGAAGAAACCCGTTTTCATATCGTCGCTTTCGATTTTGGCGTTAAGCGAAATATCCTCAGAATGTTGGCGGATCGGCGTTGTCGATTGACCGTTGTACCCGCCAAGACGACGGCTGCCGAGGTGCTGCAGCTCAAACCAGACGGCGTTTTTCTATCCAATGGGCCGGGTGACCCCGAACCCTGCGACTACGCCATAGAGGCGATTCGTGCTTTGTTGTCAGAAAATTTACCGGTCTTTGGTATTTGTCTTGGTCTCCAGTTGCTTGGACTTGCTGCAGGCATGAAGACCATGAAGATGGGGCATGGGCATCACGGTGCCAATCATCCCGTCATGAATCTTATGGACAACACCGTTCTGATTACGTCCCAGAATCACGGATTCTGTATTGACGATGCATCGTTACCTGAGAACGTCACGATCACCCATCGGTCACTGTTTGACGACACGATCCAGGGCATCCACCTCAACGATCGACCTGCTTTCGGATTTCAGGGTCACCCTGAAGCATCCCCGGGTCCGCACGATGCTGCACCGTTGTTCGACCATTTCCTTGAACTGCTGCAGGCCCAGGATGCCTAAAAGAACCGACATCAAGAGTGTGATGATTATCGGGGCTGGCCCCATCGTCATCGGCCAGGCCTGTGAATTTGACTATTCTGGCGCTCAGGCCTGCAAAGCGCTGCGCGAAGAAGGGTATCGAGTCATCCTCGTGAATTCGAACCCCGCGACGATCATGACTGATCCCGCGATGGCTGATGCGACCTACATTGAGCCAGTTCAATGGAAGGTTGTCAGGAACATCATCGAGGTGGAACGCCCTGATGCGATTCTGCCGACTATGGGTGGGCAGACGGGGCTGAACTGTGCGTTGGATCTCGCGCGCGAAGGCGTTCTCGATGAATTTGGTGTTGAATTGATCGGCGCAACAAGTGACGCCATCGACAAGGCAGAGGATCGAAAACGCTTTGACGAAGCGATGAGGTCGATAGGTCTTGAGACACCGCGCTCCGCGATTGCTCACAATCTCGACGAAGCGCGTGCGGCTCAAAAGGAACTGGGCTTTCCGTGTGTGATTCGCCCTTCATTCACACTGGGGGGATCCGGTGGCGGTGTGGCATATAACCAGGAGGATTTCACTGAAATCTGTACCCGTGGTCTCGATCTATCCCCAACCAATGAGTTGTTGATTGACGAGTCGCTGCTCGGATGGAAAGAGTTTGAGATGGAGGTTGTCCGGGACAAACGAGACAACTGCATTATTGTGTGTTCGATCGAGAATCTCGATCCGATGGGGATCCATACTGGGGACTCCGTCACCGTCGCTCCAGCCCAGACGTTGACAGACAAAGAGTATCAGCTAATGCGAAACGCTTCGCTCGCTGTGTTGCGAGTGATCGGTGTCGAGACGGGTGGATCAAACGTCCAATTTGCGGTTCAGCCAGAGACTGGACGTCTTGTGGTGATCGAGATGAATCCAAGGGTATCACGTTCCTCGGCACTTGCTTCCAAGGCGACTGGCTTTCCTATTGCGAAAGTAGCAGCGAAGCTGGCTGTTGGATTTACGCTTGATGAGTTGCAGAACGAGATCACCGGAGGCGCAACACCCGCATCCTTTGAGCCCTCCATCGATTACATCGTCACGAAGATCCCTCGTTTTACGTTTGAGAAATTTCCTCAGGCGGAGAATTACCTGACAACCCAGATGAAATCCGTCGGTGAAGTCATGGCGATTGGAGGAACGTTCCAAGAGTCGTTGCAGAAAGCCCTCCGAGGGCTTGAGATCGGCATCAGCGGACTGGACCCAATGGAAGAGACCGACGATGTCGAACTTCGCCATCAACTCTCTGTCGCGGGCGCGGACAGGATCCGCTATGTCGGTGATGGGTTTCGACGTGGACTGACAGTGGATCAGGTGTTTGACCTGACGGCGATTGATCCGTGGTTTCTGGATCAGATTGAAGGGATTGTCGCCGCAGAAAGAGAGATTTCAGAAGTCGGTCTTCAGATGTCCGAAACGAGCCTGTTTCGATACAAGCAGATGGGCTTTTCGGATGCGCGGATTGCTGCGCTGGTGGATGAACATGAAGATGCGGTGAGATCGTACCGACATGCATTGGGTATTCGACCGGTTTATCGTCGGGTGGATACCTGCGCCGGTGAGTTTTCAACAGCAACTGCCTACATGTACTCCACTTACGAATCCGAGTGTGAAGCCGATCCGTCAGATCGCGACAAGATTATGGTCCTGGGAGGTGGACCCAATCGCATTGGTCAGGGTATCGAGTTTGATTACTGCTGTGTGCATGCTGCTCTGGCGATGCGCGAGGACGGCTTTGAGACCATCATGGTCAACTGTAACCCGGAAACTGTCTCGACTGATTTCGACACATCGGATCGACTATATTTCGAACCGCTGACGTTAGAAGACGTCCTCGAAATTGTGGCCATTGAGAAACCCAAAGGGGTCATTGTGCAGTTTGGTGGACAGACGCCACTGAAACTGGCCAACGACCTCGAAGCGCTAGGAGTTCCTATATTGGGTACGCCGCCTGATGCGATTGACCGTGCTGAGGATCGTGAGCGTTTTCAACACATGATTGAATCTCTTGGCTTGAGGCAGCCTCCCAACAGAACTGTGCGTGATGTCGAGGCCGGAGTCATTGCAGCAACCGAAATCGGTTATCCCCTAGTCGTGAGACCATCTTACGTCCTGGGGGGAAGGGCGATGGAGGTCGTGCACAATGAGCGCGAGCTCCGAACCTATATGGTACAGGCGGTCCAGGTCTCAGATGAGAGTCCAGTGTTGCTCGACCTGTTCCTCGATCAGGCCATAGAAGTCGACATTGATGCAGTCTCGGATGGTCGGCAGGTTGTGATTGGTGCTGTGATGGAACATATCGAGCAGGCGGGCGTGCACAGTGGAGATTCCGCATGTTCTTTACCGCCTTACACGCTGACGACAGAAATTATCGAAGAAATGAAAAGGCAGGTGACGGCGATGGCCGTCGAGATGGGTGTTGTTGGTCTGATGAATGTTCAGCTGGCGCTCCAGGGCGAGACTATCTATATCTTGGAAGTGAATCCGAGAGCGTCGCGGACGGTGCCTTTTGTCTCGAAGTGTGTTGGCACGTCCCTGGCCAAGATCGCAGCGCGCTGTATGGCAGGTACGACGCTTGTTGATCAGGCATTTACCCAGGAAATCGTCCCTGATTATTACAGCGTTAAAGAGGCGGTTTTTCCCTTTGCTAAATTTCAGGGCGTTGATCCAATTCTGGGGCCTGAAATGAAGTCTACCGGTGAAGTCATGGGTGTCGGTGAAACGTTTGGCGAGGCGTTTGGTAAATCCCAATTGGGTGCAGGCGACCACTTGCCCGAATCAGGTCTTGCTTTTCTCAGTGTCCGTGATGTGGATAAGCCCATGGCCATCGCTGTCGCGAGAGAACTGCTCGAACTGGGGTTCTCATTGATCGCCACCAAAGGGACAGCATCCGCGATGACAGATGTCGGTATGACGGTCCAAGCCATCAACAAGGTCAAGGAAGGACGCCCCCACATTGTCGACCTGATTAAAAATGGTGAAATCTCATTCATAATCAATACGACCGAAGGTGCGCAGGCCATCGCGGATTCCTATGAAATTAGGCGGACTGCGCTGCAGTACAAAGTCTACAACACCACAACGATTGCAGGGGCGAGGGCGTGTGTTGCAGCAGTGCAGAGCCAACGAGGCGGACAGACTTCTGTGAATCGTCTGCAGACGTTACACGAACGCGACGCGATTGCTGGCAATTAGCGCCACCCGGTGGAAAATAGGGTGTAATGGCTGACGACGCAATTTACGAATTGTGATCGAACTGGGCGACTGCCCATCGACCCAGCCTACCGAGCAAGTAACCTTCGACAGAGAGAAAAATGGAACGCGTACCCATGACTGCCGCTGGTGAAGCGGCGTTGCGCAAAGAACTTGAGCACCTGAAGACCGTCGAACGCCCGAGAATCGTGAACGCGATAGCGGACGCGCGGGCCCAGGGTGATCTGCGGGAGAACGCTGAGTATCAATATGCCAAGGAAACTCAGGGTTTCATCGAAGGCAGAATCGTTGAGGTGGAAGGAAAATTATCAAACAATCAGGTGATCGATGTGACCACCATCCCGGAGTCAGGAAAGGTCATCTTTGGCGCGACCGTTCATCTTTACAATTTGACGGATGATTCAGAAATCACCTATCAGATCGTGGGCGATGATGAGTCCGACATAAAGGTGAATAAGCTATCTGTATATTCACCGATCGCCAGAGCCCTGATTGGCAAGGAGGTTGGCGATGAGGTTCGTGTAGAGACGCCCGGCGGTGTTGCGGAGTATGAGATTCAGGCGATAGCTCACGTGTAGAGAATAAAAAGTAAGTAAGCACTCACTACCATTTCGTTCACCCAATAACTTCGTGTCGTATAAGATTTGATAATCTTGCATTAGGTGTTGGAGAAGGCTTGTAAATGACCCCTACACCGCCGACTAGCTGAACCAGATCTGAGGCCGTTTTTTCACAGAGATCTTTCACAACTTGTTGACGATGTTCCCGACCGCCGCTGATGCGGACTTTGATCAGCTCGTGGTCGTGAAGCGCCCGGTTAACTTCGGTCGTGACATTGGCGGTTAGTCCTTTGTCACCGACCGTGACAATGGGCTTCAAGTGATGGGCAGCAGCGCGAAACTTCTTCTTTTCCTTGGTCGAGATTGCCAAAAGGTTCTTCCGTTTGATCAAAGTGTGGATCATTGTGCATTCTTGGTTGTGTATCAATATACGGATGAGTTGTTGTTGTGACGAAGAACCGATTGAGGAGTCACAATGAGTGATCGTCGCTGGATAACCAACCATACCCGGGATCCCTATGTGATCAAGGCGCAAAAGGATGGCTATCGGAGTCGAGCGAGCTATAAGCTCATAGAAATCGATGACAAGTACCGACTCTTCCACGCGGGAACGGTCGTGTTGGACTTGGGGGCTGCGCCCGGAGGATGGTCACAGGTAGCATCGCAGCGTTCGGGCGATTCAGGATTGATCGTTGCGGTGGATCTGCTGGAGATGGATGCCATTGCGGGTGTGGTCGACTTGAAGGTGGACTTTACTGAACCAAAGGCCCTGAGCGACATTGGGCATGCTCTTGATGGGCGGCCATTGGATGTAGTCATGTCTGATATGGCGCCCAATCTGAGCGGTGTTCGTGATATCGACCAGCCAAGGAGTACCTATCTGGTTGAACTCGCGATCGATATCGCAGACGAACATCTGAAGGTAGGCGGGAGTTTCGTTGCCAAGTGTTTTGAAGGTGAAGGTATCGATAGGCTTCGAAGGTCACTCAAGGCGCGGTTTGAGAAGGTCATTAATATGAAACCTAAGGCGTCGCGGCCGAAATCACGGGAAATCTACCTGACGGGCCTTGGAAAACGTGCAGCGTCACACCTATGAATAATGGCTTGAGTTATTCATATATTTAGCGCCGGCCACTTGAAAGTCCGATGTGCTCCCCAATGTCGTAATGTAGATGTAGCGATTTAGCGCTAGTTTGCTGGCTACAGAAGTTTTGACATACCGCCGACAGTCTATTGGCTGACATTTTGCGGTGACGCTGGTCTAATGTGAGGCCTGTTCCACGATGGGATGTGGACGCAGGCTGCCAGGAGGTTGTGATTTTGAACGATATGGGCAAGAACCTACTATTGTGGCTGATTATCGGTGCAGTTCTGCTGGTCGTCTTCAATATGTTCAATCCTGGTCAACGGACCATGGAGGTGGACTATTCCGAGTTTCTGGAGTGGGTCACTCAGGAACGGGTTCGTGACATCGTGATTGACGGTGACGGAATCACGATACGAGGGACGCTCGATGACAATACGAGATTTGAAACCAATCAGCCGCGATTGACCGACAAGGCGCTGGTCGACGACCTGCTGAATCATGGTGTGGAGTTTCGCCAGGCTCGGCCAGAGCAACAAAGCATCTGGACCCAGTTGCTGGTGGCTAGCTTCCCAATACTCGTCATTATTGCCGTTTTCATGTTCTTTATGCGCCAGATGCAGGGTGGCTCTGGCGGCCGTGGTGGTCCATTGACGTTTGGCAAGAGCAAAGCCAAGCTGCTCAGCGAAGACCAGATCAAGACAACATTTGCGGACGTTGCCGGTGTTGATGAAGCCAAAGAGGACGTTCAGGAGCTTGTTGAGTTTCTCCAGGATCCCAGCAAGTTCCAGCGGCTGGGTGGGAAAATACCCCGCGGCATCCTCATGGTAGGTCCTCCGGGCACTGGTAAGACGTTGCTAGCGAAAGCGATTGCAGGCGAAGCCAAGGTACCCTTCTTTTCAATCTCTGGTTCCGACTTTGTTGAAATGTTTGTAGGCGTCGGTGCCTCACGTGTGCGTGACATGTTCGACCAGGCGAAGAAACAGTCGCCCTGCATTATCTTTATCGACGAAATAGATGCGGTTGGTCGGCATCGTGGTGCGGGACTTGGCGGTGGTCATGACGAAAGAGAGCAGACCTTGAACCAGTTGCTGGTTGAGATGGATGGATTTGATGGTAACGATGGAATCATCGTCATTGCCGCGACTAACCGCCCGGACGTATTAGATCCCGCGTTACTGCGCCCCGGTCGATTTGATCGTCAGGTCGTGGTGGGCTTGCCGGATGTTCGAGGTCGGGAACAGATTCTCAAGGTACACATGCGAAAAGTCCCGCTCGGAGACGACGTAGACGCATCCGTAATCGCTCGTGGTACCCCTGGTTTTTCCGGTGCAGACCTGGCGAATCTTGTGAACGAAGCGGCGTTGTTTGCTGCCAGGCAGGATCGACGTACCGTCAATATGGCGCAGTTTGATCAGGCGAAGGACAAGATCATGATGGGCGCTGAGCGCAAGAGCATGGTGATGTCTGATAAAGAAAAAAGGACGACGGCTTACCATGAAGCTGGGCATTGTATTGTCGGCTACCTGGTACCGGAGCACGACCCCAGCTACAAGGTGACGATCATCCCGCGAGGTCGAGCTCTAGGTGTGACGATGTTCCTGCCAGAGGAGGATCGGCATTCATTATCGAAACGCATGATTGTCTCTCAGATGTGTACGATGTTCGGTGGACGTGTTGCAGAAGAGCTCGTTTTGGGTGAAGAGGGCATTACCACAGGAGCTTCCAATGACATACAGCAGGCATCGAAGATGGCCCGCAATATGGTGACAAAATGGGGGCTTTCCGAGAAGCTTGGACCGTTAATGTACTCCGAGGAGGAAGAGGAGGTTTTCCTCGGCATGTCGGCAGGGAACAGCGGGCTGAAAGTGTCTGACAGCACTGCTCGAATCATTGATGAAGAGGTGCGATCGGTGATTGATAGCTGTCATGAAACAGCGCGGCGATTACTGAACGAGAACCTGGATAAACTCCATGCTATGTCCGATGCGTTACTGACGTACGAGACTATTGATCACGATCAGATTGTCGACATCATGTCGGGGCGTGAGCCAAGGCCACCCAAAGACTGGGGAGATACTGGACCGACACCGCTTGCCCCGAGCGGAGACGATCTGCATGACTCCGATCCACGACCGAGTGGGCCTGTTGGAGATCCGGCTGGCGAGCACTAAATCGTGCTTGCGAGTGCACATCGTGTACTAGCAACGCTGGACGAGCCAGCTATCATGGGGATATTGAACGTCACTCCTGATTCCTTCTCTGATGGTGGCCGATACCTCGATCCTGAGGTTGCTGTAAAACGAGCGTTGGAGATGGTCGATGAAGGCGCGTTGATTATCGATATTGGTGGTGAGTCCTCTCGACCTGGCGCCAAGTTTGTTACGGAATCAGAAGAGCTTCTTCGTGTCATTCCTGTCATCAAAGCGCTGCGTAGAGCATCAGATGTGCCTATTTCAATCGATACAAGAAAACCCGGCGTTATGGCAGTAGCAGCCTCCGAAGGCGCTGATCTGATTAATGATATCAGCGCCCTTACAACGCCAGGCGCGCTTAAAATCGCCTGCGAAACTGGGCTTGCTGTTTGCCTCATGCATATGCAGGGAACGCCCCGCAATATGCAGCGTAAGCCCACCTACCAGAATGTTGTCGGAGAAGTCAGGAAATTCTTGCAAGAGCGAATAAGCGCTTGTACTGAAAACGGTATTCCGTGTGAACGCCTGATCGTTGATCCAGGCTTTGGGTTTGGTAAAACACCTGAGCACAACCTACAGCTGATCAATGAACTGAACCGATTTGAAGCGTTGGGTGTACCTCTGCTGATCGGCGTTTCTCGGAAGAGCACCATCGCAAAAACGTTAGGAACTGAGCAGCTGCTGACGGGAAGCATCGTCGCGGCAATGATGGCCGTGGATAGGGGGGCCTCAATACTGCGAGTTCACGACGTGGCGGCGACACGCGCGGCGATCGTCATGCGGTCTGCTATCCAGGGCATGGGTACATAAATCGGAACTGAAAATATAGTTCCGAACTGTACAATGACGAGGAGAGCTTCAAGGTAATCGCAATGGCGAGAGAGTTTTTTGGAACCGACGGAATACGTGGTCGCGTTGGTGAATATCCGATCAACACCGAGTTCGTTCTGAAGCTGGGATGGGCAGCGGGAAAGGCGTTCGCAGGGGCAGAAAGTGGTCAGATCCTGATTGGTAAGGACACTCGCCTATCCGGTTACATGCTCGAGTCTGCACTACAAGCAGGAATCACGTCAGCGGGTGTGGATGTACGGTTACTGGGTCCAATGCCAACGCCCGCGATTGCCTATCTGACGCGGACTTTCCATGGCCTCGCAGGTGTGGTCATCAGCGCATCGCACAACCCGTTCTACGACAATGGCATAAAATTCTTTTCATCAGAGGGACAGAAACTGCCTGATCGGATCGAAGAGACTATTGAGCACTATCTGGGTGAGCCGATGGTGACTGTACCCCCTGAACAGACCGGCAAAGTGTCAAGGATTACCGACGCTGCAGGTCGATACATTGAATTCTGTAAATCGAGATATCGAGCGCCAGCTGGACTTGAGGGACTGCGCATCGTCGTCGATTGCGCTCATGGCGCAACTTACCACATAGCACCCAGCGTGCTGTCTGAACTGGGAGCGGATGTTGTCGCTATCGGGGTTGAGCCTGATGGACTCAACATCAACAAAGATGTGGGTTCTACGAATCCGGATGCTTTGAAATTGGCGGTCAAGGAGCGTCGTGCAGATCTTGGGATTGCGCTTGACGGCGATGGAGACCGGGTCGTAATGGTCGACCACCACGGAGATCTTGTTGATGGCGATGAACTCCTCTATATCATCGCACGGCATCGTCATGATCGACGGAAGCTCGCAGGCGGCGTCGTAGGGACGGTTATGAGCAATTTTGGGCTTGAGCGAGCACTCCAAAATCTCGACATCCCTTTCCACAGATCGCCAGTGGGAGATCGGTATGTGATGGCCGACCTCGTTGAACGCGGCTGGATATTGGGTGGCGAATCATCGGGGCATATCCTTTGCTTGGATCAATCATCAACCGGAGATGGCATCGTGTCAGCGCTTCAGGTGCTGAATGCAATCAGGTACTTCGAACGCCCGCTCGACGAGATCAAAAGTGGAATGAGCAAATACCCTCAACGGATGATCAACGTGAGCTGCGACAAACGGCGGGTCGATGAACCATCGGTGATTGACGCTGTAAGCAGAATCGAAGGAAGGCTCGGGGATGCAGGCCGCGTATTATTGCGTCCATCCGGCACAGAACCGGTCGTACGAGTTATGGTCGAGGGCGAGGATGAGGCGCTGGTCAATCAGCTATGTGAAGATCTTGCCGCCGTTGTCGGCGCCTGACGAGGGTCCACAGAGAGACCGGTCTGTGGAAAGACGAGTTGTTGCCCGTCCCAGACAAAGTCGCTAAGATCTGCGGCCGCTCTCGCAGGACCTCTGGAGAGCGTAAGTTCAGGGGATATCATGCGAAGACCGCTGGTCGCCGGTAACTGGAAAATGAACGGTACTGTGACCAGTGTTGAAGCACTTGTTACAGGGTTGGTATCGGCAGATTCGCCGTCGTGCGAACTGCTGGTCTGTCCACCTTCTGTTTTCCTGGCGCAGGTTCGAGCTGGATTGAGTGTGGCGGGAGACGAGGAAAAGATCGGGTTGGGTGCACAGGACGTCAGTCAGTATGAGTCAGGTGCGTTCACTGGAGAAAACTCAGCTGACATGCTGGTCGAGTTTGGGTGTCGTTACGTATTGATAGGGCATTCTGAGAGACGGCAATATCACGGTGAAAGCGACGATGCCGTTGCCGCAAAGGTTGAGAGATGTCTCGCTGTGGGGTTGAGACCGATTGTGTGTATCGGCGAGACACTGGAGCAACGTCGAAACGGCAGTGTGCTGACGATTATAGCGCAGCAACTTGGGGCTTTAGCCCAAACGGTTGCGAGGGAAGATTGGGGTCGCTTTGATATTGCCTATGAACCGGTCTGGGCCATCGGTACCGGTGAGAGAGCAACACCTGAGCAGGCTCAGGAAGTTCACGCGATGGTACGATCGACGATTACAGATCATGGAGACTCTGAAGATTTCACCCGAATTTTGTATGGTGGCAGTGTGAACGATGACAATGCGAAGGCGTTATTTGAGATGGCAGATATCGATGGCGCCTTAGTTGGCGGCGCTTCGCTGAATGTTCAGTCATTCATGTCGATTGCGGAGTGTGCTGGTTAGAATGGCGGAAAACGAACAGGTGATAAACACGCGGGTGAACTGATACGCTGCGGCGGATCGGAACAGATCGCGATTGAGTAACATGCAGATGCGTGTCGGTCGAGGTAGGTAGTGGACATTCAATACATTGAAACATTTGTGCTAATCACCCACGTGGTTGCGGCGATCGCGATCATCGCTCTGGTGCTTTATCAGCGTGGTCGTGGGGCAGAAATGGGTACTGGATTTGGCGCTGGCGCGTCCGGAACGGTTTTTGGGTCTGCGGGTTCCGGTAATTTCATGACGCGTATGACAACAACCGTGGCGATCACTTTTTTTGTGACCAGTTTCGGTTTAGCGTATTTTGCTAAACTTCACGCCGATGATGCGCGTCAGGTCGGCATACCGCAAATTGAGTCAATGGTGCCGGTACCGGCGGAAGAAGGTGAAGTGCCCTCAATCGAAGTACCGGTCGCTGACAACGAGGTTCCGTCACTAGCGTTACCCGCAGGTAGTGGATCTGATGAGAATTGATGCCGAAGTGGTGGAATTGGTAGACACGCTATCTTGAGGGGGTAGTGGGCTTTTGCCCGTGGAGGTTCAAGTCCTCTCTTCGGCACCACCTTTTATCCATGTTCGTGTTTGTGAGCATTACACAGACTATTTGCGATTGGTTTTTGAGTCTTTGAGATACCGCGTTCCGGCCATGAATTCCTCGACATATAGCCTGCCCTGAGACTTCGTTGACGTCGCGGGTTGACCGGCGATTTCACCACCTTCTATAATCGCCCCTTGTTGTTGCGGGGTGGAGCAGTCTGGTAGCTCGACGGGCTCATAACCCGTAGGTCGTAGGTTCGAATCCTGCCCCCGCTACCAATGTTTCCCGATAGCTTCGGGATCATTTGTGACAACAGAGTAGTGCAGGGAGCCCCGGAAGGGGTTTTTTTGACCCTGGAGGCCGTACAAAGTGTTCAGCTGGATGGACTGCTGTTAATGACGAGTGGTTCACCTTGTAAAGAACATACTGGAATGGGCGTATTGCCCATTTTTTGTATGTGCACTGTCCAGTGGGGACCGTGATGGGTAATGAAGCGGAAGGAGGTTTCGAAGACAGGTGATCGAGGAAACGCTGCAGCAGATGCTTGAGCCCGAAGTGGTTGCAGCTGGCTGCGAACTGTGGGGAATCGAGTATGTGGATCATGCGAGAAGCGTGATTCTCAAGATCTACATCGAAAAACACAGTGGCGTGACGGTGGATGATTGCGCACGGGTCAGTGAGCAGGTGAGTGCCGTTCTGGATGTGGAAGACCCCATCAGTGGTCACTATACATTGGAGGTGTCTTCACCAGGGATTGACCGCCGTCTATTTGCGGCGGTTCACTTTGTTACGTGTAAAGGGGAACAGGTTTCTGTGAGTTTGAAGTCGGCGATTGATGGCCGTCGACGATTCAAAGGTCTCCTTTGCGGGATGGAAGACGACGACGTGGTGGTTCGTATCGACGATGACGAATACCTGCTGCCCATCGAGCAGATTGATAAGGCAAGAGTGATTCCGGATTTCCAGTAAGGTGGAATCAGAACGAGGCGAAGTGGCGAGATGAACGAGGTGTCAATTGAGGTTCTGTCATGAGTAAGGAAATCCTGCTCGTCGTTGAATCTGTATCCAACGAGAAAGGTGTGCCGCAAGAGGTTATCTTCGAGGCTCTGGAGCTCGCACTCGCCACTGCGACAAAGAAGCGATATGCGGATGAAGTTGAGCTCCGAGTTGCGATCGATCGAGAGAGTGGTGAATACGACACGTTCAGAAGATGGCGAGTGCTAGCCGATGATGAAGAATCGGAAATGGCGGAAGCAGAACTCACTCTCCAGGAAGTCGCCGATCGAAATCTGAACCTTGCCGTCGGCGAGTTCTACGAAGAGCCCGTTGAGTCCATTGAATACGGTCGAATTGCAGCACAAACCGCCAAGCAGGTGGTTGTTCAGAAGGTCCGGGAAGCGGAACGTGCCCAGGTTGTTGACGCTTACCGTGATCGCGTTGGCGAATTAGTCAACGGACAGGTCAAGAAAGTGACACGTGATGCCGTGATTGTAGATCTTGGCAATAACGCAGAGGCGCTCCTTCCCCGTGAGGACTGGATTCCCCGCGAGACTTTCAGGATGGGCGATCGGCTTCGTGCGCTGCTGTCTGAGGTCAGTCCTGAGTTACGAGGTCCTCAACTGTTACTGACGAGAACGTCGTCTGACATGCTGGTGGAGCTGTTCAAGATTGAGGTACCTGAGATCCATGATGGTGTCATCGAAATTCTCGGAGCCGCACGCGAACCCGGCTCACGTGCCAAAATTGCTGTTAAAACCAATGATGGGCGGATCGATCCTATCGGCGCATGTGTCGGGATGAGGGGATCGAGGGTTCAAGCCGTCTCTGGAGAATTAAGCCAGGAACATATCGATATTGTGCCCTGGGACGACAACGTCGCGCAGCTTGCAATCAACGCGATGTCGCCTGCCGAGGTCGTCTCCATTATGGTTGATGAAGAATCCAATAGTATGGATATCGCCGTCAGTGAAGAGAACCTCGCCCAAGCTATTGGCCGTGGTGGTCAGAACGTCAGACTGGCCAGCGAGTTGACCGGCTGGCAGCTGAATATCATGACTATTGAGGAGCAAGTTGAGAAGCAACAGTCTGAAGCAGCCGGTATTGTCGAAGTCTTCATGAAGCAGTTGGATGTGGACGAGGAAGTGGCCATGGTGCTTGTTGAAGAGGGTTTTTCTGATCTGGAGGAAATCGCCTATATTCCTCGTGAGGAAATGATTGCGATTGAGGGGTTTGATGAGGAAATCGTCGATGAGTTGCGGGCACGTGCAAAGAGTGTACTCACCACTATGGAACTCGCTAATGAGGAAGAACTCGACAATGTCCAACCTGCTGAAGACCTGCTGACGATGGATGGCATGGACCGGCGACTGGCGTTTGTACTGGCGAGTCAGGGTGTTGTGACCATGGAAGACCTTGCAGAACTGGCGATTGACGATCTCATTGAGATTGAGCAAATGGACGAGGAGCGAGCGGGCGCGCTGATCATGACGGCCCGTGCACCTTGGTTTGAAGACGACAACGACGATCAATCTGATGAAGGTTGAAAGTAGGGATCGCGATAGATGGCTGAAGTCACCGTCTCACAACTCGCCGAGAGTATAGATACTCCCGTTGACCGATTACTGCAGCAGATGAGTGAGGCAGGGCTACCGCATGCCTCAGCCACGGACGCAGTCTCTGATGAGGACAAGCAAACGTTGCTTGCCCATCGGAAAGCAGCGCATGGTGATTCGGAAGACAAACCACGCAAAATAACTCTGAAGCGTCGTACGCTCAGCACCCTACGAACGACAGGTGGTGGCACTCGGGGTGGCACTCGGGGTAGTTCGCGCACTGTTAATGTTGAAATCAGGAAGAAACGGACCTACGAGCGACCCCAGGGGGAAGCCAGCGATCCGCCAGTGGCTGGGACCGAGCTCGCTGTAGATGCCGAACCGGAAGAAGTCGCAGAACAGGAAGTTGTCAAGGAGCCGGTTGTAGAGGAACCCTCGATCAGCCCAGAAGAGATTGCCAGGAGACAGGCCGTTCTGGCAGAAGCGGAAGCTGAAGCAGATCGGCGGCGGCAGGAAGCCATCGCAAAAGCTGCCGAAGAAGAGGCGCAGAAGGAAAAAGAAGAACGAGAGCGGCAGGTAGAGGAAGCCCGTAAACAGGCCCAAGCTGCACGCGAGGCGACAGACGAATCAGAAAACAAGGTCAGTGCGCGCAAGGACAAGCGTGATCGTCACGACTTAGATGAAAAGGACACGTCCGAGAAGCGCTCCAAACATGGGAACCGCAGACGGCGCGTTCAGCAATTAGAAGCTGAAGATCTTCTGGACGACAATGCGTCTGGTAAGACGCTTGGTTTGTCGTCAATGCGCAGGAAGCGAGCGACCGCACGGACGCCTGGCCAGCATCATAAGTTCAATGCACCCACTGAGGAAATGAAGCGTGAGGTAGAGATCGGAGAAAACATCTCCGTCGCGCAATTGTCGCAGCGTATGGCCGTCAAAGCGACGGAAGTAATCAAAGTTCTTATGGGACTGGGTGTGATGGCGAACATCAACCAGACTATTGACCAGGACACTGCAACACTGGTCGTAGAAGAATTCGGACATTCAGTGAGAATACTGGAGTCTGATGCGATTGAGAAATCTCTGATTGAGGACACAGAACTCGAAGGGGAAGGCGAGCCGCGTGCACCGGTTGTGACGGTCATGGGTCACGTTGACCATGGTAAGACATCTCTACTCGACTATATTCGCAAGACGCAGGTTGCAGACGGCGAAGCAGGGGGGATCACACAACACATCGGCGCCTACCGAGTAAATACCGAGCATGGTGAAATCTGCTTTATCGATACGCCGGGACATGCGGCGTTTACCGCGATGCGTGCTCGAGGCGCGCAGTGTACGGACATTGTTATCCTGGTTGTTGCGGCGGACGATGGTCTGATGCCGCAGACTGAAGAGGCGATTCAACACGCAAAAGCTGCAGGTGTGCCTCTCGTTGTTGCAGTGAACAAGATTGATCTGGAAGGGGCTGACCCGGATCGCGTTAAGAACGAGCTGGCCGCGAAAGATGTGATTCCTGATGACTGGGGTGGTGATACGCAGTTCATCAATGTCTCTGCACTCACAGGTGAGGGTATCAATGCACTACTCGAAGCCGTGCTGCTACAGTCTGAATTGCTCGAACTGATAGCTGTTCCAGAAGGATCGGCTCGAGGCATTGTTATTGAGTCCGAACTGGACAAAGGTAAGGGTTCGGTTGTGACATTGCTTGTTCAGAATGGGCAGTTGTCTCGTGGCGATATTGTCGTGGCTGGCGAGAACTTTGGTCGAGCGCGCGCGCTGACAGATGCGGCCGGTCAGGCCGTCAAAGAGGCAGGTCCTGCAACTCCGGTTGTCATGCTGGGACTTAATGGTACGCCTGCGGCTGGTGATCCATTCCAGGTCACTGAGGACGAAAGACGGGCAAGGGAGGTAGCTGAATTCCGTCAAGAAAGAGCGGATGAGGAACGACTGGCGACGCCAGCGACCAGCCTCGATAACCTTTTGCAGAGTTTCGGTGAGAAAAACGTCAGTTTCCTCAATATCGTCGTCAAAGCAGATGTGCGGGGTTCCCTGGAGGCTATCGTGTCTGCGCTTGAGGAGTTGGGCAACGAGGAGGTTAAGGTCAACGTTGTCTTCAAGGGTGTTGGCGGGATCACAGAGAGTGACGTGGATTTCGCGATTACCGCAGAGGCTGTGATCTTTGGGTTCAATGTACGGGCGGATTCTCCAGCGAGGAAAACCATTGAATCCGAAGGTCTCGACCTTCGGTACTATAAGGTTATCTATGATCTGGTTGATGACGTTAAGGCGGCTTTGTCAGGCATGCTGTCACCAGAAGTTCGCGAAGAGATTGTTGGTATTGCCGAGGTCAGAGACATTTTCGACTCCAAGAAATGGGGAAAGATCGCTGGTTGTATGGTGATCGAAGGGACGATCTTCAGAGAAAAGCGAATTCGCGTCCTGCGGGACAATGTGGTGATCTATGAAGGTGAGCTAGAGTCGCTTAGACACTTCAAAGATGAAGTTGAAGAAATTCGTAATGGTACCGAATGTGGTATTGGGGTGCGCAACTACAACGACGTGAAAGCGGGCGACCAGATTGAGGTCTTTGATTCTCGCGAAGTTGCGAGGGCGCTGTAGGCTTGGCAGGTGAATTCAGCCGAGGACGGCGAGTCTCGGACTTTGTTCAACGTGAACTGGCGACGCTGATCCAGCGTGAATTGCGTGATCCCAGACTGGGGATGGTTACTGTCAGTGGCGTCAAAGTCAGTTCCGACCTGTCCTGGGCAGATGTCTACGTCACAGTCCTGGGCCAGGATGATGTGGAATTATCTCTCGACATTTTGACAGGCGCAGCCGGCTTTCTGCGTTCTGAGCTTTCATTAATGCTGACTACACGATCAACGCCGCGGCTGCGTTTTCACTATGACGATACTGCCCGTTCAGGCGCGCACATGGATCAGCTAATCGATGAAGCACGTGCGCGGGATAAACGCGAGCCGGATAGCAATACCACGAAAGACGCTGGGGAATGATTGGTGGGACGATCCCGTAGGAAGGGGCGAGATGTAGATGGTGTACTCTTGCTCGATAAACCGTCGGGTATGACGTCAAACGCTGCGCTTCAGACCATCAAGCATGCTTTCTATGCACGAAAAGCCGGACACACGGGGAGTCTGGACCCATTGGCAACGGGTGTTTTGCCTATCTGTTTTGGCCAGGCGACACGGTTTTCGCAATTTCTGCTGGATGCTGACAAAGCCTACGAAGCGACAATCCGACTTGGCGTATCTACTGATAGCGGCGATGCAGACGGCAAAGTGCTTGAAGAGTCAAACGTACCAAATATTGATGAGTCAAGCTGGGAACGCCTGCTCGACAAGTTTCGAGGCGAGGTGGAGCAGGTCCCCAACATGTTCTCAGCGATCAAGGTAGATGGTCAGCCTCTCTACAGGCTTGCTCGGCAGGGGATTGAGGTTGAGAGAGCGCCGCGACAGGTCACCATCTACAGTCTCGTACTGCGGGGTTGTAAGGACCATCAGGTGCAGTTGGGTATTCGCTGTTCAAAAGGAACTTACATTCGTTGTTTGGCGCAGGATATTGGAGAAGAGCTGGGCTGTGGTGCCCACGTGACACAACTCAGGCGAATCTCTTCAGGACCCTTTGCCATTGAAAATGCAGTCTCGATCGACCGCGTTATCGACCTTGCGGAGTCCCGGGATTTTGCGGCGCTAGCGGAACATCTTTTGCCAGTGAGTTCCGCCGTGTCGAGCTTGCCAGCAGTCACGCTCCCTTATCTATCGGCACTCTATCTGCGCCAGGGACAACCGGTTCAGGTCGGTGGTGCACCCACGGATGGAATGGTGCGGTTGTATTCAGAAACCGAGGATGCACAGGTCTTCATTGGTGTAGGTGAGATTGATGGTGATGGGTTGATAGCGCCTCGTCGGTTGTTAGCCGATTCTGGATCTGGCTGAGGGACGTGTCTGCGCGTGAAATAAAGGTGTTGTCTTTGCCCAATACGTGGATAATGCGCCCAGTTTGACCCTAAGAAGGGTTAAACAGAAGGAAAATACCTGAAAATCCGTGGCAACAGGTTCGTCCCGCCGCCACACATCCGGAGCATGACTGTAAATATGCGTGGTTGTGCACATCCCACATACAAGCATATTTGGAGAAGCTGAAATGGCTTTATCTAGCGAAGAGAAAGCAGGCATCATCAAAGAATATGGCGCAGCTGAAAACGACAGCGGATCTCCGGAAGTACAGGTCGCTCTGCTGACCGCCAACATCGAGAAGCTGCTGTCCCACCTTCAAGAGCATACCCATGACCATCATTCGCGTACTGGAATGTTGAGAATGGTGAATCAACGACGGAAATTGTTGGCTTACCTCAGAGGGAAGGATACTAACCGGTATGCGACGCTCATCAAGCGGTTAGGTCTACGTCGATAGGGTCGAAGGCATCCACTAACTGGCCGTCTTTAGGTCGGACGATTGGGTTGTGACTATGGGGTTGCAGCCTTTAGGTAACGTGTAATGAAAAGAAAACAAGATAGAAAAGAAATGGAGTAAAGAACTCAGTGACACATGTAAGAAAACAATTCAACTATGGCGATCAGGAGATCGTGATAGAAACTGGAAAGGTTGCACGACAGGCAACAAGCGCGGTGATGGTTTCATCTCAGGACACAACAGTCCTGGTTTCCGTTGTTGGAAAAAAAGAAGCATCACCTGGACAGGACTTCTTCCCGCTGACTGTCAACTACGAAGAAAAAATGTATGCAGCGGGGAAGATCCCAGGCGGCTTCCCAAGACGTGAAGGTCGGCCATCGGAAAAAGAAACGCTGACATGCCGCCTGATCGACCGACCGATTCGACCCCTCTTTCCGAAGGGTTTCCTGAACGAGGTCCAGGTGACCTGTCAGGTGATTTCCGCACATAAGGATGTTGACCCCGATATTCTCGCCATGATCGGTACCTCCGCAGCATTGACGCTTTCGGGTATTCCTTTTGCGGGGCCGATCGGTGGCGCTCGTGTCGGTTTTACCAAAGACGGCTACCTGCTCAATCCAGGCTACGAAGCACTTGAGTCTTCGGATCTCGACATGGTCGTGGCTGGGACCGAGTCTGCCGTTCTGATGGTGGAGTCCGAAGCACGCGAATTGACGGAGGACCAGATGCTGGGAGCTGTGCTGTTCGCGCACCAGGAAATGCAGGCGGTCATAAAGGCGATCAACGAATTGAAGCTAGAGGCTGGTAAGCCGGAGTGGGATTGGCGGCCTGAGCCGAAGAACGAAACGCTGGCTTCCGCATTGTCGGATCAGATGAGCGTATCGCTGACAGAGGCATACCAGGTTTCCGACAAGATGGCGCGACAGGACCTAGTGTCCGAATTGCGTGACCAAGCAGTTACCGCTCTGACGAGTGACGACATTGATCAGGACGCTGTATCGGGCGCGTTCGGATCGCTTGAGAAGAATATCGTCCGACGTCGAATTATCGATGGCCAGCCGCGAATCGATGGTCGGGATAACAAAACCGTCCGGCAGATTGACGTTGAGGTTGGCGTGTTGAACATGGCGCATGGCTCAGCGTTGTTCACTCGTGGTGAAACGCAAGCGCTGGTGACCGCAACACTGGGTTCACAGCGAGATGCACAGATTGTCGACGCGTTGAAGGGCTCTTACCGAGACGGTTTCATGCTTCACTATAACTTTCCACACTACAGTGTCGGCGAGACAGGGTTTTCCGGTGGGCCGAAGCGTCGTGAGATTGGTCACGGTCGACTGGCACGACGTGGCATCTCGGCCGTGCTACCGCCGGCTGAGGAATGGCCTTACACGACACGCGTTGTGTCCGAGATCACTGAGTCCAATGGATCATCGTCAATGGCGAGCGTCTGTGGTGCTTCGCTTGCGTTGATGGATGCCGGTGTTCCTTTGAAGTCTGCTGTTGCTGGTGTCGCGATGGGCCTCGTCAAAGAGGATGACGGCTTTGCCGTCTTGACGGACATCTTGGGAGATGAGGATCACCTGGGAGACATGGATTTCAAAGTGGCTGGAACTGACACTGGTGTCACTGCATTGCAGATGGACATTAAGATTCAGGGTATTACCGAAGAGATCATGGAACAGGCGCTCGCACAGGCGCGCGAGGCGCGCCTGCATATTCTTGACGAGATGAATAAGGTGATCGGTCGGTCCCGTGAAAATGTGAGTGACAACGCACCGCAGGTTGTGACGATGAAGGTTGATCAGGACAAGATCCGGGATGTGATCGGCAAAGGTGGGGCGACCATTCGATCGATTACCGAAGAGACCGGTGCCTCTGTCGATATCGAAGATGACGGAACCATAACCATTTTTGGCGAAGGTGCCGAATCGCGTGACGCCGCAATCGAACGGATCAAGGAGATCACGGCAGAAGCGGAAGTTGGCAAGATCTACAAGGGTACCGTCGCACGAATCGCCGATTTTGGTGCTTTTGTGACGATTCTGCCAGGGAAGGATGGCCTGGTTCACATCTCACAGATCGCCCAGGAGCGAGTTGAGAAAGTGACTGACTATCTGTCTGAGGGGCAGGAAGTTGAAGTGATCTGTCTCGATGTTGATCGTGGTCGCATCAAACTATCCATCAAGGAACTTCCGGCCTCCGACGAGGGCGAGGCGGACGATGATAGTGATGACGCTGTGGCTGCTGAACAAGCTGATTAGATTGCTCTTTGATATCGGACAAAAAAGGGGAGCAACAGCTCCCCTTTTTATGTTTACACGCACCCTTTTGTATTGATTCACCGTTCCGCTGAGCCAGACAAACGCTGTGAGTAATTGCCTCGCTCGTTGTCGCAATGATAGTCTCGCGCGTTAACTTCTCGCGTGGGTGCACTATGAATCGATTGGACAATAAGGTTGCTGTCGTTACAGGCGGTACCAGCGGTATCGGTGAAGCAACAGCTGAACTCTTTGTGTCTGAAGGGGCGAGTGTGGTGATCTGTGGCCGGAGTACCGAAAAAGGGGAGGCGCTCGCGGCTCGACTGGGCGACAAAGTGGCCTTTGTTACGGCAGATGTCACGCGCGAGGCGGATATTGAAGCGACGATTAATCTGGCCATACAGCAATTTGGCGGATTGGATATCCTGTTCAACAATGCCGGTGGTCCAACCGCGGACGGTGTTCTAACTGTCACCGAGTCTGACATTCAGTACGCAATGAGCCTGCTGTTCAGCAGTGTGGTCCTTGGAATCAAGCATGCGGTACCGCATATTGAGAAACGGGGTGGTGGGGCCATTATCAACAACTCAAGTATTGCGGCGATTCGAGATAGCCAAGGAGCCATGTTGTACTCCGCGGCCAAGGCTGCGGTGACGCATTACACAAGGTTGGCTGGAACTCGCTTAGGACCTAAAAACATCCGGGTCAATGCCATTTCGCCTGGAGCAATCGCAACGCCTATTTTCTGGGGTGGATCCGCACGTGCGAATACACTGCCGGACGAGGAGAACTCGAGAAAAATGGCAAAGCTGCAGGGTAATCTGGCAAAAGCAACTCCGTTACCCTCTTCAGGATTGTCGGAGGATATTGCGAGTGCCGCCCTATTTCTAGCGAGTGACGAGGGGCGATATGTGAATTGCCATGATCTGGTTGTTGACGGAGGTCGCTCACAGATCTTCAACCAACCGGGGGAAATTCGCTAAGACAGGCGAGTCCATCTGCGAGTTAGCCTGCCCGGTTCTTAACGAGATCATCTACGACACTCGGATCTGCGAGTGTCGTAGTGTCTCCGAGATTGTCGAGTTCGTTTTCCGCAATCTTGCGTAGAATACGCCGCATAATTTTTCCGGATCGGGTTTTGGGCAGTCCGGGTGCCCATTGAATGACATCCGGCTTGGCAATAGCGCCAATCTCCTTTCGAACAAGGTCATTCAGTTCAGTCAACAATGCCTCGGTACCTTGAGCCCCCTGCATGAGGGTGACATAGGCGTAAATACCTTGTCCCTTAATATCATGGGGGTAACCGACGACAGCAGCCTCAGCGACGGCGTCGTGCAGGACCAATGCGCTTTCCACTTCTGCAGTCCCCATTCTATGTCCCGAAACGTTAAGTACGTCATCAACACGACCGGTGATCCAGTAGTAGCCATCCTCGTCGCGACGGGCACCATCGCCTGTAAAGTAGTAACCCTTGTACGCGGAATAGTAGGTGTCATAGCAACGTTGATGGTCACCGTAGACGGTTCTGATCTGTCCGGGCCAAGATTGTCGGATCGCCAGATTTCCGGATGCAGCTCCCTCGATTTCGTTTCCGTTTTCATCAAGAAGGACCGGTACAACACCAAAGAACGGTCTCGTGGCAGAACCTGGCTTCAGTTCGGTGGCGCCAGGAAGGGGCGTAATCATTATTCCGCCAGTCTCCGTTTGCCACCAGGTATCGACGATAGGACAGCGTCCGTCGCCGACAATATGATAATACCATTCCCAGGCCTCCGGGTTGATGGGTTCCCCGACGGATCCAAGAAGGCGCAAGCTCTGTCTTGATGTCTCAGTGACAAACTCATCACCTTGTCCCATCAGGGCGCGCAAGGCTGTCGGGGCAGTGTAAAAAATGTTGACTTGATGTTTGTCGACCACCTGCCAGCAACGAGAAGAATCTGGATAGTTTGGGACGCCTTCGAACATTAGCGTGGTGGCGCCGTTTGCGAGCGGTCCGTAGACGATATAGGAATGTCCTGTTACCCAGCCGACATCCGCCGTACACCAATAGATGTCACCGTCCTGATAGTCGAAGACATACCGATGAGTCATGCTGGCATGGAGCAGGTAGCCACCAGTTGTATGCAATACGCCTTTGGGCTTCCCGGTGGATCCTGATGTATAGAGGATAAAGAGAGGATCTTCGCTGTCCATCCATTCAGGCTCACATTCATCGGATGCACTCGCCGTGATTTCGTGGTACCAGACATCACGTCCTTCCTTCCAACTGATTGTTCCGCCGGTTCTTTCAACAACAATGACAGTGTGAACATTCGGACAGATGTTCAATGCTTCATCTGTATTGGCTTTGAGGGGGACGGACTTGCCGCCGCGAAGGCCCTCATCGGCAGTGATGACGGTTTGACAGTCCGAATCAAGAATTCGGTCGGAGAGCGATTGTGGGGAGAAGCCGCCGAACACGACGGAATGTACGGCGCCGATTCGGGTACACGCGAGCATCGCATAGGCCGCCTCCGGAATCATCGGCATATAGATACAAACGCGATCACCTTTCTGGACGCCTCTAGACTTCAGCGCGCTGGCAAGTCTGCAAACTTTTTCATACACCTCTGAATATGACATTTCGGCGCTCGTCTCAGGATTATCACCTTCCCAGATAATGGCAGTCTGATCTGCGCGTTTGGGAAGGTGACGGTCGATACAGTTGTAACATGCGTTTAATTTGCCACCGACAAACCACCGAGCTTCTCCCTTCATAAAGTCAGAATCGGTGAGCTGCTGCCATCTGGTATGCCAATCCAAAAATTCGTTAGCCTGTTCGCTCCAAAACGTCTCTGGATCATTGATGGATGCGTCATACATGGTGAGATACTGCTCATTGTTGATGAGTGCTCTCTGACGTGCATCGTCCGGGATGGGATAACGGGCTTCATCTGCCATGAAATTCTTCCTCTGGCTAAGTTGTTAGCGAGCGCGTGCGGGTTACACGCTACCGTTGATGTTTTGGAAGTGTTGGATCAACGCGCGGGTTGACGGGTCAGCGGAACTCAGTGTCGTACCATGGACGAGATGATCGTAGATTTCGGCTCCGATCTCTTTTCCAAGTCTCACACCCCACTGGTCGAAAGGATTGATTTTCCAGATCATTGCCTGACAAAACACCTTGTGTTCATAGAGCGCGACCAGCATCCCCAGTGTGCTTGGTGTTAGTCTGTCGATCATAAGGGTGTTCGACGGCCGATTGCCAGGCATGACCATATGCGCGACAACCTGCGGCTCGGCATCGATTTGCGCCGCCGGTTGGCCCTGCATCAACGCTTGGCTCTGCGATAAGCAACTTGAGACGAGTTGATGATGGTGCTCGGGCATTTCATGGTCAGCATTCAATGGCAGTATGAAATCGACGGGGATGAGGCGTGTACCCTGATGAATCAATTGGTGGAACGCATGTTCTCCATTGGTACCCTCACCGCCCCAGATAATTGGACCGGTTGATGTTGTTACTGAAGATCCCTCTCGAGTAACACTTTTTCCGTTGCTCTCCATGTCGAGTTGCTGTAAGTGGGCAGGGAGCAGTCGAAGGCGATGATCGTACGGGAGAACTGCGGATGTTTCGGCCCCCAAAAAATTGTGATTCCAGACCCCAAGCATCGCCATCATCAGCGGCATGTTCTTGGGCCACGGAGCTGTGGCGAAATGCTGGTCCATTTGATTTGCGCCATCAAGAAGCTCGTCGAAGGCATCGGCGCCGTTGCTGATAGCGATCGGAAGGCCTACCGCTGACCAAAGTGAATAGCGTCCACCCACCCAGTCCCACATGGGAAGAATGTTGTCAGGCGTAATACCAAATCGCTGTGCTGCCTGAACGTTGCTAGTTATGGCGATCTGGTGCTTATCAAGGTCCATTTCCTGAATCTCAGACAATAGCCAATGGCGGGCTGATTCCGCATTAAGTTTTGTCTCCATCGTTGAGAATGACTTTGAGACGACGATCACGAGCGTTGTCCCTGGGTTGAGTGTTCCCAGAACGTCATCCAGATGATGGCCGTCAACGTTTGCGACGTAATGAATATGGACAGGAGACTTTCGTTTGAACGAAAGAGCTTCATCGATCATACGCGGGCCCAGGTGGGAACCACCTATCCCAACGTGAACAATATCTGTAATAGGTTGACCGATGGCACCCAACCAGGATCGTTCGTTGATCTGTTTCGCAATTCGGCGAATCTGGCCTCGTGCGGCGTCAACCTCCGCTGCTTCATTCGAGAGTTGCGGCGGTATGTGTTCGCTGTCTGTTCGCAGTAGCGTGTGAAGCGCTGGTCGATGCTCGCTATTGTTTATCAGATCGCCAGCGAACATGGCTTCCCGCGATGTCTTAAGGCTCGACGCGCACGCCAGCCTGCCCAGCAGGTCGAGCGTCTCGTTGTTGATGCGGTTCTTGGAATAATCGAGCAACATCGGGCCCAGCTGAATGCGGTAGTGCTTCGCACGATCGGGGTTTGATGCGAATAGATCAGTCATGAGATCGTCGGCGTGCTGATCGTGGTGGGATTCTAGATCCTGCCATACGTGATTAGCCATGATTTACGATTCCCTCAAATTGCGCCGGTGCGGGGATTATAGTAGTGACGACCACTGACGGTTGTGAGGACGACCTGCATTAGGGCTTCGAAATCGGCGTGGCTGCCCGCGATGTCGATATCGCCTGCGTTGACGATCAGCAGTGGTGATCGGTCGTAGTAGTGAAAGAATCGGGTGTACGCCTCGGCTACATCTACGAGGTAACTCTCTTCAATACGTTGCTCGTAGTCGATTCCACGAGCGCTGATTCTCTGAAGGAGCACATCGACCGGCGCTTGCAGATAGATCACGAGCTCGGGTTCGGGCGCTTTAATGTTGAGGTGATCGTAGACATTTTCGTAAAGCGCCAACTCGTCGTTGTCCAAGGTCAAGGACGCAAACAGGCGGTCTTTGTCCATCATGAAGTTTGCAACACGCATGGGATCAAACAGGTCTTCCTGTTTCAGTGTTTCCATTTTACGCGCTCGTTCGAAAAGGAAAAAAAGCTGAGTTGGTAAAGCACCTTGTCGCCGGTTACTGTAAAAGCCTGAGAGAAAAGGGTTGTCAGCAGGTGACTCGAGGAGGATTTGGTAGCTAAGAAGCTCGGCGATCTGTCGCGTCAGCGTCGTCTTGCCGACACCAATAGGACCTTCGACAACGATGAAGCGAGGCAGGTTTTTGCCGCGAGCGGAGATCGCGGCGCGAAGGCTGGCTGAAATACTGTTTAGCATATCGCCTGCATTACGATTCCATCAGGCGTGGACCGTTTCTGACGCCCTTTTGTTACGCCTCGAGCGTCTTTTGCGTCGATTGCGCCTGCGACGAGGTTCGCCGTCTTGTTTCTCCTTATCAGATTGGCCGCGCCGTTCATCCTGTGGAGGAGGTTCATGGGTGGTTTGGTATTCGGTCCAAAAATCTGCGAGTTCCTGTACATCCTCACCTGCT
>CAJWYI010000017.1 GCA_913049815.1 uncultured Gammaproteobacteria bacterium
CCGGCGATTCAGCCAGTAAATCTGAACATGTGCCGGTGACACCGGTAGAAATTGCCGCTGCGAGTATCGACGCTGCCAAGGCTGGTGCGGCGATTGTGCACATCCACGTTCGCGAACCCGATACTGGTGCACCCAGTCGTCGGGTTGAGCTTTACCAGGAGGTGGTTGATCGCATTCGCGACAGCGACACCGATGTGGTCATTAACCTGACGACAGGAATGGGGGGCGATCTCTACTTTGGTCCGGACGACAATCCACTGGCATTCACAGAAGATACGGATTGTGTGGGTGAAGTTGAACGATTGACGCACGTTGAAAAGCTGCTGCCCGAGATCTGTTCAATGGACTGCGGTTCTTTTAACTACCCCGGCGGGAACTACGTCTACATTTCGACCCCGGGCATGCTGGAGATGGGGGCCAAGCGGCTTCAGTCGATTGGGGTGAAACCGGAATTGGAGGTCTTTGACCTAGGGCACATCTGGTTCGCAAAGAGTATGCTGGAAGATGGTCTTCTTGATGCGCCTCCTTTGTTTCAGATCTGCTTAGGCATTCGCTGGGGCGCCCAAGATCTGCCACGAAACTTCCAGACGATGGTCGACAATCTGCCGCCTCGGGCGAACTGGGCGGGATTTGCGATTGGCGCGATGGAAATGCCCATGGTAGCTCAGGCGGTTCTCCTAGGAGGGCATGTGAGAGTCGGTCTTGAAGATAACATCTATTTGTCGCGTGGGGTCAAAGCGAGTAATGCGCAACTGGTTGAGCGAGCGCGACAGATTCTGGAGCTGATGGGCGCGGATGTGCAAACACCGGAGCGTGCCAGACAGACACTCCAGCTGAGCAAACAGGTGGCCTGATGAGTGGTAGTGATCCCCAGAATCAAGTAAACACCGACAATATGATCCCGGTACATACAGCGGTTGCTCACCCCTGGCTCTGCGACATCATGGGTCATATGACCACCCGGCACTACACGGCGATCTTCGATGATGCATCCTATCTGTACTTCTACCGTGTATTTGGCTGGAGCGGTTCGGATGCGCGTGACGACAACCTTGGCTGGGCAGACGTTCGACATGAAGTGGATTATGTTGATGAGGTCCCAGCGGGTGACCTTCTGGAGGTACGTGCATCGTTGCGACGTCTTGGCGGAAAGTCGGTCACGATTGCTTACGAGATGTACAACCTGTCGAAGTCATCGGTTGCAGCCACGCTGACCAGTACCTGTGTGCTCTTTGATATGGACGCGAGAAAGGCAGTTACGATTAGCGATTTGATGAAAGCATCCGCCGAACCGTTTCTTGCCAGCGCTGGTACTCGCTGACGTTCTATTCGAAATCGTTACTCAATCCTTCAGTGTGACCGTCGACGGCGATGATCTGGCCTGAGATTCGTTTTCCGGTTTCATCCGCTAGAAAGGAAACCATCTCTGCAATCTCTTCAGCATCTACGAAGGTCCTCATGGATACCTGACGCACATATGTGGCGCGAATTTTGTCGATGGATACACCTCGCTCTGCGGCATCGTTTGTCATCACACGTTCGATACGCTCACCGTTGACGCTACCCGGGCAGATTGCATTGACCCGAATGTTGTGCGGACCCAGCTCCATCGCCCAGGTTTTGGTCAGCCCGACTATTGCCCACTTGGCGGCGGCGTATGGCGAGCGGAGTGGATAGCCGAACAGAGCAGCGGTACTCGCAATGTTGACAATGGCTCCGAACTGTTGCCGCTTGAACAGCGGGACTGCCTCGCGAGTGACATAGAACGGACCGGACAGGTCCGTGTTGATCGTGGTTTGCCAATCGGCGGGGTCGATATCCTCAACTGCGGCAGTGGGTCCTGCGATACCAGCATTGTTGATGAGCAGGTCAAGTCGCTCGTGTTTCCCTTGGAATGTGCTAATGAGTGAAGCGACCTCGTCAGGTGCGGATACATCAATGACAGAGCCCTCGATGCCATCGATTTCGCACACGTCGCTGACAGCGGCAGGATCGATATCGCAGATAAAGACAGCCCATCCCTGGGTGACCAGGGACTCAGAGATACATCGTCCAATGCCACTGCCTCCGGCAGTGACGAGTGCTACTCGTTGATCACTCATTTGGGTTCAGTGCCTCCTGGATTTGAAATCTGCTTATGACCACGTTTCAATGGCGCGCGTCTCACCGATATGAAGGACGCAAACCAATCCGCATTATTGAATGAGAGGCACCCTATCAGCACTCAAACAGACAGTCACACGACAAAATTGGTTGATCCTGCGGTCGACTGGTTCATTTTTGTTCTGGGCGCTGGAATCCTTTTCTCCGTGGTCCTTCCGATTGTGATCGCGCCCGAGTGGAGTGCCGGCGCTATCAACCAGACGTTTGAATTTTTGACGACACGGTTCGGCGTGCTTTACGTGGTCACGGCAGTGGGGACCATCATGTTCCTGCTGTGGCTGGCCTGTAGCCGCTATGGCCGCCTTCAGCTGGGCAGCGGTGACGCGGAGTATAACGAGTTCGCTTGGGCGTCTATGCTGTTCTGTGCAGGCATTGGCGCATCTCTCATCTATTGGGGTGCCGCAGAATGGGTCTACTACTACACTGATCCCCCGATGGGTATCGAGCCGCGCAGCGATGAGGCACTTGTCTGGGCTGCCGGTTACGGCATATTTCATTGGGGACCCATTGGGTGGGCACTTTATTGCCTTCCGGCGATTGCGCTGGGCTGTTCGTTCTATATCCAGAAGATCCCTCGGCTACGGCTCAGTGCCGCGTGCTCCAGCGTGCTTGGACGATGGTCGGAAGGATGGTTGGGGCGGCTAATTGATCTGTTCTTTGTCGTCGGGTTGCTGGGTACTGCTGCGACAGGTCTCGGTTTCGGAACGTCTGTGGTCTCAGCCGCGATGCACAATCTGACCGGATGGCCGGACAATATTCAGATGCAGTTCGCGGTGATTGGCGTGGTGACACTGATGGTTGCTTACAGCGTGTTTCGGGGTATGGACCGGGGAATCCGCGTTTTGAGTCTATGGAATGCAGTACTGGCGATTGGGCTTGTACTCATGGTGTTCCTTGCGGGGCCCTGGGGATTTATTCTGGAAATGGCAGTCACCTCCGTCGGTCAGGTCTTGCAGCACTTTGTTGCCATGTCGACATGGACCGATCCCATGAGACGAGGCGACTTCGTCGAGAACTGGACGGTGTTCTACTGGGCCTGGTGGATCGCACTGGGCCCCTTTGTTGGTATGTTCGTGTGCAGGATTTCTGCGGGGCGGACGATCCGACAGGTAATCTTCGGCATGCTGGGGTGGGGAACGATGGGCTGTGTTATGTTTTTCACGGTTCTCGGTGGCTATGCCATGCATCTGGAGTTGTCGGGCATTTACGGTGTCATTGATGTGATTCAGTCAGAGGGACCGGCGACGGCTATCGCAGCGATGATTGGAGGGTTGCCCCTGGGAACATTCTGGTTGATTTACCTCGCCGTGATCGGTCTGATCTTTACGGCGACAACTTACGATTCGGCGTCCTATACACTCGCGGTGGGTGCATCCCGTTCGCTGACTGAAGGGCAACATCCGGTGATGTGGCAACGGGTTTTCTGGGCCCTTATTTTGGGTCTGCTCCCTATGTCCTTGTTGTTTCTGGGAGGACTTCGCGTTCTACAGACAGCCAGCATCGTCGCGTCGTTACCACTGATCGTGATCTATGGTGTGATGGCATTGGCGATTATTCGCGTCGTACGTGCTCAATTTGTATCTGTTTCAAGTTCCGCATCAGGGTAGACGCGATTCAATATCTCCCTCAATACAGGTAGCATAGCAAATGACCTACCTTCATCGTTCATGTGTCCGGCCCAGACAGCTACGATGTCCTTACGTGGGTTGACTAGTAGACCCTGACCAGCCCACCCGCCTTTGTACATGTCATCGTTGTCGAACACGATGTCCCATTGCTCCGTACTGTGTCGAACGCCGGGGAAGAGGGGAGACGCGAGGTTTGGATTGCTACCGGCGAGGATGCGATTGGTGTAGCCCTCAGGCAGGACCGTTCCATCAGAGACCACGTTCGCGCTGGGTGTAAACAGCAGACCAAACCTTGCGGTGTCACGTAGCGCAGCGGTCAGTCCACCGTAGGTGATCGGAACGCCGAACCGAGGCGCAAGAATACCCGCATCGTGTTCTGCGCCGATCTTCGACCAGATGTGCTGTGTGAGGGCGTCTTGGAATGGCATGTCGGTAACTTTCTCAACGATCCAGCCCAGTACGAAGGTATGCGGGCTTGCGTAATGATATTGCTCTCCCTGTGGTGCGACGCGCTTGATGTCCATCTTCGTCAACACCTCGTACGGATTGTCCGGGTGTTCGTCGGTGTAATAGCCGTCCCCAAGTGCCACCGCAAGTTGGTAGTAGCATGAGTTGTGGTCGTCGTAGTCCTCTGCGCAGTGCAAACCCGTCGCCATATCGAGCAGGTTGCGGACCGTGATGCCCGCGTAAGCGGACTCGGCCATCTCCGGTAGATAGTGATCAACTGTATTCGTTGGTTCGATCTCCCCCTGATCGGTGAGAATGGCCATGACGGCGGACACAAACACTTTAGTGACTGACCACATGATTGGCTTCTGGTAAGGCGTTTGACCTGGGTAGTGTTCGAAAACGATCTTCCCTTTGCGAAGAACCACGACGCCCGTTGTGGTGATGGCAGGGTTGTCGAGGAAGTCTTGCAGCGGCGCAGTGACACCCCGGGAGATCACCTCAGATTGTGCAATCGCCGTATTCAACGCGTAGCCCAGCGTGTGGACCTGTCCCCGTCGATAGACCGGTGCGACTGGGAGAATGCGAGCCAGGTTCAGGTTGTTGAAGTGCATGGATTCCCCGTTGGAAGTCCACCAGACATCATCGGCAGGTAGCATCCCGATCAGTCGACGGGTGTCAGCGACCGTCGTTGGTTTCGGGGATACATTTGACGTGGCAGTTTCATCTACGACTGCGTTGTTAGCCGAACTGGACATGTAGGCTGTCAATGTGACGGCCATTAGGAGTGAAATAATGGTCTGTGCCTTTGGGGATCTGTTTTTGAACAAAAGATGACTCCGCTAACTGAGATCAGAGTTTAATCAAGCTGGACCAGTTGTTGGTGGTATTCTGAGTGTTTACCTATGATGGTCGATCGACAAGGAAAGACAGCCATGCCAACGACGCAAAGCATTGATGGGGTCGACCTGCACTACCAGTCCTTTCGAATGACGGGAGGCAACAGGGAGGCAGCTTCAGAAAGCGACGATGGTCAAGTGATTTTCTTTGTACATGGTGCTGGTGGCAATGCGGCGTCATGGTGGCAGCAGGTGCCGCACTTTGTTGATCAATATCGAATTCTGACCCTAGACCATCGCGGTTTTGCACGCTCTCGTTGCCGGCCGGAACAGTTCAGTGCGAAGCACTTTTCTTCCGATCTGTTGGCGGTGATGGACGTTGAGAAGATCGAATCCGCGATACTTGTCTGTCAATCTATGGGAGGCTGGACCGGGCTCGGAACAGCGCTGGATCATCCGGATCGTGTCCAGTCACTGGTGATGAGTCACACGCCGGGAGGAATTATGTCGGACGCGATTCGGGATGTGCAGCAGCAGGCGGCGAGCAACCGTCCGGCGTTGACGTCGCCGTTGGCGCACTGGGCGGTGGCGTCCGATTACCACGAGAAGTCGCCCGCCATGTCACTTCTGTATACACAGATTAGCGCGTTCAATGATTTGTTGGATCTGTCGAAACTTGATCTGCAAACAATTCAGCGTTCAGCTGAAGACTTTGAGAACTACGATGTACCCACGTTGTTCATTACCGCAGAGCAGGACGTGATCTTCCCACCAGAGATGATTCGCCTGGCGAGCGAAATGGTACCCGGTGCAGCCCTCAGGGTCCTGAAGGAAGCGGGCCATTCATCCTATTTTGAAGCAGCTGACGCGTTCAATCAGGTAGTCGATGAATTCCTGTGCGCTACTTCCGGGCGAAGGTCTTAAGCCGACTCACAGTTGTCCCATGGCTTTGTCCAGGCGGTCCAGGGATTCGCTGATCACGGATTCATTATGAGCGAGCGACAGAAACATATTGTGCCAGGGATGTAGGTATACCCCCTGTGAAAGTGCGAGCTGGCAGAAGCGGTTGCCCTTCTCGAATCGGGTATCCCCATCAAACATGACTGTGGGCATTTGGGGCGGTCCGGATTGTGACAGACCATGGCCGTGCCTTTGGGCAATTTCCGCTAGACCGTCACGAAAATGCTGGCCGACCTCCTCTATATAGTTTGGGGCGTTGGCTTCGTTCAGTACCTTCAGGGTTACCAGTGCGGAAGCCATGGGTGCCGATTGATACCAGAACGAGCCAGTTACGAATGTCCGGCTGGCAGCCTCGCGCCAAGGTTCGCTGCCTAACACTGCCGCAATGGGTTCTCCGTTACCGATGCATTTGCCCCACGCCGAAAGATCCACTTGCACGCCGTGTTCTGTCCAGCTGGCATCTAGAGAGAGACGCATCCCGGCACGGACATCGTCCAAAATTAGCGCAGCGTCATAATCATCACAGATTTTTCTGACGACCCTGGCAAATTCGGGGTCAGTCAGTGCTTGTGGTTGGCCTGCGTCATGTTTGAAAGCAGAGACCATGATGCCAGCCAGATCGCCTCGCACCCGTTCTGCCGCATCCACCACAGAAGCAATATTGTTGAACTCGTAGGTAGGAAAGTGCACATAGTCTTCTTCCGGCGTGCCGTTGGTTCTTCGCGCGGCCCAGGGTTGAGCGCCGTGGTAGGCACCATCAGCAACCAGTATTTTGCGACGCCCCGATTTTGCGCGCGCAATCATATTGCAGATGGTCGTGGCATCGTTACCGTTTTTCGCGAAGATGGCCCATTCCGCATGGCTGACCTGGTCAGTGAGGGTCTCAGCAAGTAAGACGATCTCTTTGGATGGACCATTGCCGATATCGTAGTCATGACGTTGCTGGTTGGCTGCCGCCTGGATTTCGGGATGGCCATATCCAGCGATCATGGGACCGTAGCTGCACATGAAATCAATGTACTCGTTGCCGTCCACATCGGTGAGCCGGCAACCATTTGCAGCGCGAAAGAATTGTGGGTAACCGTCTGGTAAGGCACGTGTCGACATATGTCCGTACATACCACCTGGAATGACCTGGCTGGCACGTGATCGCCATTCTTCATCGGTCATGCGAATGACACCTCTGCTGTTTGCGCTGATATTGCACCAGTTTTGTCCTGACCGCGAGTTCAGGGAGAGGCCATGGACCGAGCTCTCGATTCGTCAGAAATTGATGATTGGTTAAGCTTTGCAGAATGGCGATGAGGATATTGGATTCCTGCGGTGTGTGAGCGGTGGCGGCGATTTTGCGATCAGTATTGCCCGCTGCGTAGACTGCGATCACGGCGTCCAGTGTCTGGAATCGACCATTGTGCATGTAGGGTGCGCTAACAGAATTCTGCGACCCTAAGGACGAAGGAATTGCGTCGAAAAATCATCGTGATGTATCTAGCCAGAACAGCTCACAGTTAGGCATACCGCACAAAGTTTTGACCCACAAGCAATGGATAGCAGAGCAGCATCTTTACACTGAAACAGCACTGGGGTAGGTTCCGTGCTCACTGACGATTGTGTTTTAACCGAATCGGCGTCGACTTGCTCGCAAGGACGCCACAAAGAGGAATCTTCCATGGTGACTGAACTCACCCTCGAGCAGAAGAAGCAGTTCTTCAACGATGGCTATATCGTGTTGAAGGGCGTGGTGTCCGACGAGCTGGTTAGTGGTGCCCAGGCGAGAATCAAGGCGGCAAAGCGTGGTGAAAGCCTAGCACCAGCACAGGAACTGACGGACCTGGTCAACAAGTCCTCAGTGACACCGATTCTTAGGGAAGCGATGGGGACGTTTGATCCACCAAGCATGGTACATGTGGGGGTGACCAAACAAAGCCAACCCAGCGACTACTACACGCCGCTTGGTTACCAGGAAAAGGATCTCCCGTATTTCGGACACGGTATGCACGCCGAAGGTTTGTGCACTATGCCACCGCCCCAGGAGCGATGGGAGGGAACCCCTGAAGAAATCTATCAGCGCATGATTGCCGCTGGTCCCAAAGGTGATATCGGTCGCACCGCCGACGTGATTGGTTCCAACACGGATCCGTTGTTTCAGGATCCTGATATGACGTTGTCTGTCGGCAGCTTTACAGCGTTCGTGATTGTGCCATTGAACGACCAGATGGCCGATGGTGTAGGCCAGACCGCGGTCGTTCCTGGCGGTCACCGTGTGCTGGAGCAATTCTATCGCTGGCAGTTTGAGACGGCGGGTAAGATGGGACCCGAAGGTCCAGGCTGGCCTCGCTTTGATCACAATGCACCTAACGGTGCCGGGCACGTGTATCTGCCTGACGCTGTCCAGGAAAAACTAATGGCGCTGGACAGCGAAGCGCCGGAGATGACCTCAGATGGTCGCCCTTGGCCTCGTCCCACGCCGATCAAGATGGAACCGGGTGACGCTGCGATTACGATTTTCCAGATGCCGCACACCGGAACCCGGAACCAGTTTGGTACTGAATCCAGGAAGAATATGATCTATCGAATCCGCAATAAGAGCCGACAGCCGAATCATGTGGTGACAGGGGTTTCGGATCACCCGGATCGCGGTGCCTTCGGCGAGTGGCTGGACTACGAACCAGGTAACGATCCATGGTCGCGTTCGAAGCATGCATTGACCCATATGTGGGACGAATGGGAGGGAATGCAGGAGGTGGTGGCGAGTGAAACACCCAAGCTGGTACCGATCGACTTCAGTCATGTCCCACACTGACGCGACTGACTTGAAAAACCGGCGCAGGCCGGTTTTTTTTGGCCTCAAGATGCCCTGATGCTTGTTTGCAAGCTGCATTGCCGACAATTAATGTGTGAGCATCCAATGTCAGGAGTAACCTGTGGCGGCAGTTGAGATTGATCCAGGCACCGGGTTGAAGCGATTCCGCACCCGAGCGGCCAAAGCGAGTGACCGCATTCAAGGTAAAGGCTATTCACCCGTTGTGAATGAGTCGCTGACGACACTGCCACCGCCTCCGTCAGGTGCCGTCTTTAACGCAGAAGAACAGGCTCGTTACCGCGAATTCAAGGAGGCACGTGCAGGCGCTGCGGACTACATCTCGATGGAGGGCGAGTTCAGCCATTACCTTGAGGATGTGTATTCGGAAGGCCCCGTTGAGCGAGAGGCACTGACAGATGAGTGTGAGATCCTAGTCGTAGGAGCTGGGTTTGCAGGATTACTTCTCTGGTACAAGTTACAGGACGCGGGTTTTACGGACGTACGCTTTTGTGAAAAAGGTGGCGACGTCGGAGGGACCTGGTATTGGAATCGCTACCCGGGCATTGCCTGTGACGTTGAGTCCTATAGCTATCTGCCATTGCTTGAGGAGATGGGCTACATCCCAAGTATGAAGTTCGCTTCGGGATTCGAGATCTTGGAGTATTGCCAGTCGATGGCAGAAAAGTTTGGTTTCTATGATCGCTGTCTGTTTCATACCACCGTCGAAGCTACAAGCTGGGACGAATCTCGTAAACGATGGCGTGTTGAGACTGATCGGGGTGATGCGATGTATACACGTTTTGTCATTCTGGCGAATGGCATCCTGACGACACCCAAGCTTGCGCGTATTGACGGTATTGAGATTTTCGCCGGTGAGTCGTTCCACACGTCCCGCTGGGACTACGATGTGGACCTTGCAGGGAAACGCATTGGGATCATTGGTACAGGAGCGACGGCGGTACAGGCGATACCGGAGCTCGCGAAAGTGGCGAGCGAACTGCTCGTGTTCCAGCGCACACCATCGTCCATTGATGTGCGCGATCAGCGAGAGACCACCGATGAGGAACGTGCAACCTGGGCTAAAGAAGAAGGTTGGGCGCGCGCAAGACGTGAACGTTTCGCAAAGATCTCTGCGGGTCGAACCGCTATGCAGGCCAATGACGACTATCTCTCAGGAAAGATAGCGGACTTCAAGGAACGCAAACAGCATTCGCGCAAATTGTCCCCAGAGGAAATGGTCCAGAAGCAGCTGGATAGTAACTTTCGAATCATGGAGCAGATCAGGGCGCGGGTTGATGCCATTGTGCAAGATCCAGTCACCGCAGAGGCGCTAAAGCCCTACTACCCCTACGGTTGCAAGCGGCCGACATTTCACGATGAATTCCTGCCAACCTTCAACCTGCCTCATGTCCATCTGATCGATACAGCGCCACGCGGTGTTCAGGCGATCAACCGAGAAGGTGTTGTGCATGACGGTCAGACCTATCCAGTGGACGTGTTGATCTTTGCGACGGGCTTTCAATGGATGGCAACGTCGACCTTCAACATGGTGCAGGGTAAAGATGGCCAGAGCCTTCGCGAGAAATGGGAAAGCGAAGGGACGAAAACTTATCTTGGACTGCACAGCCATGGCTTCCCGAATCTCTTTATTGTGACTGGCCCCCAAGGAGGTGGTGGGAGTTTCAACTTCACCAACGCGATCGAAGCGCATGGTGACTACGTTCTGTGGATGCTGAAAACGATGCGTGATCAGGGCGCAACGACAGTCGAGGTCAAGAAAGAATCGGAGGATGAGTATGCAGCGCACTGCCGGCAGGCAGACATCGTGACCCGTCCTTTGCGTGATTGTATTTCTTATTACAACGGCCATGGAGAAGCAGAGCCGGGCAGTCTCGCCTACTATGGTGGTAGCCAGTGGCATAATTTCAGGATCGAGGCGCAGTCGTCACTCGACGTGTTTGACTTCGACGCCTGACCTCGGAGAGCAGCATGAGCGATCAATCTTTTGAAGCATACTGTGAGGCAGGGCGGCAACGAGCACTGGCCCTTGGCAATCGAGGACCCGCAACTTTCGATGAGCACGGCCGACTGACGCAGGATATCCTCGACGCGTACTATCGATGTGGTTTCTATGTCTTTACGGGTGTCGTTGATGCGGACGAGATCGCTGAGTTGACGCAAGAGTTTGAGAGCGTCCTCGAAAATGCGCCGGTTAATATTGGGTCAAAAGTGGATCGCAATGGACAGTCTGTCAGACATCAGTACTACACACTCTCCAATGACAATGAAGCTGTTGCGAAGGGCGAGCCATCTGTTGTGGGGTTGATCTCTCATCCCCTTATGATGATGGATTCAGCACTCCGGCTCTATGGGCACCCGGATCTTCTCCGCATTGCCGCAAGCGTTCACGGTGAGGACTTTGTCCCGTTCCACGAAAGCATCTTTCACAAGGGTGCAGGGGAAGGACCTCCGACCAACTGGCACCAGGATGGGAGGACCCACTGGGATGAGACCGGGCGGGCGCTCGAACAACCAGATGGAACCGGAAAACGGCATGGTTACAACCTGTCGGTTGCCTGCAGCCAGTGTACGCCAGCGAATGCACTCTGGGTCGTCCCAGGGAGTCATCGGGAGTGGTGCCTTGCGAATGGCGGAGAGTTTCCCTCCATCAGTGAAAGATTACCTGATGCAGTACCTGCACTGCTCGAACCAGGAGATTGCGGCATGGTTAATCGCAGTTCACTGCATGGTTCGTATGCGAACCGCTCTCCTGATCGTCGGGTCACAGTACTTGTGGGCTACCACAACCGTGATTCCGCGATTGGCACGGAGACAACGAACGTCCACGCGTTCCCGATACCCAACAAAAAGAAAGACATCTGCTACGACGAAAACTACGTCTTGCGTCGTGCACGGATGATTCCTCTCGCCATTGATGCGCGTCGTCAGCACTTTCTCAACGAGACACCCTTTGTGTACCAGGGCACGTGGATTGGCAGTGCAAACTGGAACGAAAAGACGCGTGCTGAGATTGCGCAACCGGGCGACGAGTATTGGCGGCGCGACATCACACTTTAGGTGCCATTCTTCTTTTAAAGACGTATTGATGCAGTCGACGGTGGAGTCGCAAATCTCAATACTCCCTTATCCCCTCGCGAGGGAATGCAGATGGTGCAAGTCCAAAGATCAACGCAAGCAATCCCTGTCGGGATTAAGAATGGGCTCTGCTGGCGACCACAAAGATGACATGATCAGTATCAGAAAAGATGGCGATAATAGCGATGAAGTTTTCAGGACAGCCCTCATAGAGACTGCGACCCGCATGTGTTGACCAAACTGACGTACACCACAACCGACTGCTGATTCGATTCCCTGCATCGAACAGATGCTCTACCTGATGCTTTGAGAAATGTTTGATGGTTGTATAGGCCTTGAGGTATTGCTCCACCAAATAGTCCATATTGGCGCTCTATACATTTAGATCACCAAAGAGGATGAACCCAAAGAACACTTGTGATGCGTCGTCTGTGGAACACGAGGTCAGAGCGTCGCCGTCGCTGAGGTTTCCCCATGTATCTCCTTGAGCAGAGGGTCACTCAAACACGCATCTCTAAAAATGTCTATGACGCCCCCTTTTATCAGCAGATGCGAACAGTTAACTGAATTCCAGCAGTTCCTCCTGCGTACCACCCTGCTGGCCAAGAATATGCCGAAGGTACTCGGCATAAGAGGCCATCCACATGCCCGCGGAGCGTTCACGACCCGCCGCTGCGTCCGTTTTGGTTGTCTTCATGTACCAATTATTGCAGCGTAGCCAGACTTTCCCTTCAGAGGTCGTATTGCACAGGTCCGTCCATGTTTCCACGGCTTCCTCAAAGGGTTCTACTGTTGTCTTTCCGCTGCCCTTCATACGCATTACAAGCTCAGAAATGTACTTCGATTGTTCCTCGCACAGCAGTGTCACGTTGGTAACTGGGTTCAGGGACTGGGGGCCAATCATCATGTAGAAGTTAGGCATGTCCCGGACATGCATTCCCCAGAGGGAATGTGGTTGGGTCATCTGAAAATTGTTGCCTTCGTTGGCTCCAAAGTGATCAGCAAGGGTGACGTCATTGCGACCGATAATAGGGAACGGAATGAAGTTGCTGTCGAAGCCTGTTGCATAAATGATGACATCAACGTCGAATGTCTCACCGCGTGCAATCTCAACGCCGGATTTGTTGACGGCAATCACACCACCTGCATCATCCACGAGGTTCACATTGGGCTTGTTAAACGTACTGTAATAGTCGTCGATAAAAAGTGCCCGTTTGCAGAAGAATGGATAATCTGGGGTTAGCGTTTCTGCGAGTTCGGGATCTTTAACCACCATTTTGATTCCCGCAGCAATCTGGGCGCATATTGCGGCGTTCTGCTCTTCGTTGTGCAGTGCCTCGAACGGAACAGCGCCTTCGGTCGAAGGCGCGTCCTCCTTCCAATCGACGCGGCGGAGTTCTTCGCCGTACCCGCCGGCGTTGAACTTGTCGATGATGTCCTGCGGGGTTGGTTCATCGTTACGGGGGACACACCACGTAGGCGTTCTCTGGAATACCGTGAGATGTTCGACCTCATCCACGATGCTAGTGATGACTTGAGCAGCGGATGCTCCGGTACCGATGACACCCACTCGCTTGCCGGCAAGTGTTGCACTCTGGTCCCAGCGCGCCGTATGGAAGCTCTCTCCCTGGAATTCATCCATGCCTGGAATCTCTGGCATCCGTGGACTGGTCAGGGGACCATTCGCGGTGACGACATGCTGGCAGGTCACAACGTCCGCGGTTTCACCCGTTTTGTTGTCGATAGTACTGATCCGCCAGACCTGCGTATCGTCACCCTCCGGATCCAAACAGCGAAGCTCAACCACTTTGCGATTGAATCGAATCAGATCCCGGATGCCTCCATGGTCTGTGAGCATTTCCGCATAACCGGCGATTTCTGGCTGACTGACATACTTCTTGGAAGGTATAAACCCTGTGCGGTCAAGGAAAGGCAGATAGGTATAGGCCGGTACGTCGCAGGCGGCTCCTGGGTATGCGCCGACGCCTCCGTGGCTCCAGACGCCACCCACCGAGCCCGTCATCTCGAATACACAGATGCTATCAACACCGGCCTCCTTCAGGTGGATGGCGCAGAGTAGACCGGAGAATCCAGTGCCGATCACAACAGTGTCAAAATGTTCGTTGGCCATTGTTTAAGTCCAAGACATAGAAGGCGCATCATATCGGAGATTACCCACCTGGCAAGTCCCTGTCGGGTGAGCTATACGTCGCATATTGCGCTCATTTTTTTCGCAGTTCCTGGGAATTGTCATGAGAAACATGCTACGCAAAGCTGTGATGACGATAATACTGTTGATGCTGAATCTATTGACGTTGCACTCCAGGGGAGACCTGACATGAACACCTACATTGGTTTCGAGGGTGGACTCTCAACTTTCTCGTTCGAACAGAAACTCGATCAGCAATTGGTGTTTCCCATTGTTAATCTGACGGGTGGCATCGCCTGGTAGAGGCTCTCCCAGGAACGCCTTCTGGTTCTATCGCGGACGTGGATTTCTTGGAAGAAGATTTCACGGGTAGTGCAATGCGTCGCACGCCTGATCAAGTGCGATGGTTACGTTGTATTCATTTTAGGTAGTTGCGCGCCAGGTTAGCAGGACTTGTCAGGGGTGCGATCGCATAATCACTGTTACCGATGATCCGTGCGTGGCGTTCCGACCGTGCTTCATAATCGGATGCGCAATACGAAATCAGCAATAAGCCTGTACAGATGAATTGGAGTAACCCAATGAATCTGCGGGCCGCGTGCTAACCACGTGTCAAGCTGCTATTCACGGGAAATGATGATGGACTCCATACGGACAGCTGATAGAGGCAGATTGGTCGAGCCCACTTCGACGGCGCCGATATCATCGATCACACTTTGGCCTTCGACCACCTCTGCGAATACGGAATGTGCGGAGGTCAGAGGTGATTTGTCAAAGTCGAGTTCGGTGTTGTCAGCCAGATTGATAAAAAACTGGGAGTTGTTTGTGTCAGGTCCAGAGTTCGCCATAGCGACTGTGTACTGCAGATTGCTGAGTGATGGATCAAATTCATCATCAAAAGTGTCGCCAATCATGCTCGTGCCACCGGTACCGTTCGCAAGCGGGTCGCCGCCCTGGATGACAAAACCAGCCACAACGCGATGGAAAATCAGATCTTCATAAAATCCACGTCGGCTCAGAGTGATGAAATTGCCGGCTGTGTCGGGAACGATATTGGGAAAAAGTTCAAGCTTAAAAGTCCCCAGATTTGTTTCGATAGTCGCAAAACTATCAAAGTTGAACAGGGTGGTAATCGCAGCCCCAGCCGTGGCTGCATCTGCGCTCCTAAGTTGATCGGCAATCGCAGCCAGACTCTCAGCGGAGAGTGTGTCGGTGTTTAGGACGCCAGCATCGTCCCGCTGATAAGCGACGAGATCGAGGTAGTCAAAAGCCTCATCATCGTTCAGGTCAGCTGTTAGTAACTCCCATACCATCGTGCTGAGGCGTATTTCCATGCTTTGAGCAGACATCCCCTCTAGGGACTCCGAGATGTTGATCAGTTGCTGAACCGCAACCTCACTTAAGGTCGATACCACAAGTCCCGGTGAACGCCATTCGCCTGCTCGGGCGATGGCCCTGATTGTTCCATTGTTGTCAACAGGTACTGCGTCGACGATACCATCGTTGTTGGTGTCTATATCGGTGCCTCCAGACACTGAGACCATGATCCACTCATCATCACTGACATCGTTCAGACGCAGTGCGAATGTTCCACCGGTGCTGATATCGGCCGCACTGTTGGTCGTCGTCGATTCCAGGATCTCGGTGGTGTTGGTGGTGCGGACGGCGGTAACGTCCGCTCCTGTTAGCAGGCCCAATTGCGCTCTCAGCAGATTCGATGGAAGTACCGTGATGGTCACAACACGACCACCCTCGAAACCATCGTCATCAGTTGCGGTGAACGCGAACTCGAGGTCAGTGATCTCGACCACGTCTGGGGCAGTGAAGGAACCAAGACCTGCGGTGTCGTCGGAAAGAACAATCGGATCGCCACTGATCTGGGACCAGGCCTGGGACATGACGGTACCGTCTGCATCTGAGGCAGTTCCAGTCACGGTCACGTCTTCGCCGGAAATTACGTAACGTAGCACGTCCACGTCCACCACCGGCCCCACGTTTGCAGCACCATCAGATACGATCGGGTCATCGGGCGTAGGGTTATCGCTGCTGCAGGAAACCAGCGTCCAGATGGTGAGGATGAATAGCCCTGCATGCTTCATGTTGATCAAACTTGTTCCAATAGATCGAGTCGCTGCCGGCTTAGACCGAGATCCGATCATGTTTGTTCATTGGCGATGCGGCAGTGTACACAATTGGTCCCCGGGGGAGGTAGCTCGCGTGATAGGAAGAACCCTCGGAGAACTGGATCGTCGAATTCATTATAGTCCGATGCCTGTAGTCAAACACACCAGACTCCTTTGATGGCTCTGGCGAGGAGTGGGAGTAGTGCCAGTTTCTGGCCAGTTGCCGCGATTTTAATGCCTTGGTTGTGTCCGGGTTCCAGATGAGGCAGCCCCACTGTGAGTACTCGGGTTCAACGGAATTTTGCGCTTAGCATCCACAAGTTCCCGCGATTGCTGTCTGATGAGACGTTTGAGCCTTTGATAGAACAGGAGGTCCTGCTGCAATCCCATGTAATCCGAGAAAATCTATCTTTGCGCTGCGCACACGATTGCTTCACGAAAGAACTGCAGCGACGCTACGGCATTATCAACGTCTTTGTGGAGTCGGACTGCATCGTCGACCTTTTCTTTAGGTCACTCGGAACAGAACAGGACTCATTTGGATTTGCGATGCCAATTGTGGATAAGTTCGATGTACCTCTCCAGGTGACTTTTGATCTGATGGCGATCGATATGTATCACGAGATTACCGAGGGCAAAGTTTATCTGACTAAGGCGAATAGCGGCACTGTGAAGTCCAGGAACCAGGTATTGGCTCGTGTCCGCACTGACCTTGTATCAATCCGGTCTTCGACTCCTCCGTCAACACGCTGGAGAAACAGGGAAGCTACTGCGCGTTTCCGATTCCTGGACTTTGCTCGTTGGCGGCGCGTCTCCCCGCGACTAGCGGATGCATTACACCCGCTCCGTTTGGCCATTGCCCGGGTTCAGCTCGGACGCACTCGCAGATGTCTTTTGCGTGAGGTGTTAAAGACTCCCAGATCTCAAAGGGCATCGTCTTGGATCGCTGCCCCTGGGTCCAGGGAGCACCATACTCGACGTTCGGCAATGCGCGCACCTGTCTGCTGAGATTCGGAGTCGCACCGTGCCAGGCGCGATTGTCCCGAAACACACCAGCACCCGCGGGGGCTCCTACGAGCGTTGAATAACGCATCCATGCGGGTTCCGCAGACTGAGAAGGTGGTGGATTGATCGACCAGTGCGTCCCTGGAATCTGGCGGATTGGTCCGTTTTCCCAGGTGAGATCACTCATAAGGAAGTTGATGGTAATACACGGGGGAGTCATCGCGACGATGCGTCCCCGTACACGGTCGTCGTCAGGATCCTCGATTTTGATCCCTTGCCGTTTCGCCTGTTCAAACCGGAGTTTTGGAATTCTATAGCTGTCTCGCAGATCCGAATGCAGCGTTTGATACTCTATAGCTCCCGGTAAACACAGGTCCCCCCCTGAACCGTTCATGCAGTAGTTTTCGCCCCCGAATAGCCTCGTTAGAATTGGGGTTGTATTGGGCAGATCAATCATCGAAGCCCAGACCTCGTTGTGCAACATTTGCCTCGATGCGGACGACGTACCGTAACTGTACCGATGCGGGAGTCGTTCTGTTTCCGTCATATATTTACGGTTGCCGATTCCCGGGATACTCAGGATTTCCTGGAGCACACGAGCACAACCATTGCGCCATTTCTGCAAGTGATCTGCATCAAGCAGATCAGTGACGACGACAAAACCGTCCCTGAAAAAGCAGTGTTCGATACGGTCCAGTTCGTGAGGCTGGCAGACGTCGAGTCCGCGAATACCGTTGTTGGTCTTCAGCTCTTTGCGCAATTGCTGAACGTCAGGATGGTCATAGACACGAGTGGCCGGTGCTCTTGGATCGCTCGCCGGAAATCCCGTAGCCTGGATGGAAGGGTTTCCACCCGCGTCCATGGTTTCGTTGACGGGTGTATTCTCACACCAGCCAACCGGGGTGTCCTTGTAAACTGTAAAGTCGTCGAATTCGGACATAGGCGGACTGATCTCGAAACACTGCGTAAGCATTATCGTAACCCAGCTTTCGCTAAGCAAAAAACCGTCTATTCGATGATGGCCTGCTGCACCGCGTTGCCAAAGTCATACTGGGCACCCTGGTGAGGCTGTTGCAGCATGAGGACGGCCGTCACATCATCACCTGGGTCCGTCCATGACTGCGTACCGAACGCACCGCCCCAACCAAAAGCGCCTTTCCCCCGACGGCTGTCTGCAGCGACTGGGTCCAAAACGACGGAGACAGTATAACCAAACCCCATCCCCTGCTGGGCGCCATAGAGTCCTTTGAATAAATCTCCTGTCTGATTGGCAGTCATCATCGCAATAGTGCGTGGACTGAGCAGGCGTTCCCCAAACAATGAGCCACCACCCGCGAACATCTGTTCGAAGTGCAGGAAATCACGACAAGTACTGGTTAACCCTCCAGACGCCGAGAAATATTTCGTCGGACCTCGACCCTCGAATAGCTTTTCGCGCCCTTTGATGGCGACCCGCCGATCTGACTTTTCATCTGGTACATTGAAATGAGTGTCGTTCATACGAAGGGGTTCAAAGATGCGGGCCCGGACGAAGGTGTCGAAATCCATCCCGGACACGATTTCAATAATCCTGGCCACAACGTCCAGCCCGGTACCGGGACTGTATCGCCAGCGACTTCCTGGTTGAAAATCGAGCGCGACGTCGCCGAGTCTAGGTATATAGGAAGCCAGCGTGGCGTCCGCGGCTAGTCGTTCCTTTGTATTTGCCGTGTGTGCTGCTCCAAGTCCACTGCTCATTAAGCCTGATGTATGCGTGAGTAAATGATGGATCGTGATTTCTTGGTTTGCTGGTACCAAACGATGCGCAGGTGCCTCCTGACCAGGCTGGACAAAGTTGGGGCTGATGTCCTTGTCGTCCGGTTCTTTGAGGACAGCGACCTGCATATCCTTTAATTCAGGAATAAATCGCGTCACGGGATTAGACGGGCGTATCAGACCTTCCTCAATCATCATCATGGTGGCAACGCCCAGGACTGGTTTCGTCGAGGACGCCATGCGGAACAATGCATCCTCCGGCATCGATGTATTGTCGCGTGTATCTTTTTCGCCATGGGCTTCGAAATGCACCACCCGACCGCCGCGAGCCACGGCAGTGACAGCACCTTGTATATTGCCCTGGTCGATGTGTGCAGCCATACGTTCATTGATTCTGGAAAGCCGGTCACCGTCCATCCCGACGTCCTCAGGTCGAGCCGATGGGATATCAGAAATGTTGGTCATGAGATTCTGAGGCTCCTTTTCTCAAGTGCCGGTTTGATGAATGGACCAGTGAGTCACGGTGCCGAATGAAGGCACATCATTGGATACAGTGAACCAGTCTGCGTCGGCCAGAGCCAGTAGAAATGCCCCGCCCTGCGTGCGGCACATTTGGTAGTGGCATAGATTAATACCGGTATTTTCTGTGAAGCAAACCTCGAAACAGACCTCGCTACATGGGCAGTCGCCCGACACTGCATTCATGGCCTGACCTGCAGAAAAGAAATCTACGGGCTTCCTTCATGCTGCTTTCTGAATCAGGCAGATTCCTGGTGTCACCCCGATGCGCGGTTTGATACGAACCATTTCCCGACCTCCGTAGATTTCTATGGGCGTTACATCGTTTTTACCGATACAGTCGATCGTCGCCTTCAGGTCATCCACCACCAGGAAGATGGCCATCATGGCGTCGTCACCCTGATTAGGGTCGAGGCTCACCACTTCCAGACCCACTTCGCATCCTTCCATCATCCAGATGGCAAAGTGGATGCCCTTGTCATCCAGCTGATCCATTGTCGGTTTGGTAAACCCGGGTACTGTGTTGACCAGCCGGTCCACGGATTCGCGAGTATTGCCGCAAAGGATGACCGCTTTCATGCAATTTTTGACGCCGTTGCTGTGGATATGTTCGCCCTCGGGTGGGGTCGCAGGTGCCGACGCTTTGAGATTGAGGTTTCCAGGCGAATAGTTCGAGGAATTTTCTTCTTCGATGCCGATCTCCCAGCCAATGACACCTTGAGAACCGTCGTCGGACGTACCGACAAGGTTGAACACCAAACTTTTGCCGATGACAACTTGGTTATCGACAACGTTAAAGCCGGCATTTCGCCAGGCTTCTGGATGATCAGCAACAGTGATGGAATTGAAACGCATGGTGGCTGTTCCTTTGTCAGAGTCTCTGGTTGAATTCCAGCATGTTGCCGCTGGGATCATGAGTGAATGCCTGAATACAGACGCCTGGTATCGTCTGCGATCGTGAGAGCGAAATCCCGGCCGTCTCAAGTTCGGACCGAATTGCCTCTAGGTCGTCGACCAGAAAAGCAAAGTGCTGTTCGCGCAGTGGTTCCCCTGTGTGCATACCCATCAGGTGAATTTGTTGAGTTCCGACCTGTAACCATGCGCCTGGGAATCCCAGGTCAGGACGGTCGAGTACGTCACAACCCAAGACGTCGACGTAGAACTTTTTTGCCGCGGGTACATCATCGACGTTGATGGACACGTGGTGGATTGCGGAGAGCTTCATAGGCATGCTTTGTTCTATAGTTTTTTGGATCAAAACGCTCCGGCATCGTGCTGGATTGACTGGTGACATTCAAGTGAGGCAAAGAGACCCGGCTATGACGGACAAGAATGACGATGACAATGCCGAAGTGGTTGCGTTCGACCGTGCGAAGTCAACACACGAATTCGCAAGGAAAGAGCGCCGTTTGGCCATGCTTCAAAAACGTTTCCGAACGGCGACCAAACAGATTTTGAATGTGGGACGGAAGTCAAAACGCGGGAAGAAAGGGAAAGGTGGCAAAGGCGGTTGGTGACCCCAACGTTCTTGTCGCAACGGGTTACATCAGAGGGAGGCGTACATGGAGATTGAAGGGAAAGTAGCCATTGTTACCGGTGCAGCGAGCGGCATTGGACGGGCGATGGCCGAGCGCTTCACAGCGTTAGGTGCAGAGCAAGTGGTGGTTGCCGATGTGACTGAGGACGTGTTGCAGGAGGTCGCTGACGTTATTGGCGCCGATGCCGTCGTTACGGATGTGTCTGACGAGAACGCGGTGAAGACACTCGTCGACGTGACTGAAGATCGCTATGGTCAGATTGACATTTTGTGCAGCAACGCTGGCATCATGGTGAAGGGTGGTCCCGAGGTGGCGAATGAAGACTGGGATCGGATCTGGCAAATCAATGTCATGGCTCACGTCTATGCGGCACGGGCGGCGCTGCCTGGCATGATCCAGCGTGGTGAGGGGTACATTTTGAATACGGCTTCAGCAGCTGGTTTGCTGACGCAGGTTGGGTCGGCTCCTTATGCAGTGACCAAACACGCGGCTGTCGGCTTTGCGGAATGGCTCGCTGTCACGTATGGCGACCGAGGTCTGAAAGTCTCGGTGTTGTGTCCTCAGGCAGTGCGCACAGGGATGTCTGCGCAGGGCAGTGGTGCAGAAGGTGTTGCAAGTCTAGACGGTCAGATGGAGCCTGAAGAGTTGTGCGACTATGTTGTAGAGGCGATTTACAATGAGAACTTTCTAGTACTCCCACATCCGGAGGTCTTGACCTATATCCAGCGAAAGACATCGGATTATGATCGGTGGCTTCGCGGAATGCGTCGACTTCAAGCCCAGTTTGGTGATAGTGACTGGCCCGCATAGTGCGTGCGCCCTCACGAGTGTTTGGTTGGTTCAGAAAGACTCCAGAAAAATTTTAGAGATTCGATAGGAATTTGAGGCGTCGAGATTCAGGAGACGAATGATGGATGAGATCGCATTTGATACAGCAACCAGTCTTGCAGCCAGACTGCGAGCGGGTGAATTCAAGGCAGAAGAGCTCGCACAACATCACATCGATCGAATAGAGAAGTACGACCGTGATATCAACGCGGTGGTCGTCCGAGATTTTGAGCGCGGCCTCGAGGCAGCGCGAGATGCTGATCGATTGTTGCAATCGAAGGAGGTAACGGGAAAACCGCTCCTTGGCGTCCCCATGACCATCAAAGAGCTCTATCACGTCTCTGGACTGCAGACGACTTACGGTCATCCGGAACTGACCGAAAACATTCCGGATTGGGATGCGGATGCAGTAACGAAGCATCGGGCTGCGGGCGCTGTTCTACTGGGGAAGACCAATAGCCCGGTTGATGGCGGTGATTTCCAGACCTATAACCCGGTGTATGGGACAACTAACAACCCGTTTGATCTTGAACGCACCCCAGGTGGGTCGTCGGGTGGTTCAGCAGCGGCGCTGGCAGCTGGGTTCGCTGCCGTGGAGGCCGGGTCGGACATTGGGGGATCCATCCGAAATCCGGCGCATTATTCAGGTATTTTTGGTCACAAACCGACCTGGGGGATTGTGCCGCAATACGGGCATACAGCAACACTATTACCGAACCCACAGACAGATCTTGTTGTCTGCGGACCGATGGGGCGATCCGCTGAAGACCTGCGTTTGTTTCTTGATATTACGCTGGGGCCAGAACCATTAGAGGCGACGGGGTGGCGGGTGGCTTTGCCTGAGCCAGAGTTAGCGACGCTATCGGACTTCCGCGTTGCCCTTTGGCCCACCGATGACAATGCACCTGTCTCCACTGAGATCAGTGACCGAATCAACGAGATTGGCAAGTTACTGGCTGACTCTGGGGCAACGGTTTCAGATACTGCACGTCCCGCCATTGACTTTAGAAAGAGTCATGAGGCTTACCAGAATCTGTTGCAGTCCATCATTTCGGCTGGTGTCTCACCAGAACGGCGTAAGAGCAACGAAGCGCGTGCGGCAGCGCTTGACCCAGAGGACATGTCAGACGGAGCCCTCATGTCGCGTAGCATGGTGCTGAGCCATGCGGATTGGCTGGGTGCTAATGCGAGACGTCAGCGTCTACGCTATCAATGGCGGGAATTCTTTCAGGATTGGGATATTCTAATTTGTCCGCAGATGGCTACTACGGCGTTCAAACACGATCATAGTCCTTTCATGCGACGGACCACGCGAGTCGACAACTTAGATCAACCCTATTTTCAGCAAATTTTCTGGTCGGGTGTGGTGACATCACCATTGCTGCCGAGCACCGTCTTCCCAACCGGACTTTCAACAGAAGGATTACCGGTCGGAGTACAAGCGGTGGGCGACGCGTATCAAGACTATAAGACGATCCGGTTTGCGGATCTGATCACACGCGAGTTGGGTGGTTTCGTTGCGCCACCGGCTTACGCTGATTAGAAAGCTGGCGGTAAGTTAGATGGCCTCCGACGGACCTGTTATTACGTGTATTGAGTTCACGCGATTCAATATTCAACTTGAAAACCTGTCCTCTGACGCTTCAGGTATGGGGATTGCTTACAGGCCAGGTGCTGGTGATCCCATGGAACGTTTTGCTGTTCGTGTCCATACCGATGAGGGAATCGTGGGAGAATACGTCCCGAACCGAGCGCGAGCCCCAGTTATCGTTCCCGCGTCAACCGCGCTGGCATATGGACTGATTGGGCAGCCGGCACTTGCGCGTGAACATCACTACCAGCGTATGCGACGTGCAACAAAACATGTCGGTGAAGTCGGTATTGGCGCACTCGATATTGCGTTATGGGATCTTGCTGGAAAATACCTAGGTGTACCGGTCTATCAGATGCTGGGTGGTTTTCGGAAGGTGCTTCCTGCCTATGCAAGCACGCTTGCGGGAGATCGACAGCCGGATGGGTTGTCCTCACCCGAAGCCTATGCGGATTTTGCACGACAATGTGTCGACATGGGGTATCCGGGTTACAAGTTGCATGGTTGGCACGAAGGGGATCCACAGGCTGAAATTTCCCTGTTAAGGGCGGTCAGAGATGAGGTGGGTTACGAAGTGGACCTGATGTACGACGCAGCGTGTAACCTTAAGACATTCGCGGATGCGGTTCGGGTCGGTAGGGTCTGTGACGAGTTGGATTTCATGTGGTACGAGGACCCATTTGCTGATGGCGGCGTATCGATCAATGCACACCTTCGGCTGAAGCGTCTTATCAGGACGCCACTTCTGATCAGTGAACATGTGCGCAACGCCGAGGCAACCGTTGATATGATGGTCGCGGGCGCGACGGACTTCGCTCGTGTCGATCCAGATTACGATGGCGGGATTACAGGTTCGATGAAGGTGGCGCAAGCCGCCGAGACTCTCGGCATGGATTACGAAGTTCATTCATGTGGGCCTGCGATGCGGCACGTTATGGCGGCCATGCAGAACAGCAACTACTACGAAATTAATCTGTTGCATCCGCGGCTGAAGAACGCCTGGCACTTACCGGTCTATGCCTGTGATTACAGTGATGACCTTGACTGCATCGATGCCGATGGCAATGTGCCGGTTCCGGATGGAAATGGTCTTGGTGTCAATTACGACTGGGAACAGATCGAATATTCAAAATTCGATACGGTCACGATTGGCCGTCGAGCCTAAGGTAGTGCCCTCGGTTCGGCCCCATGGCGTTTGCACTGTTTAAAGAAATGTAACGATTGGCCAGGGCCAGGAGATCAAACCTAAAGTCGGCACGTAATTAACGTTAAATCGTAGGAGAAGGTTGGATGACCCCTGGAAGCGCTGAATCGGCGGATCAGTTGATCACGGTCGCAGAGAGAGTTTGCGGCGATGTATCTGTCAGATTCAATGGAAAAAATTACCCGCGCAGCCGCTGGTTGAGCTAAAGATTGTTTGGAAACCTCGCATATCGGTGTTCGTCGATCTCGACGGTCCTGCCGATCAATTCGGTTTTTGTCATTGCTACCATATCATCCTGATCCTGAGTCATGGCCCAGGTCCGGTTGCCTTCATGTGTCAAGGCTGCGATGACAGCATGGGCGGGTGACGCACCCTGGTACATAACGACATAGCTTTCGACTGTTGCACTTCCGACATGGTCTATGACCTCGCGTGAAGGCATCTGGTCAATTTCCCCCTGGCAGTCTTCATACTGGAACGGAATCGCCGGAGGTGTCTTGGCGTAAACGCCAAAGGCGTGTTTGGTTAATAAGCCGCCGTTTGAGGTGATGAACGCCTTGTTCGATGGATTGGCTCGTAGCAATTTCGCCATACGGACCAACGCGTGCATGACGTAGTTGTTCAGAGGGCCGCCGCCAAAAGTCAGTCCCCCGGTAATAGTCAGGTCGCGGCTCGCTTCATCAATCCCGAGTTCTGTTGCCGCAACCTGTACGGCGCTAGGAAAGCAGCTATAAATATCCAGGTAGTCAATCTCGTTGAGATCAAGATTGGTTAATTCCAGGCAGCGATTTCCAGCGATTCGAATCGCGGGGGAAGAGTGTAGATTGTCCCGACGTGATACCTCAGCAGTATCAGAGCCGTGTGTTGATACCCAGGGATAGATCCACTGCGACTCGTCGATGTCCATAGCTCGCGCTGTTTCGGTATCACATAGAATAAGGGCAGCAGCCATATCGACGCTGTTGTTGGCATTCATGAGTTTGAGGTAAGGGAAGGTGACGGGTCGATTCTTGGCGTTGACCGTGCGGATCTCCTCAGCGCTATGTTCGGTCTTTATCCATGCATCCGGGTTGTTGGCGGCAACCCGACTGAAGCCAGCCCAGAGTTCGCTGATGCGTTTTTGGTGTTCTTCAATAGTCTCACCGCGGTCACCGCGAATGGCGTTTTCGAACAACCCGTACCACGTTGTCGCACCACCCAATCTGACCGCACGTTCGTGCTCATTACTCCCGAATCCCCCTTTGTTGAATACGCGGTTTGGTTCCCCTAACGCTCCCTTCCACTCCGGCTTTGCACCTGCCTTGCGTGCTTTGGCCGCAAGGTTGCCGCACTCCGCGCCAGTCAAAATGACTATCCGCTTCTCAGCCCGTTGTATCTCAAGAGCGGACTGGCTGAGCGCATACTGAACCATGTTTCCGCCCAGTGTCGTGAGCCCGGTCTCAACATTCTGAGCGCCGATTTGTTGCGCAATGTGGGCTGCCGGATTTTTGTACTGCCACAGTCCACCAATGACGTGGATTGCGTCGACTTGTGGGACCAAATCGACGCCGGTGTCGCTCAGGGCGTCTCTAACCGCATCAACCATCAGATCGAGCGGTTCTTTGCCTTCAGACCAGTCTGAAATGCGCTGTTCAATGTGGGAAATACCGACGAGTACAGGGATATTCATTGAAGAACCTTATCAAAATCAGTTGCGCAATAACTCAACAGAAGTGGATATGCCTCCATACTCCCTTCAAAAACCATCAAGATGTCGTAGGAGTGCCGAGAGCATGTCCAATAAATAGTATTACTTTGGCATATTGGAATATGTATGAATCCATACTTTCAATATTTGTAATTAGATGGCCTTGTTAAGGTGGCATGGTTGTCCCCATTAAGATTTATTCACTCAAGGTTCCCTGCCTTGTCAATACCGCTTCCCTACAGACCATCTGACCGAATCAGGGGCGGTGTGTAACACAGACAGCTGCTAACAGCCATGATCACCCTGGGCGTGGTATCAGCGGCTGTTTCATTTGTCTCTCCGTGGTATAAACCTTAGTCCTAGAGCACTCCGCTGGTTCGATCTCCTTGCACGAGCTCGTCTGGATGAATCACCAGTGCTGTATTAGTCAGAGATTCGAATGGCTGAGATAACAATCTGCTACTGCTTCAACGTCACGAAAGCAGATATTGAGAAGAGGCTTGCCGAAGGTAAGTCGCTGGATGAGATACGAGCCGATACCGGACTGGGTTGGGGATGCGGTGGCTGTGCGCGCATGGCAGAGAAGCTCTGGGGCGAAAACGGTGACCCCAACGATCCCAGTTTCTACTTCAATGCTGTAGAGACGGATAACTCTGGTACTGGCGTCGAAAGCGATGCTGATTGACAGCTGGTTCTGACGTTCAATATTTGTCTTTTTTTGCGAGGACCTGTTCTGGGCATCCCTAATTCGTGGAGTGTGTCGTGACGGATCACGAGCCTGCGAGTGACCTGCTGTTAGGGAATAGCGGTACCTGGTCTGCACTGCGCTATCGCGACTATCGTCGCTACTGGCTGGGATCTCTTGCATCTGTTGGGGGAGCGCAGGCACTAACCATTGCCCAGGGTTGGGTCGTTTACGACCTGACGGAGAGCGCTCTAATGCTTGGGTACCTGGGGTTGGCGACCGCAATTCCTTCAATCCTCATGACACTTCCAGGCGGCGTTATCGCAGATCGGTATAGCCGTCGGCGCATCCTGATCGTGATCTGCCTCCTGGTCACGACACTCTTATTGATGCTCACATGGTTG
>CAJWYI010000018.1 GCA_913049815.1 uncultured Gammaproteobacteria bacterium
CCGGTCTTTTCAATCTGACTCTGCTGGGTTTCCAGCCAGTCGACGTGTTCTTCTTCACCCTCAAGAATGTCGCGAAAGAGCTGGCGTGTCACGTAGTCTGATTCCTTCTCGCAGAACGCAATCGCTTCCCTCAACGGAGGCATGGCTTCCAGTTCAAGTCTCAGGTCACATGCGATCACGTCTTCAACGTTTTCGCCGATGTAGAGTCGACCCAGGTCCTGGAGGTTGGGCAAGCCGTCAAGAAAAAGAATGCGCTCGATCAATCGGTCCGCATGTTTCATCTCATCGATAGATTCTTCGTATTCATAACGACCGAGTCGCTTCAATCCCCAGCTGTCGTACATCCGAGCGTGCAGAAAGTACTGGTTGATTGCGGTGAGCTCGTTTTTGAGAACCTTGTTCAAGTATTCAACTACCTCAGTATTAACGGGTCTCATAGTGTTTGCTCGTTCTTTTCTTGGGTGTTTATTTTTAAGAAGGGCATTTCTTTACGTCACGTGGTGGTAGGTGATGAAGATTGCCATGACGGCGATGGAAAAACAACATAAGTTATTGATTTAAAAATGAAAATCAGTTCCTCTTGCACCGCCTTATCATCTGTTTTCGGTAGAGATATCGCGTTCAATAAACTGGTTGCAATCGAGAATTGTTATTATTTACAATCCCTGAAGTTAAATGAACTGAAAACGCACTAACATGTACGTTTGTATCTGCAACGCCATCACAGAGAAGGAAATCCACAGCGCGATTGATCGCGGTGTCTCTGACGTTGATGAGATCGCAGATCAACTGGGTGCCGGTGCCTGTTGTGGCTCCTGTCGAGAAACCACTCGATCCATTCTTGAGTCACGTCGCTACGATGAATCACAGCTCTGGGTGTCTGCGGTCTAGCTCACTTTCTTGTTTTTTCCTCTGATTCCTTCCCTCCGACCTGGGGAGAAGCTGTTACGAATAATTCCCGCTATCGTGGCGATAGCAATATTGTGAGAACAGCTACCAGGCTTCTTTGTCAGCCCGCTTGGCGGCTTTCATGCCTTCGTCATTCTCGCCAATCTTCCAGTAGCAACTGACGTACATATTCTCCTTTCTGACGGGTTTCTCATGTCGAAAGTACTGGCGAAGGGCTCGTGATGCTGAGAATTCGCCGGCGACCCAGACAGATACTTCCCCATCGCGCCAGGGCAATGCCATTACTGAGTCCTCGAGCATTGTGTTGGGCGCATCAGGATCGGGGTTGACTACCCAATGTAAATTCATGCCCTCAGGGACGTGTAATTCTAGCTGATCCTTTTTAGAGATGACCTCAAGAACGATGTCACCTATGGCATCAGCAGGTAATCGGTTAATGTTGACACTAATAGCCGGTATGGCACTCATATCGCCCGCCAAGATGAACCGGTCTGCACTTGTATTGATAGGCTTGCAGGCACCAGGTCCAGTGATCTGGACCTCGTCGCCAATCGATGTATTCGATGCCCAGGTTGCTGCTGGACCAGTGTCCCCGTGCGCCACCATGTCAATCGTGATCACTCTGGTGTCAGCTGAGAATTCCCTTACCGTGTAGGAGCGAACAACCGGTCGGTCAAGTCCACCGGGAAACACCAGTTTGATATACCCCCCTTCGTAACCGGTTGGAAAATCCTGAAGACTGTCGCCCTGGAGCATCAGGCGCATCATATTGGGAGACAGTCGTTGTTTGTCTGCTACAGTGACTGCAAGCGTGGATCTGGCCATAGTGAATTTCCTGATTGTCTAGATGTCAACAACGTGATGGCTCTAACATAAATGATAACCGTTCTCATTTGCAAATATATCTGGTAGAGTAAGCGCTGCTCCGATAGTGCAGCTCAGGCTCATCGTCCCCCCGACTGAAACTGTGGCCTGCATATTCGGAGCACCCCAACCTCACTAATCGGTTCGTGGGAACTGTACGCAACGATGGAGGCTGAGCGTTTTGAGGAGTTCTGCAAACACCCGTTCGGTGGAGAGTAATCGGAACCATGCCACTCAAATGGCAGGGGAAGTGGACCGCAGGCTGATTGTTGAGCGTATTCTGCGCGGCATCGCGATTGGGTCGGTTGTTGCAGTCCTGGCGACCCTCTATGTTCTGAGCTGGTTACCTTATATCACGGGCTGAAGGAGAAACTTTTCGTTCTTCATTCTGTCTCCCAGTGCACCTCAAGGTTGGTGTAGCGACCTGGGATGCATGACGCCGAACGCCGGTGACTTTAAACAATCACTGCCTGAGTGTGTTCAAGGGCATCGGCGCTCCTGTGATTAGTGACTACGAGATGCCCCCGGTTCGTTGGAGCGTGTGCTGCACGATCTAGGCGAACCCAAGTTCAGCAAACGCGTTTGTGACCACGTCGATGTGCCGTTCTATCGAACGTATTCTGGTCTTGACGATAATCACACCGAAAAGCTTGCGGAAACCAGACCATTAGTCTTTGCGGGTAAAACATTGATCGCACGGGATTTCAGCTCGCCGTTAGTCTCGGAGATCGTTGCCGACTAGTGGCTAATCAGATTGCAGTGCCGTTACCGGATCCAGTTTAGCTGCCGATAGCGCAGGGTAGACGCCGAAGCCTACCGCGATTGACGTGCAAACAACCACCGCAAGTGTGATACCTGGCAATGACCATGCAACAGCCCACCCAGCGAAACCCGCAATCAGATAGGCGATGGCGACGCCGAGCATAATTCCAACGACCGCACCGATTAGTGCTATTACGGTAGTTTCTACCAGGAATTGCCTGACAATATCGGCCTGTTGAGCACCGATCGCGCGAAGTAGTCCAATTTCGCTTCGTCTTTCCATGACGCTGGCCAACATAATGTTCATGATGCCGATACCGCCAACCAGCAATGAGATACCTGCGACGGCTGACATCACGATCGTGAAGATTCGCTGCGTCTGTTGTTGCTGGGCGAGCAGTCGGGCAGGAATTACCATGCGTGTATCGTTTTGGCCGTTGTGACGTCGTGCGAGCAGGTGTTGTACTGCCGTGGCGGCGACATCTGGATCCAGGGCTGCGTCTACCTTCAATTTCAACTGGCTCAACTCTGCTTGCATGGGGAAAACTCGCAGCCGTTTTAAGCCTGTTTGTAAGGGAATATAGATACGGCTGCCTTCACCGCCGACCTGACGCCCCTGGATTTCACCGTCGGGCAGTTGAAGATCGCGTAGCACGCCAACCACTTCGACCCAGAGATGATTGATCTTGATCAACTTGCCGATAGCTTCTCCGTTGGGAAACAATTCATACGCCGCGGTGTTACCGAGGACTGCCACTGGCGCACGATGGATGTTGTCGTTTTCATTGAGCAGTCGCCCCCTCTCGGCTCTGAGCTGGGAAAGGGACAGGTAATCGGGGCTGACAGCCCAGACTGGTGCCCGTGTGTCTCCCTCGTGGGAAAAGAGGTCCCATGTGTGGATATGACGAACCCCGCCCCATTCTTTGATAAAAGGCAGGGTCTGTGAAATGGCGTCAGCGTCGAGGACGGAGAGGCCCGCCGAGTGTTTTCGAATATCTTTGAGTGATTCGCCCTCTGGACTATGCGACTCAATAATAATGTTAGAAACACCCATGCCTTCAATCATCTGCAGTGCCTGTCGTCTACCACCTTCGCTGACCGCGATCATAGCGATGACTGCTCCAACCCCGAAGACCATGCCAAGCAGCGTCAGGGCTGAACGCAAACGATGGTGACCGAGTTCTGCAAACGCCTGCTGAACATCCGGAATCAGATTCTGTTTGAGATGAAGAATCACGATGCGTTGTTGATCTGTGGTGCTAAGCTAATTAGGTCTCCCGGAGCGATGCCCGCGGTGATGACGACAATATTGGCACTGCGGGTACCCAATTCCACCGGCACTTCTATACGTTGTCCGCCGGTGACCTTCTGGACGTAGGCCTGACTGTTGCGAAAGAAAACGGATTGTTGCGGTGCCAGCAGCACTTCCTGCAGTGTTTGTGTCGTGATGATGGCGTCGATAGAACTGCCGACCCGCATGACGTCGTCGTCAACTGATGATAGGTCGGCATCAATTACGAAATATTTTTGCGGATCGTCTCGATCTTTGGGTACTGCTACTGGCGAGACGCTTTTCACTACAGCGTCGTGTGTGCGATCGACAGCTGTATCAATGCGCAGGGATACCCTTTGACCAATGGCAAGCCCAACGGCATCGACTTCTGCAACATAGATGCGCGCCTTGACCTTACCTTTGACGGGAATCACGCCGACTGGCCTGCCCGCGAAAACCTGCTGTCCTTTTGATAATTTTTGGCCCCACGGCGTTTCTGCATAGATAAAGGTCCCGTCGACGGGACTCCGAAGCTCCATCAGTGACAACGCACTATTCTGCTTCTGCAGTTGGAGCTCACTACTGCTTCGATTGGAAAGGATTCGGTCCCGATCTGCCTGGGATCGTTGTGCGTGAGTGTCGGCCTGCCAGTGGTAGTAGGATTCTTCAACCGACAGATAGTCGAGGTCACCTAGGGCATCGATAATCTCGTTCTGACTGAAAAGCCGTGGATCCACTTCCGTAAAGTTTCGAGCGATGAGTGTTTCTGCTTCGACTCTTTCGGACTCCTGATCGATCACGGCGCGGTCGATAAGGTTTCCCCGTTCAAAGTTGCTGAGTTGCAGATCGTTGTTGATGACGGCGAGTTCGGTAAAAGCGCGCTGGTTTTCGACGTCAGTGTCATCGAACCGTGCAACAACCTGACCTTCGCTGACTTCTGAATACTCTGGGATCATCCAGGCAATGTTGAAGTACATCACTACACCGTCGGGCAGACTGACCGGTATCGATTCTGCTGACATCAATTCGCCGCGCCCTTTAACTGTCATCACGTGATCGCGTGGGGTGACCTCAATCACAGGAGATTGCGAACCGTTCTCGCTGCAACCGTTGAGAATCGTAGCCACGGTGATCGCCCATACTGGCAGTAGACGGATTCTCACAGTTGAATCTCGTTGCCAGTCGAAAGACCACTGACAACAATGAAGTGGCCTTCACTGCGCCTGCCCAGTACAACGGGCCGAAACTCACCCCCAGACATAAGCACACCAGGAGAACCCGAACGGTATTGGACACTCGATTCAGGAATGGCGAGTACGTTCTGCTGGACGTTCACTTCGATGGAGACCCTGACCGACATGCCGATACGAAACAGAGAGACGTCATCAGACGCGAGTGTAAGTTTGGCATCCCTGACCATTGCGAGTGATCCTCGAGACTGTCGGCGGACGGTATTCGCAACACTGATCACGCTGGCGGCGACCTCTGTCCCTCCTTGAGCGTCCAGAATTATTCGTGCGGGTTGGCCCTGGTTCAGCAGCGCGGCCTGATGTTCCGGGATTTCCACATCAATGGCCAAGGTACTGTCATCAACCAGTTTGACGACAACCAGTCCTGGGTGAACGTTGGTGTTGACGTCGAATTTTCTTCCTTGGGGATCAGTACCAATAATGACAAGACCCTTGCGCGGGGCGATCACCTTCGAACCCGTGAACTGTGCATTCGCCGCAGCGAGCCGTGCTCTGAGTTGTTTGATTCGGGCCTCTGTTTCCTTGATTCGCGCTTCTCGCAACTGTTTGGTTAACGAGACTCGCGATTGTTCGCGTTGCCAGAGAATCTCTGCAATCCGGCGTTCTTCGATCAATTTCTCATAGTCGATACCGGGGACCAGTCCAGCCGGTTGATCGGCCTTCCGCGCTGCCTTGTCTGCCGCGCTTTTCTTTGCTGCCAGCCTTAGTCTTTCTTCCTCAACCTCTCTCGCCTGATTTTTACGCATTGACTTGATCTCTCCCTCGGCAGAGTCAAGATCACCTCGGTAACGACGCAGGCGGTCATCGGTATTGCTCGCATCAAAACTCGCTAGCAGGGCTCCCTTTTGGACACGTTGTCCTTCTGAAGCGAGCTGCGTGATAGAGGTCTGCCAGCTGTGACCAGGTGGCGGACCAAACCGCAGCTCGTTTTGGGAGACGACGGTACCACTTGCATCAACTGTGACGGGGCGATCCTGGGTCGTCAGGATGAGGGTCTCCTGTGCGCTGGTGAAGACACTGATCGATGAGGCAGCACAGATCAACAGTGATCGTGTGTACGTCTGCAGCGCGTTGGTCACTCGGGTTTCCCCATGACCGACATACCAGGAATGAAGGTGTTGGGTAATGGGACTGTTGGCTTTGCATGCACTTCAAAGTAGCCACCCTGGCTCCATTCATCTCGTGTCGTGGCTTGTTGTGACGCCCGGCTGACTACCGCAACGACGGGTTGTTCCGGGAGTGCATCGGGCGTGACAACCAATCGATCACCCGGGACGATCTTTAGGATGTCGGCTTCGTGGACCCAGAAGCGAAAGCTCGTATCTTCGTGGCTGGCGATCCGCGCGAGCAGCGTACTGTTATTGTAGGTTTCACCTGGGAAGATTTTGTGTCCGGTAAAGCGATTTTCTGCGTAGATCAGAATACCGGCCTTTCCAGCCTTGAGTTGAGTCCCCTCCAGAGCGTCAACCATCGACTGCCATTGATCATGCATCCGTTGTTCTTCTAACTGCAGAACTATCAGAGTCTCTGTTTCTTCGCGGCGTTTTGATGCAAGCTCTGCTCGTTTTCGCTCAAGTGACTGCGTGGCGGTACTGAGCCGTAACTGGGCCCGATCGTAGTCAAGCCGACGGCTGGCAGTGGCCGGTATGCTCGCATCGAGGGTGGCGAGCTTCAGCTCTGACTCTGCTTGTAGTACCGCCGTTTCAGCATCCATAACGGTAAGAGCAAGTTCGGCCGTGCGGCGTTCAACTTCAAAGCGCTTCCGTTCGTAGTCGCTCTGCGTGCGTTCTTCCTGGTCAAGCAGCGATCCCGGGTCCAGTCGGATCACCACATCACCGGGTTGTATTTCGCTGCCTTCGGGTGCCATCCATTCGATCTGGCTCTGCCATGCACCGGGAAATACGGGCATCTCGATGGTCTGTGCGTCGGCGTCTTCGATTACCCCCGTCAGAAACGGATCTGCAAACACGCTTGTCCACGCGATCGTTAAGAGAATGGCAAAGAAGACACTATGCCGCCGCATTGAGGTGTTCCCGCTCGATTTTTCCATCCCGCATGTGGATGACGCGTTTGGCGTAGGCCGCGACATCATCCTCGTGCGTGACCATCAGAACCGTCTGCCCTTCCCCGTTTAGCTCGGTAAAGAGATCCATGATTTCGATCGAAGTTTTGGAATCGAGATTACCGGTGGGCTCGTCGGCTAGTAACAACGGTGGTGCCGCCACGAGCGCGCGCGCGATCGCGACCCGCTGACGCTGTCCACCGGAAAGCTGGTTGGGTCGGTGGTCCATCCTCTGCGACATCCCCAGACGATCCAGAAGCTTTCGTGCACGTTGAGTGCTTATTGTGATATCGCCGTCTGAATAGCGTAGCGGTAACAGAACATTGTCGAGAGCAGTGAGACGTGGGAGCAAATGGAAACTCTGGAAAACGAACCCGATGTATTGATTGCGAAGAGATGAGAGATGGATGTCGTCCATCCTTGAAACGCGCTGATCCAGAAGATGATAGTCACCTGCATCCGCGGTATCGAGGCAGCCGAGAATATTCATGAGCGTTGACTTCCCCGATCCCGAGGGTCCCATAACTGCGACAAAGTCGCCTTGATTAACTGATAGATCCACGTGATCGAGTGCGTGGACCTTAGTGTCGCCGACTTCAAAGAAGCGACAGAGCTGATGGGTGTGAATGACTTGCTGCATGTTGTTGGTGGGCTATCTGTTCAAGGGTTAACGATATCCCGGTCCTGATCATAAACGATTGTGCGGCCCGGCGGCCCGGCTTTTTGTCAACGTTTCGAAAGTTAGATGGCAAATTGCCCCGCGTGCCAGGTTGTACGCACATTCGCGGTGGTTTAGGGTGCGTGCTGGTTTTTTGTGGGAAAAGGGAGCGGCCAGATGAGCATCCGAACACCTCTTTGTGACGTGTTGGGTATTGAGCACCCGATTGTTTTGGGCGGCATGATGGGCATCAGTGATGCCAAGCTAACGGCTGCTGTTTCCAACGGAGGCGCTCTTGGAACATTGTCCAGTGCAACCTTCGGTGTGGATGGAACCCGAACGGAGCTGCAATCCCTGACCGAACTCACGAATCGTCCGTATTCTGTGAATCTGCCCCTTTTCCACCCAATGGTGCCTAAGTTACTCGACCTATTGCCTGAGTATGGTGTCCGCATTGTCACCACGTCAGCTGGGAACCCAACCAAGTACATCGAAGTACTGAAAGACATGGGTATTTACGTGATGCATGTGGTGTCGTCTGTGCGCACCGCACAAAAGGCTCAGGATGCAGGTGTGGACGCCATCGTGGCAGAAGGCAGCGAATCGGGTGGCAAGGTGGCGCTGGATGAAGTCCCCACCATTTCACTTCTGCCCCAGGTCGTGGACGCGGTCGAGATCCCCGTTGTTGCGGCCGGGGGTTTTGCGTCTGGCAGTGGCCTGCTCGCGGCGCTCGCGATGGGTGCGCAAGGCGTGCAGATGGGTACGCGGTTCTTGGCAGCAGAAGAATCTCGTGCGCACCCGAACTGGAAGCAGGTGCTGGTTGATGCAGGTGATTCCGCCACCGCCATCGCGCTTCGTAATTCCTCGCCGACGCGATTGATCAAGAACGAGTTCTGGGAATACATGGACTCTAAGGACGAGCCTGGTAAGAAGGCGATGGATTTCATGGAACTGCAGGGTGAGGGCTCTGCGAAGATCCCTACGGACGTGGATGGTTCTCAGGGTAACTATACGGCCGGGACCGGTTCCGGGTTGATTCGGGACGTTAAGCCATCGGCCGACATAATTGAGGAAGTCGTCGCAGAGGCCACGGCGGGGATGAAAAAGCTACAGGGACTCTTCAGCTAAGGTATGAGCTTTCCCTTTGGTAGGAGTGGAATCCTTCCGATCCGTCGGTTCAGGATGCGGGTTTGAAATACAATAGTGTCGCGTCCCCTTCACGATGAAAGACGGGCACGACTTTCATGCCTACCTTGATATCTGCTTCGTTCACTTCCGTCAGCACACTGTTTAGCCGAATGCCTTCGTTCAGTTCAATGACGGCGATATACTGTGGCTCCTCACCAGCAAACTGAGGGGCAGTTGGGCTACGAGCTATCGTAAACGAATATACTTCACCCTCTCCGGATACCGTCTTCCAGGTCAGGTTTGGTGATAGACAATGACTGCAGTGGCTCCTCGGGTAGAAGACCCACGAACCACAATCGTCGCATTGCTGTAACTTTACATCACCTGCAGCAAGTGCATCCCAGTACTGTTGCGATGTGGGCGTTGGATTGGGAACGGGTTTTGAAAGATCCATGGTTACGCTCCCTCGAGAATGACAGCGGATTGTTCACTCATTATGCCGCCGGTTCCGGTGACCAAAGCTGTGTTGCAGTTTGGGACCTGACGGCCATCGGCGATTCCCATAATCTGGCGGACAGCTTCAATGGGTTGTGACATACCGCCAGCCAATCCTGCCTGACCGGCACCGAGCTGGCCGCCATGTGTATTGACCGGGAAACTTCCCTTAAAGGTGAGATCGTTGTCGTTGATAAAGGCACAACCTTCACCCTTGTTGCAGAACCCCGAGTCTTCGATCGTTAGCATGACGGTGATCGTGTAGCAGTCATAGGCTTCGAGGACATCAACATCAGAGGTCTTCTTACCGGACATCGCGAAGGCACTGGCTGCCGCGGGACCAACGGGTGTCACTGTCATATCTTCAGCGTACGTGGTCGATCGCGTGGTCAGCCGTTCACCACAGCCGGTCACATGTACAGGTCGGTTCTGACATCGTGTTGCGAGTTCCTTGTTGGCCAGGATGACGACACTGCCGCCCGAACATGGCATCACAATTTCCAGTATGTGTAGCGGGTCGGCGATCATGCGACTTTGGAGGACGTCGTCGATGTTGATTGGTTGACCGTAGAAGACAGCCTTGTCGTTACCTTGTGCGTTGGTCCGTTGGTCCGCGGCAATTTTTGCGAGTGCACGCTCATCGTAGCCATAGGTTGCTGCATATCGCTGGGCGATGAGCGCATACCCTGCGTTTTGAGCAACATTGCCATAAGGCACATCGAACTCCGCTTGTGGTGCGCCCCAATTGGCGCTCGTCGAACCGAAGCTGCGCGTATGATCGAAGGGCTTGGGGTTGGGGTTATGGGGCATTGGCAGTGCGGGTGCGCCGCAGACGACAGCCTGACACAGGCCCATTTCAATCGCTGCAGCTGCACGCCAGATCATGCCGACAGGGGAAGCACCGCCAAGATCAACTGTTTCGGCAAAATTGACATGTAAACCGAGATATTCAGCGATGGTGGAGGGTGCAAAACTGGGACTTTCCGGTATTGAATTGCAGCAAAGACCATCGACATCTGATTTCTGCAGACCTGCTTGTTGCAGGGCTTCGTGGGTCAGTTCCGCCCACTGTTCCAGAAAGAATTTGCGGGTTCCGCTGTACTTCCTCTCGTTCTTATAATCGGCAGCGCCGACGATAGCTGCGGTTCCTGTCAGTCCCACCCTGAACTCCTATTTTTCATATGGATCGTGTGGCCCTTACTATCTCATGATCGCGCCGGCACACGATAGCGCCGAATCAGGTCCTGTGGCGACAGACGAGCTGGCTTGACCTGGACGGATGATTTGGCAATGGTAAGCTCCTTGGTGGACAGGATGTCAGAGACCAATAAAGCGTTGGGTGAACGGACCGACCACAGGCTGAGTGACCAGGGGTACCTGCAGTTCCTGTCTCGTGGTTATGTGACGTTACCGTCTTCGCTGGACAACGACTATCACGAGGCGCGGTATCAGGAGGCGGGTGTTCTGCACGGACGTCTGCGTGCGATGCAGACGCGTCGCGGCAACGTTGAGATGGTCGGCGATAACCTGCTCGCCCAGATACCCGCGTTGACGAAGATGCTGGATGACCCTGCTGTTACCGGTGCTGTTGAGAGTATCCTTGGTCCCGACTACGCCCTGCACACACACAACTTTGTCCATCTAAACACTCCAGCGGATCAAGGATTCCACCAGGATGGCAATCTCCCCTGGAATGAGCGCGGTCACTATCGTGCACATAGGCCGGATTGGCTGTTGCTATTTTACTATCCGCAGGACGTGACTATGGAGAATGGACCGACAGAGGTCATTACCGAAACCCAATACTGGACGCGCGACATAGAGATAGAAAACGACTGGCATCGAGCAGATGCGATTGATCGCAACATGCCGTTCCGAGTGCTCGGTTCTGATGATCTTGCGGAACGGGATGCGGCGCTCGATCGCAGCATCCTGAATCTGGGGATTTCAAATTTGAAACGGGAGTTCCTAACGGTACCAAGAGGCACGATTGTGCTGTCGCACTACGACATGTTTCACCGGGGTTCCAGGCGGGCACTTGATGGAGCGAACCGGTTTATGTACAAATTTCATTTTGTGCGAACCAAAGAACCTTCGAAACCCGCGTGGCGGCACGAATCGACCCTCGATCTGGAAGATGTTCGAGAGAGCCTGAAGCCGGTTGTGCGTCGTGTCTGGTCTTGGAGTTGTGGTGAGCATGATCGAAAGCCCCTTCAATTATCCGTTAGGAGAGAAGCGAAAACTGTACTCTTTCATGGCCAAGAAGATGAAAAAATCTGGGCTGCTTATCAACTCGCTAGCGAAGCATCAGGAGAGTGTATTGGAGTCTTGGCGTCGGCATTGGAAGATCCGATGGAATCCACTCGTCGAGCCGCTGCGTACGGACTTCGAGAGAGCGGTGATGCTGCGCTATCGGCGTTGAGCACTGCGTTGACATCGGAGAGCGCATCTACTCGCAGATTTGCTGCTTTCGGTCTGGGAAACGTCGCGGCAGCCAAGTCAGGAGATGCGATCAATGGACTTATTGACAGGCTTTCGAACGATCCGGATGATCCTGTCCGGTCGATCACCGGTTACAGTCTGGGCATGTTGTCACGTGGTCCGGTGTCAGATGTCAGAGGGATCGTTCAAGCTCTGATCTCTGCGCTGATAGCGGAGCCCAACAACACGAGAGGTGGTGGACTGGAACGATCGACGGTTCGAGAAAATGCCGCGTTCGGGTTATTGCAGTTGGCGAGTAACCATGGATTGTCCGATGAAGAGATTGAGGTGCTGATGCCGCTGATATCCCATGCAGAAGATCGTTATGTGTCCGGTCTGTTGTTGGAAGCGCTCCGTTGTCGAGGAAACGCGAGTGCGCTTGAGTCTGTACTACTCACCACGCTGTTACGCTCCCGATGGAATCCAGTGCCGCTTGTCGACAGACCAGATACCTGATTCGCATCCTAAAACTAAACTCGAAAAGAAATGAGAACCGTATGAGTCCGCATACTTATGACAGCGACGCTACAGCAATGATTGTTGGCGTCGGACTGATGGGTCAGTACATGGCGCGTAATGTGCCTTTCTGGCTGGGATTGAAAAAGCTGGTGCTGGTGGATCATGTGAGTCACATTAATGTCGGTGGCATCAACACGGCGTTGTCAGATTTTGCGGCGGAGATCGCGTCAGTTAGCCAGACCGCGGTAGTGGCCGAAACGGTGGATGTTCGCAGCGAGGACGAAGTTCGGACGCTGTTTGAAAAGCATCAAGGTATCCGTTACCTACAGTACACTGCCGGAATCTCACCGCGTCCGCTGACTGCGCCAGAGAATCTGACTCGTGAGGATGTGATGGGCGCTTGTGAAGTGAATCTTTGGGGCGCCCACAACGTGCTCAAACAGGGGATAAATACGGGCGCGTTTGCCCAGCCGAGAACACATGGTGTGATTATCACCAGCACGTCCGCCACTGTGGGTTCAGAAGGACGGGCAAGTGCTGCTTATGAAGAATCCAAGGGTGGGCTGCTGAACCTGTTGCGACTGCAGTCACGTTATTTCACAGAAAAACACGGTATTGTGTTAAACGGACTCGCGCCGTCGCCTCTACGAGGTCCGATGGCTGCACAAAATGAAGTTAGTGCGGGGCGTCTGCAATCGGTCGAGGATATGATGCCGCTTGGAGGCCTAACTGATCCGAGTCACATTGCGGCAGCAACGATGTTTTTCTGGGCGAATGAGTGTTGGTGTGTGGGTGAAGTGTTGACGACAGACGGTGGCTATACCAAACACAGGCCGATTTACGGCGCTCTGGATGCCTAATCGTGTCCAATCGAATTCAATCGCTGATCGAATCTATCCCGGATGCGTCGCCTTTGGTGGGCGTCATCGAATACAAGCAAGCCTGGCAAAATACATTAGGTGCTAATGGACTGACCGATCCCTTTGAGATGGCGCTCATGGGGGGGCTGCTCGCAGATCGGCTGTCCTGGGTTTTTGCCGGGGCCTATCAAGCGGCTCAACATGGCTGTTTTCCAGCGTTATCGCGTTTAGGTGATTGGTATAGTTTTGCTATCTCGGAGGACCGAGGACGGCTCTTTCCTGGCACGACCATCACTGACGGGTTCCTCACGGGTTACAAAACATGGGTCGCTGGAGGACCGATGGTGGATCACATCATTGTCACCATCGGCCCTGCTATCGCCGGTGGTTGTTATCTGGTCCCGGCCGATCATGAGCGTGTGACAATCGTTGAGAAACCACCGGGTGATTTTCTCTCCGAACTGCCTCAGGACCGGGTGACTTTTACGGGCGTGCCGATGGGGGACACCACTGAGCTGGATCATTCCCACGCTGTGCACTTCGGGCTTGCTGAGCCGTACTTTGTGATGGTCGCAGGATGCGGATACCTCAGTCGCCAATCTGCTCGAATCAGTGCTGCGAACGTCGAGGTTGAGGCGATGGAAGAGATTAATGCTGGCGTTTATGGAGTACTCAAAGACCTAGAGTCGCTGGGCGAGTCAGGATTCTGGTCGGATGTAGCGGGGCTTATTGAATGTCAGCAGGCCGTCACACAGTACGGCAGGCGACTTGCAGCATTGGTAAATACGGGCGATGCCGGTGCCGTTGATGCGATATTGGCAGAAGATTGGGCGCTGAATGGTAAGCTACTGGGTATGTATGGTCGGGGGCTGCGAGCCCGACTTGAATAGTTGCGTTGAGTAGTAACGGGACCACACGGCCAATAGGTGATGACAGAAGTGGATTCTAACCGATTTGTTCTGGCTTATGGGCAAGGTGAGCTTGCGGTCTCTCTACCTGACCATATCAATATCACGACGATAGAGAAGCTGGCGTTTCAGCGTGTCGATGCATCTGCAGGTGATATGGTCCGGCACGCGCTTCAGTCACCGGTGAACGCGGAAACTCTACGCCAGGCGGCACAAGGCGCACGGTCTGCATGCATTGTCATCTGCGACATTACGCGACCTGTGCCGAACCACCTTTTCCTCAAGCCGATGGTTGATGAACTGCTTACGGCTGGGATGAGTTTGAACGGGATCACGATCCTCGTCGCAACAGGTCTTCATCGCCCCAACGAGGGTGAAGAGTTGCGAGAGTTGATCGGCGATGACTGGATCGTCAAGAACATCCGTATCCGAAACCATGATGCCCGCAATGATGATGACCATGTTTTTTTTGGGGAGACACCAAGCCGTCATACGCCCGTTGGGATAGATCGGCTCTTGGTTGATGCAGATGTCCGTATTGTTACCGGCCTGGTCGAACCTCACTTCATGGCAGGATACTCCGGTGGACGCAAAGTGGTGGCGCCAGGCGTTGCCCACCATAAGACGATCCGCACGTTTCACGCAGCACGGTTTATGGAACATCCAAGCGCGACATCCTGTGTGCTCGAAGGGAATCCGCTACACGAAGAGCAACTTGAAATTCTTAAGATGCTGAATCGTGCACAGGCACCAAACCGGAAAGTGCTTGCTTTCAATACAGTGATTGATGAGCAGCGTCGATTGGTGTTCGCCAATTTTGGTGAAGCGGTCGAAAGCCATTTGGCCGCCGTTGAGGTTATGCGCACCTCTGCCGAGGTGAGAGTGGGGCGGAAATTCCACACCGTCGTCACATCATCAGCGGGTTATCCTCTGGACAAGACCTATTATCAGACAGTGAAAGGCATGGTGACCCCCCTCGATATCCTGGAGCCTGGGGGAACACTCATTGTTGCTAGTGAGTGTTCAGAAGGGATGGGCTCTGAAGACTATCAGGCTGCCCAGCAACGCCTGATCGATGATCGTGAGGGTTTTTTACCGAGCTTGCTCGCGAAAGATCTGGCGGATATTGATGAATGGCAGACGGAACAGCAGCTTAAATCACAGACCCATGCAAATGTTCAGCTATTCTCGAACGGATTAACTGACGAGGATCATCTGCTAACCGGTGTTGAAAAGGTTGACGATGTCGCTAAGGCAATTCTGGCGAGTATTGAAGCCAGTGGTGATCCTGCTATCGCGGTTATTCCTGAAGGTCCATACGTGGTTCCCTTTGCAGGCTCGATGTGAAGACATAGAGAGAAAACGATGAACGCTCAAAGGTGACGGTTTGCGGGTTATCGTTCACACTATCGAGATATAGGATCGATGCAAGCTGCGACTTCATGCTCAACGACGCGACTTTGCCGATATCGATGTAAATCACACTCTATGTGGTAAGTAAAATGCCGTAATTGTTGTTGTGGAGCACGCGTCTGGAGCGCACGGCATGCCTTGCGGCTAAAAGCGAAGAGGTAACGGATAGGAGGAACCAATTGATGTTTCCCCCTGCCCGTTGCCTAGCTAGCTTCTCGGTTTGGGATCGTAGCCCCGATCAGCACATTGACGGTTGATTTCGTCAATGATCTCGCAGACCCGAATGGACTCTTTGGTGGTCCATTGCGGCATCTCTTCAAGACCGGCGGCCATACAGCGGTGCATCGCTTGCGCCTGATAGGTGAACCCGTGTTGGTTACCGCCGTGCCAAGTCCAGCCCTTATAGTTGATCATACGTTCACCATTCCAGCGTGAGCCTACTGGCTGGCCCCTTGTGATGGGTGCGGGTGTTGGCACCGGATAGTCAAAACGTTGGACGTTGTTGAAGGCACCAGAGCTAGGATTGCGATCCTGATTCCAGTGCGTTTCGATCCAGTCTCCCGTCCAGCCTTCACTGGGGTCGAGCACCATGGATGCTTGCCCCTCAGATTTCTTGTTGCCCGCTCTCGGCGGGCGGCCATTTCTAAGCGTCATAGCGGCGGGATGATGTGACGGGGTTTCAATGGTGATCCGACCCTTTGTGCCCACATATTGGGTCTCTTCCAGAAAACGACCCGCCGGGAAAGTGATCATGGCGATGCCCTCCTGCTCACCGTACTGGAGCACAGCGCCACTGGGCGAGGCACCGTGTGCGGAGTACACATCATTGGCGTACGGTTGTGGCTGGGATTTGCGACCCGCCGCGGCAATCACTGGCATCTCATCTGCCCCGAATCCTGTTATTGCGGGATTCAGTGCATAAACACGATCCGGATAGTCCGCAGTCACGACCTTGACGTCACCGATATCGCCGCGTTCCATCGCCATGCGTGCGTGTTCCACGGCGGGGAAAAAGCGCAGCCACATCCCCTCCCAGCAGACAACGCCAGCTTTCGCTGCAGCGTCGTAAACTTCCTTCGCTTGATCTGCGGTATCTGTGAAGGGCTTTTCACACACCACGTGCTTACCGGCCCCAATGGCCATCATCAGATCACGGTAGTGATCCCAGGTTTTTGAAGCGATGTAGACAATATCCACGTCCGGGTCTTCACACAGCGCCTGGTAGGTGTCGTAAGCGGTTTCGATTTCATGGGCGTCGGCGAAGGCGCGCGCGCGGTCTATGTCACGAGCTGCGACGGCTGCGAATTCTGCACCTGGGACATCCTGTAACGACTTGATCCAATCTGACGAGATCGATGAGGCGGAGATGATGCCCCATCGTAGTTTGTGAAAGATACCTTCTTCTTTTGTCAGGCCCAGTCGAATATCCAGGGGGGTATTCATCGGGAACCCGTTGTACATATACGGATCCGCGTTGGCGTCGATTTCGCTCATCAGTTTTTCCCTCGTAAATGTCACGGCGAGCGTAACACAGGTAACCGCAGGTGGCTCAGGGCCATGAAGAGATGTCGTCAGTCGTCGCCTAATCTCTGGAATCGAGGAGGCCGTCTCTCTATGAATGCGTTGGCACCTTCAATGGAATCGGGCGCGCCAACGAAGTCGCTTTGTACGCTGTCGGCTTCCCTAAGTGCGTCAGGGTAAGCCATGCCGAGATGTCGATAGACCAGATTCTTAGAGGCCGCGATCGCTTTCGGTGCCGATGTTTTTGCGAGTTTTGCGATGTAGGCCGTAGCTTCTGGTAGTAGCTGATCCGGCTCGTACACACGGTCAATGAGTCCAATCTCGATGGCTTCTTCCGCGCTGATCTTGTCACTCATCCAGAGCAGATCCAGAGCTTTGCTGACGCCGACCATACGTGGCAGCAGCCAGCTTGAACCGTGTTCTGCAATGAGCCCACGTTTCAGAAAAACGGTGGTGACAGACGCATCGACACTGGCGAATCGCAGGTCACTCATCATGGCGAGAATCAGACCGCCACCGGCGGCAACGCCGTTGACCGCAGCGATGACGGGTTTTGGGACTTCAAGAAAGTAACTGAAGATGCCAGGCAGCTGCTCGCTCTTGGCTTCCCGTGACCCCGTTCCTTTCGCGCTGGTGACTTCGGTCAGGGTCGACATATCGAGCCCCGCACTGAACGCACGACCGTTGCCGGTTATTACGATACCCACTACACGTTGGTCGCTGACCGCAGTGTTGATTGCCTCTCGAATCTCCGAGAGCGTGTGCCGAGTAAACGCGTTCAGCTGATCAGGTCTGTTAAGCGTAATCGTCGCAACCGGTTCGTCGACCTGATAGTCAATATCTTGAAAATCCATAGAAGGCATCGATTATTTGCGCTGAGGTGAGCGTACCATACGTTCGAACTCGATGACTTCTGTTGAAAGATACTCCTAGGTGCTGTCGCCAAATTCCCTGATTCCTGTTATCCAACTGCGTTCCGCGTGTGTCATCATCCGCCGCTGAACACAATTACGTAGGTAGCTTGTATTGTCTGCTGGGTCACCGTCTGCTCGTTCACCAAATTCCTGCTCAATCCCAATATTGGCGAAAGACCGAGGGAATCCTCTTGTTCACCGCCGCATGGGGCAAAAGATCCTTTAATCCTGCCATTCGGCCTGTACGAATTTGTTGAAGTCGAGGTCGTAGGTCTGATGTGGATGTTTGCGGACCGCACGATCCAGAGCTTCCGCGTCTTTGCCGACAAGGATGCGCCAGTAATTTTTTCGAACACCACTCAGGATAATGTCCGCAGCAGCATCCGGTGTGATACCAATATTGCGATAAGCATCTTCTCGTTCAGCCATGTAAGCGCGCACCTCATCGTTGGTCATGTCGATGAGTGCCGGGTTGATATTGAGTGCCTGCAGATGTTCCAGGGGGCGCTGTTGCCATTGGTTGCGCATTTCGTCGATGACCTCGTCGCTCCAGGTGGCTGGGTCACCTTCGCCAACTAGCCGGGATGTATTGCGGGCGATGTCGGTGCCGACACCGCCAGGCATGACCACCGTGGCTTTCAAATGCGGTGCGTTAAAACGAAAGTCATTGATCAGGGCTTCTGTGAAACCTCTGACTGCAAACTTGGCAGCACTATAGGCAGTGTGCGGAATATTGCCGCCTAATGACGCTCTGAAACCGTTCACGCTGCTCGTATTGATGATGTGTCCTTCGTCGCTTGACAGCAATAGAGGTAGGAAAGTGCGAGTGCACAGGTAGACACCGTTCCAGTTGATGTTGAAAGCGCGTTCCCACTCGCCACGTTCTGCATTCACGAGGCTGCCGCCGCCGCCGACGCCAGCATTGTTGAACAACAGATTGATGTGTTTTGTTTTCTGATCACGGGCGACTTCGGTGGCAAAACGTTGGACGTCGTCTTCATTCGCAACATCACAGATGTGTGTTGTAAAACGAATGCCTTGAGGCGCCTCTTCAACTGTGATCTTTGCAGTCTCGTTGAGATTCTCTTCAACCACATCACAGGCCGCCACGTGACATCCTTCTGATACTAGGCGACGCACGAGTGCGCGGCCCATGCCTGTGCCTCCGCCGGTGACGACCGCTATCCTGCCTGCAAAATCTGTCATCGATTTGCTCCTTGTTGGTCAGCTGAGTCTAACATTGGAGCCCCAGTCGCAGGTCAACAAGGAATGAAGACGGGAAAGTTTAAAGAACAGAAAGCCGAATCAAACGCGTGCCGATTGTTCGTGACAGACTGCCTTTTGCGAGCAGAAACCAGATCAATAAGCTGAGACGAGCGCTCGTCGCGATTTAGGGAACACCCCATGGCACATTGGCCGAAGTCGCTATCTCCGCGCATCTCGCCCCATTTCACTTTGCACGATTTCCCAGGGATGCGACTGGACTTATGCTGAAAGTCTTCCAGCGCCGCAGGCAGTTAGCGCGGGCGGTAGAACTGATGTCGTCGACCAAGATAACCTTGCTGGAGTTTGCATTTGGTGCAGGTCTCTCGTCTCACGAAACCATGATCAGAACCCTCCGACGTTCATTTCCGGTTACCGAAAGCAAGGTGTGGTGATTCAATCAGACCTGCTGAATCAAGGTGTCCTAGATACCTCGCTGGAGGCTGCAGGAGCGGTGGATCAGGATCAACTGACCGAGAACCTCGCTGAGCTAATAGCAACCATGCATGGGAAATCGATCGGCCGGTCGAATTATCTTTCTATGAGGTAACGACTCGGTCCGATAACCCATGATGTCTTAACCGATGAATATTTGGTGCAGGCGCGTGGAGTGTTCGATGTCCTCAACTTGGAACTGAGTCGGGATGACCTGATGCTCATTGACACGGCGGAAAATCGATGGACCGATAAAAATGCATGTCGGGGACTCAATCATCTGGATTCAGCACGGCATAACTTGCTGGTCAACGATGGCGATGTGTCCATCGTTTACTTCGAAGGCAGCGTGTGTCGCCACATTCTGCGTAATGGTAACGAACGGCGAAGATTACCCTACTCCGAACGTTTGCCATTCGGATGATCGATGCGCCTCATCAAGGCTGACTCGACCAGGGTCTGTCTGTAGCCATATTAACCCGCTATGGGAAGCCATAACGCCTTGATTCTTGGTTATTGATTTATCCAGCCGCACCTGTTGTTATCGGGCTCTTTCCTCGGAAGCTCCCGTGCCATGAAACTCTGCACCGGCGACCTTAGCCCCTTGGCGAAAATACGCATTCAGATCTATGCGTTGAGTATCGAGGATGACATTGATATTGTCCGGCCGCCGGTGCAATTCGTGATGGACAAGATGTACGAAGTGTCGCCGATTGGTCGAACCCCGGAGCTGGATACGGACGACGGTCTCATCCCTGAATCCGAGGTGATCGCCGCGCACATCGACGAGTTGTATCGAGACCAAGCGCTACTTGTGGGACTGCGTCAGAGCTCGCCAATGTTAGGTTCCTGTCTCGCACCGGGGGTATCTACCTGATGAACAATTTGTTTATGATTTTTGGTCAGAGGAATCCCGATAACCGTAACCAGAGTGTTGTTGATCTGCTGGTTGGGCAGGTTAGGCACGATCTGGGCGCGTTGGACAAAAATCTGGGCGACGTACCATTTGCAGCGACTACCCAACTGACCCGTGCCGATTGTTCACTGGTGCCTGCCTTGTGGATGTGTTCAGGCAGTTTGCCGATGCTGGGCGCTGACTCTCCGCTGACCGGTCCTGATCGTTTAATCTTCTACAGGGAGCGAATTGCCGAGAACGAAAATGCGGCGCGTATCATCGAGGAAACAAATCGTGGCCTGAAAGCTCGTATGGATGGCACAGGGCGTCGAATGTCGGAAGAGGGTCTAACAGAAGCGAAAGTGCAACAGACTGAAAACAATTAGTTTTAAAAGGCGGAAACATGCACCTCAGTGCGGATGTTGTAAAGGCAGCGCGAGAACAACTGTTGACCGATGGTTTTTGCGTGGTCGATGGTGGACTCTCCGAAGGTCGGATTGACGCGTGGCGGGAATGGTCTGATCGTTGGCTGGGGTCCATGACGCATCCGGATCGATGGAGATATCAGGGCTCTGACATCCATTTGATGGGAGAGCGCAATGTCTCAAGACGGTCACCGAACCTTCCGAAGGACTGCATCGTTGATGAGCTGATTGAACATCCAAAGGCGATCATGGATGCGCTTCAGATGGATGACTTCAAGAGTGGTGGGACCTATCAGATCATATCAAAACCGGGGCAGGCTCCTGCGTTGTACTGGCATCAGGACTGGGGCCGCTGGGATGATCCCGTCAGCCTGTCGCCTTGGCCACAACAGGTGTTCCTGAACTGGTATCTTACGGATACGACACGTGAGAACGGTTGTTTGCGGGTGATTCCGGGATCTCACCTCAAACGCATTGACCTGCATGACAATCTGGTAGCACCGCACGAGGGTGGCGGTTACGAGGTGGAAGAAACCAATGAATGGATGTTCATGGATCATCCCGCCGCAATCGATGTTGCTGTCAAAACAGGGCAGCTGGTGATTGGTGATGCTCGTGTGCTGCATGGTACCTGGCCTAACGAAACCGGTGAGCGGCGAACGGTCCTGCTCGGATGGTTCTATCGCCGTGACAATGAAGCGCCAGCTGGATGGGATCGAGCGATACCGCAGGAGATCGCGGACCGTGATCCGGAGACCCCGATGGTCTTCAATCGGGAGCCAGGTGGATACCTGCGTTAGCGCGGTTTGAGAAAGCAACACGATCGGTGATTTACACGCAAGATAGAGCAAGCTGATGGCAGATTTCCTGGATCGACGACAGATTGGTGCAACAGGTCTTGACACGGCGCGGATCGGTCTGGGCTCAACGTTCGACATGCCGGCTAGTGCGATTGAGGCGGCGTTTGATCAGGGTATCAACTACCTTTATTGGGGGTCGGTCCGCCAGCCTGACTTTGCGACCGCGATGCGTAACCTGGCGAAACAGCATCGTGATGAGCTGGTGTTAGTCGTCCAGTCCTATTCGAATGATCCGACAACAATCGAAGCAGAGGTTGCAGCATGCCTCAACGATTCCGGTCAGGATCACTTTGACTTTCTGCTCCTTGGAAATCACATGAAGATGCCGGGTCCTGGCTACCAGGATGCCTTTGAGCAGATGCGTGATAAGGGTATGGTGCGATATCTGTCGATCAGTAGTCACAATCGACCCCTAGTACCCCAGTTCTTTGAGGATGAAGCGAACTATGATCTCGTGATGTTTCGCTACAACCCCGTTCACCGCGGCGCAGAAGACGATATTTTTCCACATCTACCAGTATCCGCTGTCGGCCGACCGCTAGTCGCGACCTACACATCAACTCGATGGGGGCACTTACTCGATCCCACAAAGATGCCTGACGGCGAATCGCCCGTCAGTGCGCGGGACTGTTATCGTTATGCACTATCCCGCCCGGAGGTCGATATGGTGATTGCGGGTCCTGGCAACGCGGAACAGTTGGAAGAAGCCATCTCCGCATTGCGAGCAGGGCCCCTGGACGAGGAAGAGCGCACGCGCATCGAACGGATTGGTCGTCACCTGTATGAGCGGTATGCGCCGCAATATCCCGATGCCGGTGACTCCAAGGATGTTGAAGAAGGAAGGGCGAAAGGGCAGTAGCACGTCGTCATTGTCACTGACTTTCTTTTTGGGCCTGCGCGACGGCCTCGCGTCGGGCTAATTTCCTTTCGCATCTCTTCGTTTCGTTCCTTAATCGTATTCAAGTCAAGGGATAGGTGTCACTCGTTGACTGCTTCGTGTTCCTGTATAGGAAGTGGCTTCGCCATTGCGCTTTTCCTCAACCATTTGAATCCTGAGTTCGGGTTTGATGATTGGGAGGCCATGCGAGAGCCCCATGTCTTCGAATGGTGACTCGTCAACAAGTGCTGGTCACTGATCAACGGGTAGACCTGCTCGTTCGCTCTACCAATTTTCTACCCAGGGGCGTAGCACCACCTCGTGTGTCCACGTTGACCGGTGCTGCCGGTGAATCTGCAGATAGGCTTCTGCGATGAAGTCAGGATCCGCCATGTTGTGGTTCTCGGTGGTTCCTGCACCCCAGTGTTTGCGTGAACCATCCTCCTGGGTCACGCCAATGGCCGCATCGATCGGTACGTTGGCGACATGGATACCCTCTGGCATCAGTTCACGAGCCATGCTCTGTGCAAGCCCAGCCTTGCCATGACAGGCAGCGGCAAACGCGCCACTTCTTGGATAGCCTTTGATCGCGGCGCTGGCGTTGGTAAAGATGATTGAGCCTCGACCATTGTCTCCGATGTCGTTCTCCATCAGGCAGCGGGCGGCTTGTTGACCAACTAGAAACGCACTGTAGGTTGAATTGGCGATGACGCTCTTCACGAGCGCTGGATCAACCTCTGTAATTCGTTTCCTGAAGATGTCGGCGGATCGACCGTCGATGTTGTGGACGACGAGAGTCGGGTTGCCTAGCCCTTTCTTCACAGTGTCAAACAGACTTGAAACGCTGTCCGGGTCTGCTGCGTCACAGGCGATCAGTTCAACGCTATGATCTTCTATCAGTTTCTTCAATGCTGGTTTACCAATGTTGCGCGCAGCAACAGCGACCTTCATGCCTTTGTTGCTGAACAGGCGCGCGCAGCTTGCGCTGACGCCTGGACCGCCTCCCACGATGACAGCTACTTCGGTCATGACGTTCTCCTAGATTCCTGGAAAAAAGGAGAGCCTAACACCAAGTTGATCATCGGTATGTGTTCTTGAATGTCCTGCTTGAAATGACGTGTCAGCGTGCGCGAAGCCGCAACAGCTCCAAGTGCTCCATCTCGACGCTTCGTTCTGCAAGATTGTTTGCTATTCCTTTTTCATCTGGGTCGTCGGCATTCCGACAATTCAGCGAAACTATATTTTCGTGTTTCTCATCGTAAGGCATCACACGATGTAGCAACCGGCTATTGTCTCGGACCAAAACGCCCCTGGGCGTCCATGTATGTTCTATCGCTCGTTCATCGTGGCAAGCCTCGTCGACAAGACCGTTCAGAGACTGCCCTGAATCCTCCGGTGTCATATCCGGGATACCATACACGTGACCCCCAATGATCAATGACTGCCTGCCAGTCTCTGGATGCATGTGCACCAGTGAGCTTCAGGCAGGTGCTGCGTTCGAGTTCGAGCTACCCATTGCTGCCCGGGCGCTCTGACCGAAAACTCCAGGTGCTTGAGCGTTGACCATCCATTAGGGTCCGCGAACATGAATAGGAGTGTCGGATAATTCGTCGGTCTATGAACCTTCCCTCCGGATTCGGGTCACCTACAAGATCTAGTGGCGTTTTTTGACCCGTCCCGTCATCATTCCTCCGTGATTCTCTATCGCTACTTTGCAAGCCAGGTCTTCCTCACCATGTTTTCTGTGGCAGGTGTAGTACTTGCCGTCGCAACCGCTTGGCGGTTTTCAGGCTATCTGGACGAAGCCGCACAGGGATTGCTGACCCAGGATATTCTGTTTCTCATCATCGCCTACCGATTGCCGGGATTTCTCGAAGTGGTGATTCCGATCAGTTTTTTCCTGTCCATCATGCTCGTCTACGGCCGCCTGTGGGCAGACAGCGAGATGATAGTTCTGCAGGCATGTGGATTCAGCGATCGACGTTTACTTGTGACGACACTGGTGATGGCGTCGTTGGTCATGCTGCTCACAGCGTTCGTTACCCTATATCTGAAACCGCTGGGTGAAGCCGAGGTCGAGGATCTTTTTAATGAGCAACGGAGTATGACTGAGTTAGACACGCTGGTACCGGGTCGATTTCAGACGTTGCGCACCGGCAAACGTGTGACATATACAGAGGAGCTGACGAGTGACGGTGAACTGGACACGGTTTTTATCGCCGAGTTTCGCTCCACTGGATTTCAGAAACCCAAAGATGTTGTGACAGTTGTCGCGGAGTCCGGGCATTCAGTCAGTGACGAGAATGGCGATCGGTTCCTTGTCCTTCGAAATGGAAAGCGCTTCAGCGGTACACCTGGACGAAGTGACTATCAGGTTGTCGAGTATGAAGAGTACGGGCAATTGATCGAACGAGAGAAGAATCTCGAAAGGCACTACCGACGTGGCGCTATTCCCACGCTGATACTGTCGAAGAGCGACAACCCCATTATGATTGCAGAGTTGCAGTGGCGTCTGTCGATTGTTGTTATCGTACCCATTATTGCTCTCGTTGCGGTCCCGCTCAGCAAAGTCAATCCGAGGCAAGGACGGTATACCCGGCTGGTACCTGGGATGTTGTTCTGCATTCTCTATATCGTGTCATTGTCGGCTGCACGCTCTGCTGTCGAGAAAGAACAGTTGTCGATCAGCGCTGGCATGCTCAGCATTCATGTAATTTACTTTGTCGTGATGTTGGGCTTCTTTCACATGAATAAGTTGAGTCGACCATTTGTAGCGCTTTGGGCGATGACCCGAAGGAAGTCAAATGCGCCAGCTTGACCGCTATATCGCCTTGACCGTTGGGAACATGATGGTCGCCGCTGTTCTGGGGCTCGTGAGTGTGCTGACGATCTTCACCTTCATTGAACAGATTGAGGATGTTGAAGGCGATTACACTATGTTTAAGGTCGTGATCTTCTGTCTATTCAGTGTGCCGCGAATCATCTACGAGCTGATTCCTTTTGGTGCCCTGGTGGGATGCCTCGCAGGTTTGGGGGCACTGGCTTCCAGTAGTGAACTGGTCGTGATGCGAGCCGCGGGGATCTCGACATGGCGGATTACCTGGAGTGCAATTATTCCTGTGCTGCTATTGGCAGCGGTCGGTGTTCTGGTTGGAGAGTTCGTGTTACCCGACCTTGAACGTACTGCTCACCAGAACCGAATGGCAGCGATTGGGAATCAGAACAAAGACGCAGAGATTCAGGGGCTGTGGTATCGGGAAGGCAAACTCTACATGCACTTTGATGACGTAGATGACGATGGTGTTGTCAAAGGCGTTAGCCAGTATGAGGTTGATGACGCTGGCAATCCGGTAAAGACCATCTTCGCCAAAACCGGGTCGTTCTGCGATGATGAAGCGGGAGAGCGGTATTGGATGCTCGAAGATGTATCCATTACGCGTGTGATTCCCCCTGACTCAGCGGATGAACTACCCCGTACTGAAGTTCAACACCTGCCATCGTACCGATGGGATAGCCAGATCGAACCCCAATTGCTGAATATGGCAAGTCTTGTACAGCCAGAACGGATGTCTATTGCAGAACTGAGTAACAAGATCGAATACATGCGTCAGCAGGGTCTCAGTCCAACCAAGTTCGAGCTGGGTTTCTGGGCTAAGGTCTTTCAGCCACTTGCGACAGTTGGCCTCGTTGTCGTCGCGATCGCGTTCATTTTTGGTCCGCTACGTGAGTCCGGGATGGGTGTTCGTATCCTGATCGGACTAGTCATTGGGTTTGCATTCAAGTTTCTACAGGATCTTCTGGCCCCCGCCAGTATGGTGTTCGGGTTTCACCCCATCATTGCTGTTCTGCTACCTGTCGTGATGTGCTTTGCTGTGGGTTACGTTTTGGTGAGACGTACGACTTGAACTGGGCAGACATGTTGGTTGATCGCGAAAAACTGAACAGCATGTTGTCGATACTTCTGGTTGGGCTTGCCAACCTGCTGTTGTATGGTCATTTTCTGGATGCTTCGCTGTCTGTTTTGGGCACGTCCCTCTACCCAGCCTATTAGATTGTATGGCTATGACCGATTCGATTTTTCGTGGCAGACTTCGTTGGGTATGCGTGTTAGTTCACGCTTGACGTATTGCTCCCGCTCCACCTCTTTATTGATTGGACGCATTTCTATT
>CAJWYI010000019.1 GCA_913049815.1 uncultured Gammaproteobacteria bacterium
GTCGTATCGGGAGCTACCGAATTAACGAAGTAATTCGGAGGCTCCCTCAATAAACCAACTATTGATGGGATCACCTCCTTAACGCTCAGGGAAATTTCGGCGTGCGTGAGGTTCCCCCTGGAAAGAACGTCAGCACGATAATCCTGCCTTATGGAATCTCACGATTCCGGTTTTAATTTTTTCAGTGAAAGGTCATCCTGTCAAAGACAATCGTGACTCTTCATCAGATTTCCATTTTGCTCTGGCGGAAACTGACTATGGAACAAGCACCTGACTGATCCAGGCATCACCACGGAGTGTGAACCGCCTGCGGTCATGGACCTCAAGTTCCTGGGACAGGTCCAGACGTTCGATCATCGTCGCCGTGAGGTGAAAGGCTGTTACACCGTTGGGCGGCGGATGACCATCGTTTATGAACTGTTGTTTGGCTATGACAGATTGCAACAACTGTGTCCGATCTTTTATTGGACTGCTTTGCGGGTGGTCCCTGTAGAGAAAATCGAGACGTTTGCCAGGATCTGGTCGCAACTGCCAGGATTCGCGTACGCCCTCGTCCGCCAACTCCTTGGCGGTGCCTTGGATCCGGTATTGTCGCTGGATGCTTGGATACCAGAGTAGTACTTCATAATGGCCACCGGAGGAGAGGACGCGCCACTTGGGACTGGATTGATTCATAAAGACAACAAGGCCGTTGACAGTCACTTCACGCAGAACCAGCGTTCGAGCAGAAGCGTGGCCGTCCCCGTCAGCCAAAGCCAGGGTGCAGGTTTTTGCCATGGGATCGTCTGCAGCAAATGCGAGCGAGCGATCTTCGACGATTGTGGCGAGCGGATTCAAGCAGCTACTCTGCAATACACGTTAAAGAGACCATCAATTACGCGCGACTCGTTTTGCGAGCAGTTCCTCGTTACCGGCAATGATGCGCGCCGTAATATGACTAGGTTCATATTCGACGACACCTTCTATGAACTCATGGTATTCGTAGGCGGTCTGTGCGGGTGACCGGAGATGGATGCGAATGGAGCCGTCGGCCGAATCGTCCTGTTGCCGTTCCCGGACCAATCCGTTGATCAGTAGGCAAACACGCGGGTGGTCGTCATACTGCAGGTTGACATCGGCCCAGCCATAGCTGGTGGTCAGTTCGTGCTTCATGTTTCAGGTGTCACTTTGGCGGGCAATGATAATACAGTATTATGGCGCGCGTTCTATGACCGGATCAGGACAGGACAATGAGTCAGGTAGATGATATTTATGAAGTGGCTACGGACATTCAGAAAGGACTACGCCAACTCGGTGATAATCGTGTTGTCGCGTTGTCTATACATAAGAGCAAAGAGCTGATTGCAGAACTGGAACAGAAAGCCGAGCATTTGGTTTCGCAGTTGGAAGGTCTCAAATAGTCTCAGGACGATTCACCAAACGCTCAATTAAGGCGTTTGAGCAGAGAGGTGAGCGCTTCGCAAAACGCCTGAGGCTGATCCAGAAACACATGGTGATAGGCTCGGCTGACACACCGGGTATGTTCGGCCGGAATCAGTTCAGACAGTAAGGAAAGTTGCTCTGGTTGGCTAAAAAACCGCGAGCGCTCGCCGTAGATGTAGCCTGTTGGACAGTTTAACTCAGCGAGCATCTCGGCAGCGGGTGGCAAGTTCTCACCGCCAGGCATTTTCTCGAAGAGCCTCTGGTCCAATTTGTAGCAGTAGCCATTGGCTGTCAGCCGAAGCGAGTGTTTGGCGATATAGTCCAATAGAAATCTATGATCACACGGTTGAGGTGGCCGAAGTCGAAATCGACGTGCACCTTCGCTGAGATCCTTGTAGAAGCGTTGTTTGATGGGCTTCGTTCTTGATGCTGCCCGATTTCCCTGGTCGCCTCCGTGTGAACCTGTGCGGTTGGTCTTTGACCGGCTGAGCGATGTGTCGACACAGATGAGACCTCTGATTGTGTGATCTGAGTTCTGGCGGTCAATGTAGGTGGCGACCCGGCCAATCGAACCTCCGAAACTATGCCCAACGACTGTACAGTGGTTCAGCTCGGCGTGTCCGATGACAGCAAATACCTCAGTTGCGAAGTATCGCATCTGGTATTCGGGTCGATGATCGCTGTCACCCGAGCCCGACGTATCCATAGCGACAACCCGATAGCCTTCGTCGAGGCGCGCAAGTTGCGGTGCGATGAAATCCCACCAGTGACGTTGTGCGGCATGCCCATGTATCAGCAACAGACCAGGTTTCTTTTTTTCAGGATTGCTGTCCCATACGTCGTAATGGATGTGCGTGCTGCCGACCTCTATAACGTGAGAAATTCGGGGCGCAGCTACAGCGTCGCGAAACCACGCGGGCGCGTCGGCGTTCACAATGTGATTGATGGTATTGATAGTCGCTCGCTCCAAAACCAGGCCTCTTTGTCGCAGCAAGATCGAGAAACTTCCTTCTTGAGACCAGGCATTGGCAGGCCTGATATTATACTCGGACCGGCTTGCTGGTGGCGATGAGGTTCGCTTATGAAATTGTTCGTGACTTGAGTAGAGCGCTTCAGGACAGTGACATGAAGAATGGTATGAAGATGAGTGTGAGGCATGGGATAAAAAGAGGATGAGCAATCAAGCGGGGGATCAGGAGCCGCGCACTGTGACGTCGGTGTGGACGAATCGTACAGTCGGTTTTGCGATTCTCGTGGCGTTCATCACAGGGCTCGTGGGTGCTCTGGCCCTCAGGGATCAAGATCGATCAACAACCGCTGTGGCATCAGAGACTTCCCGATCTAGCATCTACTGGCGAGTACCTGTCGCGTTCGGTACAAATCTGCCAGGACTCGGAGAGAACGTTCTACGGATTGCAGAGGATGCTGATTCGATCAGTGATGGCAGGATTCGTCTCGAGGTATTTGAACCGGGAATGTTGATTCCGCCATTTTCCATCACCGAAGGTGTCCGTGATGGCAAGATCAAAGCGGGTTATACGTGGCTTGGGTACGATCAGGGGCGAATACCGGCGACGCCTCTGCTGTCTGCGGTTCCTTTCGGTATGGAGCCCTGGGAATTTACCGCGTGGTATTACGAGGACGAGGGTCAGGGATTGACCGAAGCGCTCTATGAGCCTCATCTGGTGCACCCGATCTTGTGTGGCATCGTCGGTCCGGAGACTGCTGGTTGGTTCCGGGAACCGATTACTTCCTTGACAGACCTGGAAGGGCTGAAGATCCGCTTCGCAGGTCTGGGTGGCCGCGTCCTGCAGGAACTGGGTGCATCGGTCACTATGATTCCTGGAGGAGAGATCTTTCAGGCACTGGAGAAAGGTGCCATTGATGCGACTGAATACTCAATGCCGGCTGTGGACCAGAAACTGGGTTTCGACAGAATTGCCACGTTCAACTATTTTCCTGGGTGGCATCAGACTTTCACCGCATCCTATCTGGTAGTCAATCTATCCACTTGGCGTAGCCTTCACCCATCGGATCGTGCCCTCATAGAGACGGTGTGTACGGCGGGTGTGATTCGAAACCTTTCTCGTGGCGAGTCTCTTCAGGGAGAGGTCCTTCGAGGGTTTGCAAAAAAGGGAGTGTCACCTCGAAAACTGCCACACGAGATTCTGCAGCAACTGGCTGCGGTGACAGAACAGGTTCTGATTGAGGAAGCCGCCAATGATGAGGATTTTGATCGAATCTGGTCCTCTCAGAAGCAGTTCCTTTCGTCCTATCGCATATGGAAGGATCATGCATATCTTCCCCGCGATTTCGGTCAGTAAGACTGATGTCAGAACCGTTGTCATCGAAACCGATTGAAACGGACCCCTATCCGCATACGAGTTTCTCTCGCTGGGTTGATGGCTTCCTGATCTCATTGGGACAGCTCACCGCCTGGATCTGGCTGTTGTTGCTGGGCGTGATTGTGGTCAATGTGACGCTACGATATTTTTTTGCGGAAGGACACATCGAACTGGAGGAGTTGCAGTGGCACCTCTATACACTGGGGTTTCTGACTGCCATCTCGTATGCGTACAGCGCTGATGCACATATTCGTGTGGATGTATTGCGTGAACACTGGTCGCTTACTTCGAGAGCATGGGTTGAGCTTTATGGCATTCTATTGCTGTTGTTGCCGTTTGTTGTGCTGGTGTTTTGGGCGTCGGTACCGTTTGTCATCTATTCCTATGAGACTGGTGAAATCTCTGAAGCACCGGGAGGTCTCCCGTATCGATTTCTGATCAAGCTGGTGTTGCCTTTGGGTTTTGCACTGCTGTTTCTAGCCGTGTTGGCAAGATTGTCACGTATCGTTAAATATCTCTTTCTTGGTGTTCATCGATGAGTGTCGGTGACATCCTGTCGATCCTGATGTTTGTTGCTTTCATCGCATTGATCTTCACTGGTTTTCCTGTCGCCTGGGTCCTCGGCGGGCTGGCCGTGCTTTTCACTGCCATCGGTATCATTGCCGAGATTGATTTCGCGGTCCCGCTTGCGATGGACTGGGGTTACACCGCATTGACAGTTGATCGAATCTGGGACGTCATGAACAACTGGGTCCTGGTGGCCTTACCCATGTTTATTTACATGGGCCTGATGCTTGACCGATCGGGTATCGCACGCCGCCTGATGAATGACTTCGTTCGACTTTTCGGAGGCGTCCGGGGTGGCATGGCAATCACCGTTGTGCTAATCGGTGTGTTGCTGGCTGCCTCGACGGGTATTATTGGCGCCTCGGTTGTCCTGTTAGCGCTTCTGGGGCTACCCCAGATGCTGGAACGAGGTTATGCACCTACATTGGCGGCAGGGACTGTTTGCGCAACGGGTACGCTGGGGATTCTGATTCCCCCATCCATCATGCTCGTGCTGATGGCGGACAGGATGGCTATGTCAGTGGGAGATCTTTTTCTTGGTGCCTTGTTCCCCGGGTTACTGCTCGGATCCCTGTTTGTGGCCTACATTCTTGGATATGCCTACCTAAATCCATCGGCTGCACCGGTTCCAGAGGACCAGGAACCGGTTGGCGTTTCACTGCTGCTGGATGTTCTGGTGGCGATACTGGCCCCTGCAGGTCTGATCATCGCCGTATTGGGGTCCATCTTTTTTGGAATCGCTACACCGACCGAGGCAGCAGGCGTCGGAGCGTTCGGCGCGACCGTGCTGGCGTGGTTCAACAGTCAGTTGTCACTACCTGTATTAAAGTCTGTTTTACGGGAAACTAGTCGAACCACGGCCTACATATTTGCGATCTTTATTGGTGCGGCTGCGTACTCGCTGGTCCTGCGGGGGCTTGGCGGTGACGCGCTGATTGCGGACATTCTTCACGGTCTCCCGTTTTCAGCAACGGGCATCATCATAGCGATTCTGGTGTTCGTGTTCGTGCTTGGCTTTTTCCTGGACTGGATTGAGATCACGTTGATCGTTCTCCCGCTGGTGAGCCCGGTCGTACTGACATTGGGATTTGATCCGGTGTGGTTCACGGTGCTGTTTGCCGTATGCCTGCAGACATCGTTTCTCACCCCGCCGGTAGGATTCGCGATTTTCTATATGAAAGGCGTTGCGCCGCCTGGTCTATCGGTGCGGACGATCTATCGTGGCGTCGTTCCGTTTATTTTCCTGCAGCTAATTGGTCTCACCTGCATCTTTCTGTGGCAGGACATCGTTCTGTGGTTGCCCTCTCGAGCGTACTGAGTTCGGCTCATACCATCTAGGATGGTCATCGACAGATACGCTTCGTATCGCACGTGTGCACCAAAAAAGTGCCGCAAAATGGCGCATGAGGTGTTCTTTGCGCATCATATCTGTGCGCGTGGTTCAGGGATGCCCTACTGGGGACCGTTTCGGTGCACCTGGACATAGGTCAGACTGAAACAGTTGTTGTGTGCTTGGAAAATAGACAAGGACCCCGCCAGCCCGCGTGTGCAATACACAAAACACCCATGATTACGGCCCAAAGCAATATTGCCTTCGCCCTTTTTTAAGGATTGGCATCAAGTTTGCTCCAATCTCTGCAGCGGTTCGCTGTACCTCCTCGGTATTGGCGGGCAGATTTTGTCAACGACGGGAGTGGGTAAGTGGAAGAATTATTAGAATTACAGTACGCGGTGGATACATTTTATTTCCTCGTGTGCGGTGCACTGGTTATGTGGATGGCTGCGGGATTTGCCATGCTCGAGGCTGGCCTCGTGCGATCAAAGAATACGGCCGAGATTTTGACCAAAAACGTGGCGCTGTTTGGAGTGTCCTGCATCATGTACATGGTGTGTGGTTATGCATTGATGTATGGAGGTGGGTTCCTTCTATCTGGCATTGAATTAGATGGTGCAGCAAGTGCTGAGGAATTGACTGCAACCATTGTAGCCGAGTCCGTTGCGGAGGGTTTCGGCGGTGGTTCCATTTACTCGGATGCATCAGACTTCTTCTTCCAGGTTGTGTTTGTCGCGACAGCGATGTCCATTGTTTCGGGCGCGGTCGCAGAACGCATGAAATTGTGGGCGTTTCTGGCGTTCGCGGTCGTTATGACGGGTTTCATCTATCCTATGGAAGGTTCTTGGACATGGAACGGGGCCGATGTCTTCGGCCTGTTTAACCTTGGGGACCTTGGATTCAGCGATTTCGCGGGATCGGGTATTGTTCATATGGCTGGCGCCTCGGCAGCTTTGGCCGGAGTGATACTCCTTGGCTCAAGGGCAGGTAAGTACGGCAGCGATGGAGAAGTTAATGCTCTGCCTGGTGCGAATCTCCCGCTTGCTACTTTGGGTACTTTCATCCTCTGGATGGGCTGGTTTGGTTTTAACGGTGGATCCGTCCTCAAACTCGGGGATGTTGCGAGTGCCAACTCGGTTGCGATGGTGTTCCTAAACACGAACACTGCAGCTGCAGGTGGTGCGCTTGCCGCTCTGATTATGGCTAAGCTAATGTTCGGTAAGGGTGATTTGACGATGGCGCTTAATGGGGCGCTAGCTGGACTGGTTGCCATCACAGCCGAGCCTTCAACACCAACTGCGTTCCAAGCGACGATCTTTGGTGCGCTCGGCGGGATTTTGGTTGTGCTCTCAATCACCTTCCTTGACAAGGTTAAAATTGATGACCCGGTGGGAGCAATCTCTGTCCACGGTACGTGTGGCCTTCTCGGGCTGCTGCTGGTACCGATTACTAACGACGGTGCGTTACTTACTGGACAGATCATCGGGGCGTTGACCATCTTTGTCTGGGTGTTCGTCACCAGTCTGATCGTTTGGGGTATATTGAAGATGTCAATTGGCATCCGGGTAACTGAAGAAGAAGAGTACGCCGGCGTAGACGCGACCGAGTGCGGTGTTGAGGCGTATCCTGAGTTTATACGCAACTGACAAGCAAAGAGGATGGGATACGGACGCTTCCCCCAAGAGTTCGTGTCATCTTCCTCTCTCTTAGAGACGAAAGGGCGTCCCATGTGGACGCTCTTTTTTTTGACTTCGATTCCTGCCCTTTGAGTCTTAATTGGGAAATATCAGAATAATGAGGACTCTTAGTTTTAGCCTGGAAAAGCCGAAATATTCTGCCTGGCGTGAGGCACGGATGGACTGGGCCAAACTGATTGTCAGCTCCTGTCTCATGGTCCTGAACCGCATCATGAGTGTAACCGGATATGAACATACCCTGTCGCTAAGAAAAACGCTCAAGAAAAGTTCAGCTACCTCAACGTCGTTCATCGCCCCGTTAACATTACGCCCGACAATAACTACACCTCTGATATGACGTATCCATGCAATGCTGGCATTACGTATTTGACTACCCAGCACCTCGCTTCATCTACAGCATCGGTTTAGATTTCCATTCTTCTAGGGTCGTTCCCTTGGACTTTAGCTCGACTTAGCGATGGAAAACATGAGGAAAGCCAAACGCTACGTGGCTTGAGTGGTTTTGACACATCCATTTTAGTTTACGATCCGGATACAATAGGTCCATTTGTTTACAGGAGTTCACAATGCTCGATATCGCTGATGATCAAGCAGCGGCAGACCTTGCTCTGGATGATCTGGGTTGGGTCGACAGGAATCCAGACGCTGAAGATGTGCTAGAACTGCGGCGTTATCTCGAGACGAATAACGGGATCCGAGGCCTGGAGGTGTTTACTCCCGACCAGGTAGAGCAGGCCAGGGATGTGTTCTATCGGGATGGATTTGTTGTGGTTCAGGATGCGTTGAACTCCGATCAGTTGGCGTTCCTCCGCGAAGGTGTAGATCGAGAGATCCATGAAATCGCCAAAAGAGATCGACACCGCGTGGGTAATCGGGGATCGCATCGGTATTCTTTTGGGGGAGCAAGTTTAACCGGGCATCAGATGCATAATCCGGAATGGGCGATGCTCATTGACCTGCCAACGGTGACTCCCTTATTGACAGCTATTTTTGACTCTGCAGACTACATATCTCGTGGTGGGGGTGGCGACTTCTGTCTGCCTGGTGCTAAAGAGTATCAGGCATTGCACTCGGATATGGGTGACCGAAAGGAGTTCGGTAGATTGACTATGGGATCGTTCCGAGACCCTCGAGGACTGCTCAACTACCGGGATCTACCCTGTCCTTATGTCTGTTGTAACTTTCTGACCGTAGACGTGAACGAAATTAACGGTGCAACCCGTCAAATTGCCGGAACACAGCACTCTCAAGAGCCGATTCCCACGCTCGAAACCGAGCCCGAGTGGATGAAACTATCGGCGGTCTGTCCCGCACCCGCGGGAAGCGTCATGATCCGTGATGTGAGGGCGTGGCATGGGGGTACGCCAAATCTGTCTGATCATGTCCGTGCGATTCCAAACTCCGAGTTTTATGCGCCCTGGTTCAGGGAGCCAATGCCAAAATCGATGCCGAAACATATTTATGACACCTTGTCTGAACACGGCAAGAAGGTCTGTCGTTTCATTGTTGCCGAAAACGACCTGGCTAAGGGGTATCGCGAAGATCTTGGGAGCGGCTATGGGAAGAAAAACAAGTTGGATCAGAAAATCGCGTAGCTTTCTTCTGGGTCCTGTGTAACGAAGTGGTCATCCTGATTTAACAGACTGTGACGAAAACGAGAATGATTTTTTCAAAGCAGAGAATGAAAAGCCGTTGTCTGCCGATACAGGGGTATTGCGCCCTATACAGTGTCGGCAGCGATTGCGGTCGATGATGTGCAGGAGGTGACTTACAGTATTGTGGTCAGTGGTGGAACTGTGTCCGCATACCCTCAGGATTCGAGCAGCGATATGGGCGATTGCGGCTAAGCAACGTATATGGTCCGGAGACGACCAGGTGGGGCGTGCCAGCGGATGCTCAGTATCGGGGCTCCGGTGGCATTTGCCAGCAAAACCAGGACGTTGGATCTACTTCGTGTGCTATCTTGACGACATTGCCAGATTTGTCGGTGCCAGGTAGTCACCTGGATATCCCTTTCAACGCCGAGAGCGGTGATCTGACGATTCAGGCTCAGTTCGGTACACTCTTCTGTCATTATTTTCAAAACAGGGGAACACAAGATGTCCGACACACTGAATGCTGCTTTTGACGTCATGACGTCACGCATCGGAGAGCAGACTTCGCAGACTGAGTGGTTTCAGGTGACGCAGGAACGAATCAACGATTTTGCTGAAGTGACCATGGACCACCAGTGGATTCATATTGATGTAGAACGAGCCAAGTCAGGTCCTTTTGGTGCTCCCATCGCCCACGGTCACCTAACGCTTTCCATCATGAGCCATCTACCCCAAGCTGCTGCTGCTGCTGTTGAAGGTCCCAGGATTGAGGGGCAGAAGCTCAGCATCAATTATGGCTTCGACAAGGTTCGGTTTCCCTCTCCGGTACCTGCAGGGTCAAAAATTAGAACCACTAGCACTTTGAAGCGCGTTGAGATCAAGGGTGGCATGATCGAAACCATGAATGAACTGGTGGTTGAGATCGAAGGTCAGGAAAAGCCTGCCTGTGTTGCGGAAAGCCTGGGGCGTATGGTCTTCTAGGTCTGAATCTTCCGTAGTAAAAGGCTTGCTACCGGCGATCAGAACGATCGTTTCTCAGGCATTGACCACAGGTTCGGTCGGTTTTCCATTGGGTCCCGAATGGCGATGCGAATGGCTCCGATGCTATACAGTTTCGTGACATGTGGCCTGGCAACCAGTGCGTGTACCTCCTTGACTCGGTTGGTTTCAGAGAAGTTACTGGTGATGATGACCTTCTGATCAGCATGGTCTTCCGACGCGTAGCCGATCATCAGGCGAATACGACTTCTTGGGCCCGCGTGGGGGATCACAAAAACGGTCAACCATCGGTGTCTCGATTGTATATCGTCACAACAAGGTAGAAGTTGAGGCGCCTGATCGGACTGCGGCTATTCTCCGGTAAATACGGGCGGGCGCTTTTCAAGAAACGCCGCGATTCCTTCCTCTCGGTCCTGGATCGTCACTGTCTGCATCAGCGGTGCCACGTAGGACATGAACTCAGTGTGGTCCATACGGAGCCCCTTGACGATTTGGTGTTTCATGAGACCGATTGCTTTTGTTGGCGCGGTTGCCAACCGACCGGCTAACTCTGCGGTTACGATGGTTAATTTATCCGCAGGACAACATCTAGTCACCATGCCCACAGTCATGGCGGTTTTGGCATCGATGGGCTCGCCCAGGATCAGGAATTCCATGGCTCTTGTGACACCCATCATTCGAGGGTGAAACCATGCACATCCGGTCAGCGCGTGCATTCCACGTTCCATGACGCGCTGATCCTGTAAGATGATGTCATCGCTCACGACTCGGAAATCACATGCCATCGCGAGATCTAGGCCAACCCCGAAAGCATACCCATGCATCGATGCGATAACGGGTTTGGGTAGTTCTCGAATCAACTGCTGAAGTCCGGCATGCGTGACTGGGATGCTCGCCTGCGCAAGCAGGCGGGCGGGTATATCACCCATGCCTGCAAGATCGTCACCGGGGCAGAATCCTCTCTCTGCGCCGCTTAGCACAATGACGCGAACACTCGCGTCATTGATGGCTCCATCAAGTGTATAGATAATCTCCGCAATCATTTGCGCAGTCATTGCGTTTCTCTTTTCTGGTCGATTCAGGACGACGGAAAGAATGCCGTCGGTCAAACTGACGATGATGTGCTCTGGGTCGAAGTCAAGCAGTGGCATGGGCGCTCCTGTACGTTGGTTCCTGCGCTGAAGTTGGCGATCACCATGGTGGTGTGGGTGTGGACTTTGATACCATGCTCACCTCGACCAATACAACGAAATCAACACAAGTGAGGCCACCATGGAGTTCAAAGAAGTTCATCTCAAATCTCGACCTAAAGGCGTTCCTGTTGCTGATGATTTCGATATCGTGTCGGTTGATTTACCGGAACCGGCACCGGGGCAGGTGCTGCTGCGCAATGTCTGGATGTCTGTAGATCCGTATATGCGTGGTCAGATGCGATTCGCGCCAGAGGGATCGGCGATCGGCGGTGGTGCGATTGGTGAGGTTGTTGCCAGCGCACATGATGACTTCAAGGAAGGCGATTTTGTGGAACATCACCAGGGTTGGCGCGAAGGCGCTCTGTCCGACGGTCGGGGTTTGCGGAAAGTTGATCCCGATCTTGCGCCCTTATCAGCCTATCTCGGGGTTTTGGGGATGCCAGGTTTGACGGCTTATGGCGGTTTGTTGAGGACCGGTGAGTACAAAGATGGCGAGGTTGTATTTGTTTCCGCGGCATCGGGGGCGGTAGGGAGCGTCGTTGGACAGATTGCCCGTATTCGGGGAGGTGTCGCGATTGGCAGTGCTGGGAGTGATGCAAAGGTGACGGCACTGAAGGACGAGTTCGGTTTCCACCATGCCTTCAACTACAAAACGGCTGAACCGCTGGCAGCGCTGCGTGAAGCATCCCCTGAAGGAATCGATATCTATTTTGAAAATGTCGGTGGACCACAATTGGAAGCTGCACTAGAGGCGATGAAAATGTGGGGACGCATTCCGATCTGTGGAATGATCTCCAACTACAATGACCAAGGTGAACCGTCACCTGGCCCCCGGAATCTGACGTCGACCATCTACAAACACGTCTGCTTACGTGGTTTTGTGGTAACGGAGTTCGAAGACATGCGATCTGATTTCGTTAATGATGTCAGTGGTTGGATCAAGAGCGGTGAGCTCAAGTACCACGAGACAGTGCTTGAAGGTATCGACAATGCACCCAATGCGTTTATCGGCCTGTTTACGGGCGCCAATGATGGAAAGATGCTGGTGAAACTCGCCTGAGACATCACAGTAGGTTGATATTAGTTTACTGGTATCGGCCTACATACTTTTTGTTGTGCGGCTGTTTATCGCGCGACTTTCCATTGTGCCGTTGGGGTATCTCGTAAGCAGGCTTACTTGCGTCAGGCCAGGGTTGGATATCTTCGGGAACATGGTTGCTGAATCGATCGTGTCTGCGGACCAGGAAACCGTGCTCTAGGTAGTTGGGTAGTGCGTTGGGATGGTCCATTGAGCAGGTATTCAGGGTTACCCGCCGCGCCCCAAGGCGATAAGCCTGGTAGAGGGCATGACCGAGAAAGTCGCCGCCTAGACCTTCGCCAATCAACTCCGGTATTAATCCAAAATAAGCGATCTTGACAACCCTGTTGCTGAGTTCGCGGAGTTCGAAAAATCCTGCAGGATGGCCGTGTCGGTATCCGACGAAGACGTGAACCTTGTTGTCCGATAACAGCCGTTCCCACTGTCGATACTCCCAGCCAAGACGCATGTACCATTTCCAGGGTGCACCAACAGCAATGTACAGATAACGATAGAAGTCGGGTTGACCATTGAGAGGAAACACATCAATACGCTGGGTTCCAGGTGCCACAGGTTGTGAGGCCATATCTGTTTCGAGATGCCAGACTTCGATGGATTGGTAATTTGACATCAGGTATTCGTTGCCCAACCACCAGAGAACGGAACCACCTGACCGACGATGAAATCGCTGGCGTTGCTGGCAAGGAAAAGTGCCAGTTCTGCAGATTCAGTGTCCTTCGCTACCCGACCGATCGGTACATTGCGCGCGAGATGTTTCTGAAAACGCTCGCTGGCGACCAGATCATCGGGGAAGTATGCAGGGTTACTGACGTAGTTTTGGGCGACAGCATTGATATTTACGCCCCTAGCAGCGAACTCAAGTCCTGTCGCACGTATGAATGCGTTCTGTGCACCACGGGCGGCACAGTATGCGGTTGAACCGGGAATCCCCCGGAGTGGCGCTGCGCTAGTGATTGCGATGATTTTTCCATAGCCGCGTTCTGCCATCTTCGGGGCGAAGTGACGGACGAGGTGCATGAGCGGGTGTACCAACGTCTCAAACAATGCCTGCCAGTCCTCATTGTCGATGTTGTCGACAGCGGAGCTGCAGGGATCGTGTGCGAGATTGGCAACAACGACGTCGTAGACTGGCATTTCGCGTACCCAGGTCGAAAAGGCCTTACCAGTCGGAACAGGTTTTTCCCGGGTTGTCACTTGCGCACCTTCTGTCGAAAACAGGGACGTGATGGCGGGTCCCATGTAATCGTCAGACTGGGTGACCATTACACGTTTGTTTTCAAGGCGCATCAATATGGTCCGCAATCAGTTGACAGTGACAGCGTGTTCCTGAAGTAGTTCGAGCGGAACCACTTCGAGGGCACGTTGATGTGTATTCGCGAGAATGACATTGGGAGCCATCTCTTGCTTGTAGGCTTCTAGCCAACGCGCTGCGCAAAGACACCATCGATCACCTTCTTGCAAGCCCTCAAATCCGAACTCGGGATGAGGTGTGGAGAGGTCATTGCCAGCGAAACGAGAGTACTCGAGAAACTCCCTAGTGACTTCAACACAAACCGTATGTGAGCCCACGTCCTCCTTACAGGTGTTGCAACAGGCATCTCTGAAAAAACCCGTCAGAGGTGTCGCACTGCAAGGACCCAGGGTCTCCCCGAGAACGTTGATCGAGGGGTCTTTTTCGGGAGGTTGTGTCATGTCAAACAATCAAGGTTAGGTATTGAGAATATCGAGTCAAGTATCGCCGCTGTTGGTAGTGGTTTCAACGTGGCGCGTTCAGTAACGGTTTGCAATGTTGCATCGGATACCGGTCAAGTTGACGTCCGCCAGGTCAATATCTAATGGAACAGTTAACAAATGATGAAGGGGAATCTAGATGCAGGCCGAGCACGCGGTAGCCAGTGAAATCGGTGAGATTCAAAGCGAGATCATTGCCGCCATCGCGGCGGATGAGTTGGTATGCCCCAGCATGCCTTAGGTTTCCCTTCGGGTCCGTGAAGTTGCTGAAGATGCTGATGTTCCAATCGCGTCAATCTGTGATGTCATTGCCTCTGACGCGGCGATGGCTGCTCGGATCATCAAAGTCGCTAACTCGCCATTGTTCCGCGGTGTTAAAGAGGTCGACAACCTCAAGATACCCATCACCCGGATGGGTATACCCTACACGTATAATCTTGCAGTGGGCGTCCCGATGGAAAAGCTCTATCAATCAACGTTTGAAGATGTGGATCGGCTTATGCGGGTGTCGTGGGCACATTCCACCTAGGTGGCATCTTTGTTCTATACCTATCGCCGTCACTTTACGCGAAAGAAACCGGATCAGGCCGCATTGGCAGGACTTGTCCATGAGATCGGCAAACTGCCATTGTTGATGTGGGCAGACGCAGATGAGGTCGAGGTAGAACTCCGTTCGTGCCTGTTGCGGGAGTGGCATGCGGAGATTGGTGTCGACATCTGACTCGCTGGGATTTCCCTGTGGAATTGCGTGAGATTCGGCTGGGGACCATTGCCCTCAATAGACAGGCGGCGGAAACTGATGATGTGGATCTGGTGACTGTCGCGAGTCTGCATAGCGTGGTGGAAGCAGTTGATTCTCTGGTGGGGAAGGACTGACACGCGGTCTCAGCTTTTGAAAGTCTGGGTTTTTCTGTGGACAGGGTGATGATGGATGAATCCGAGTTTGCAAGTGACCGGCCGAAGCGCGAAATATGCTCGGTTTAAGCAGCTAGCCTCCCGCAAACAAGCTGATTACTTGAATCGGGAAAATCGCTGAAGCGTATTCTCGCATTAACATGGTAGTCTCTTTCCCTTATTTGGGGCGGAGAACACCGTGGGCGATCGACTTAATAACAAGGTAGCCATCATTACCGGCGGCGCGTCGGGGATGGGTCTCGGAACGGTCCGACGATTTGTCGAAGAGGGAGCCCGTGTGGTGATCGCTGATGTTCAGGATGAAGGTGGTGATGCCATCGTATCCGAGATGGGCGATCAGGTTCGATATAAACGAACCGATGTCTCAAAGGAACACGAGGTGTCGGATGTTGTCGATTTTACCGTCAGCGAGTTCGGGCGCCTCGATTGTATGTTCAACAACGCTGGCTTCGGTGGCGTCAGCGGTGAGCTCGATACACTCGATCTCGGTGATTTCTACAGATACACCATCGATGTCTTGTTTACCGGAGTTCTGTCAGGAATCAAACACGCGGGTCGTGTGATGAAGGCTCAGGGGGATGGCGGCAGTATCATTAACACGGCCTCGGTCGCTGGTCTTCGCGGCGGCTGGGGCCCTCACGTCTACAGCGCGATGAAATCGGCGGTCATAAGTGTCAGTCAGTCGACATCCCTGGAATTGGGTGCAGACAACATCAGGGTCAATGCCATCTGTCCAGGATTCATAGCCACAGCTATCTTTGCCGGTCAGAGCAATATGAACTGGGAGCAACGTATGAAGTTCATCTCGGCGCTCGAGGAATCCGAAATGGCATCAACCCCGATCGCTCGGCCTGGCAAGGGCGTGGATATTGCGAATATGGCCTTGTTTCTGGCCAGTGACGAGTCGACGTTTGTCACGGGACAGCGTTTTGTCGTGGACGGTGGTCTCACAGCTGGAACGCGGCCGACAGGACCTCGTGAAGTTCGCTGGCAACGATTCGGCGAAATCGTCAACGAGATTCAGAACGACAGCACCTGATCAATACGGGTCGTAACAATCGTTCAGCGTTCGCAACGCATTCAGGACGAACCCATGTTTCGCGTCCGTGTAGCGTTTTGAATTTGTTAGAGTGTCGAAACGTCCAAGTTCGACGCAATGACGATGAAGTCCGAGATGGGGCATGGACTTTCAGTCCTTGATTTTGCGGTTTCTTGGTCCACTAGCTCGCCTACTTGCGTACTGCTGGAAGGGGATCCCTCGTTTACGCGATCGTGGTGGCGTCAGCAGCCCTCTTGTCACGAAGAACACTGGGTCCGAGAAGCCCGGCGGCCTGTTGTCGAACACAACTGTGTTTGTCATGTAACAATGCATCGTCCCCGAGACCTTTGCGAACCGCTGCGGAATCCGCGTTTCCCACCGCGACCAAGAGAAGGATCGCAGAAGGAAGTCTGTGCGTTGATGTCAGGGTTTGCACAACCTCATTAGTATTCTGACCAGAAAAGTCGTAGATGCCATCTGGACCATCTTTTGGGCTTTGGTGTGCACCGACTTCCATTGCGTAACACTGCGGACCTTAGCGCGATTATGACCCAGATTACCCGCACCGATCGAGGGATGTATAGATCAATCCTGCGTCACGGGTGCATGCGCCTCAACAGAAGGCGGTGCGAATAGCCGTTTTTGTTGTTCCGTTGCATTCGGATACTCTTCTAAATTGTAGGGTTTTTTGGCCCAGGTGGAATGGGGTGGTGAGTACTTGAACAGAAGGGTTCGACGCTCATGGTCGGCGTCCCAGGGCATGGTGCCGTGGATCAGTGCTTCCGTGAAAATGAGGACGTCGCCCGTATCCATCGGGGGTTGATAGAGATAGTCAGGTCTTCGTTCAAAGCGACGGACGTCCATCGGGACATTTCGCATGAAATTGGTCTTATGGCTGCCGGGAATACAAGCGAATCCGCCCGCGCCAGACGGTGCTGGTGTCAGATTCCAGGTTGCGACGGTCAGTCCGTTACGCATGATACCGTCCTGGTAGTAGTACCAATGATCGGTTTCAAAGAGGCGAGGGCCCCCATGTAACGGATTCGGTGGGGCGCCTCGACGCATGAACAGGCAGTAGTCGTGGTCCAGGCGTAACCGATTGCCGATCAGTGCAATGAGATATGGCAGTACCGTCTCGTGATCAATCAAATTCAGAAAATCGTTGCCCCATTGACTCACGTGAGAGGTCCGTCGCCCTGGACCATCCTCATCGGTTCTGGGCCACACGTCGTCGGCCAGACGAATGAGTTCCTCACAACGGGATTCGCTCAAAACTTCCTTGATGACCACAAAGCCCTGAAGGTCGAACAGGAACTTTTCTTCATCAGTGAGTACAGAAACGGCCATACTTGCTATTCGGCAGCAGATTGTTGAGTTTGTGCTGCCCGCTCCCTTGCCTGCCTCGCTTTGAACATCGACATCATCAGTTCCGACAGAATCATCCGGTCGCGCTCTTCGAAGGCGTCTGAAATCGCTCCGTACATAGGATTGTTCGCCTGGAACCAGCGTTTTGCTGGACAACTCTGTTCGTAGTGTTCCCTGACAACCGTGATGTCAGGATTGAAAGCACGTATGGATATAGCGACGCGTTCAGTGTCATTGTCCTGGGTCCGGTGAAACATATCACCACGAAGCAATAGAGCGTCACCTGCTGCCAGCGCGGGTGTCTCACCAAGTTCTTCCAACTCAAAATCCAGTTCTGCGTGTAGTCCACCCGCATGATCGTTAGAGATCGTAGTTCTGCCATTTTCGGTTTTGGCTGTCGCTGCGCCACCCCATTCAAGCCGAGACCAGGCTTCAGGTGCATGCTCCATGAATCGATCCACTGGGATCACACAAAGATTGGTGCGCTCGAGCTCCGGTTTGATCACTGGAATATAGATGTTGAGATAGTGCTGGTGGGTCTGGTTAATGAAGTAACTCTCATGATCTTGATGCCACCCAAAGTTGATACCCTTCTCGGTGGCGAAATAAGCACCACCGCCAAACCGGGAAGGTTTGAACTGAGTGACATCTTCGAATTGCGTTAGGAGCGAACGAATTTTATCTGAGATGAGTTCGATAGCCTCGGGAGCGGCATGTCCAAGTGTATAAACCGTGCGGTGGAACTGGCCGTTGCGGTAGTCATCAGCCAGTGCCTCGGTTTCCTCAATGTCGAGGAATCCAGGGACATGGACGAATCCTCGTTTAAGCAGCTGTTCGACGATGTAGCTCATAATATTGTTGTCTAAGGCTTCGCGGTGAACCTTAACACATGTGACACACGTGAAATGTAGACATCTCTTGGAAGAACACCGTGCTGCGGCAAGCACGTGATCGTTGAGCGCATGTCAGAGAATTGTTAAGGCGGGCACTAGGGGTGTGTTTTAATGGCGGATGCGGCATGATCGTGTTTAACGCAGGTCGGCAAAAGTATCGGCCTGAAAGCTAAAGATGTCCCCATCAGGGACATCGGAAAGAGACGGGGGAGTCAATGAAAGATGCGGTTGTGGATGCGCGCGCGCATGCGCTGCCTTTCATTTCGGAAGGGCCAATCCCCGATGAACGGAATCGATCGATTGAGGACGATGAGCACACCTTCGTCGCCATCCTTCAGTTGTTTCTCCGCTCCTGGCCTTTCATACGCCCTGAGGTCATGGGGCGTTGGTGGTCACCCAAAGCGGGTCTCGCCACCGAAATCGCAGAAGATATTGCAGGTTCTGACTATCACTTCTACTACGCACCCGTTCTCGTCGCCCTGATTGCGGTCGGTGTACCCTGGATTGGTTGGTTGCCCTGGCAGGATGCCGCGGTGCAGTTCTACGCCCTATACGCAGTGATCGCTGTGGTTGTTGTCGGTTTCACCTACCTGGCGGTTGCACCAGGCAGACTGCAGTTCCAGGCAGCGGCTCTAACAGTTTTCATGGCGTTCCTGGGGAACTTTATTGCAACGGTGGTGATCGATGGTCCTGCAGATAGTCTCTATATGGTTGCGATAACGGCGGCCTGCCTGCTCGGATGGATGGTTCAGATTCGTAAACCGGGTCGAAAGGCAGTCGAGGCTTTCAGAGTTCGGCTGAGTGCACACTTGATCTACCTTTACTCGATCGATTTCGCACGAAGTTTCGTCGCGGTCGTGATTGGTCTGCTCTTGGCGGACATGATCAATATCTCGATTCTTCAGAATCAGCCGCTGTCACCGAAGTTCGCGGAATTGATTGGTTTGCCGCAAGTCGGCTCTGATGTGGCGACAGAATTGAGTAAGGAACTGCGGTACGAGGTTCAATGGAAATACTTCCTGATTGCCATTTCGCTGGCAGTGATTCAGCTGCCTTTCAATTTGCTTCACCCCTGGTATCGCATGTGGATCCTTCAAAGGATTAACCAGAATCTCAGACTAGGTCTGCAGGAACGTTGGCTCAAACTGTCATTGCAGTATCACAGCGACCATCGGGTCGGGGACTCGATTTTTCGTATCTATCAGGATTCATCGCAGGTAACGGGTGTGATCGAACGATTGATCGATGTCAGCCGGACGCTGTTTAGCTATTTTGTGGCTATCATTTTCGTATCGCTTCTGGATCCCTGGTTGGGTTTGATTGCCGGCTCTATCGTGATACCTGGTCTTTTCTGGGCTGCCTGGGCGATGCCACGCATGCGGACAGCCTCATTAGTCTATAGAGAGTCAACTTCGGATCTGACCTCCCGGGTTCAGGAGACTTTTTCTGCCATCCGTTTAATCAAAGCCTACGGCAAGGAAGATAAGGCCCAATTTAACTTTGAAGAGGATGCGGTTGTCTCATTCAACGCCGCTTATAAGGTGAGACGTCTTGTCGCCTTGGTGACTATTGTAATGTTCACCATTACGTCCGCGTTCCTGTTGGGTGCTGAGTTTCTTATTGCATGGTGGGCTAATCAGGGACGGGAGACGTTCGCAAGTGGTCTAATTGGTTTGATTGGCCTCAGTTTTATCGTTTGGAATCTAACGGCTTTCAACTGGAGTAAAGGGGAGTTACTCGCGTCAACCAACACTTTGCGTGGTTTGATGCGACAGTGGCTGACTGCACAGGATATGGCGATGGGCCTTCAGCGGGTGTTCGATATCCTGGATATTGAACCCGATGTAAAGGACGATGAGAACGCGATTCCGTTCGATGCCCTGAAATCTGAAATCCGATTCAATGATGTTCACTTCTCCTACGAGGAAAGCCGGAAGATCCTCGATGGTGTGAGCTTTACGGCTAATCCCGGGACGATTACCGCCATCGTCGGACCCACAGGTTCGGGGAAGACAACCCTCCTCAGCATGCTGCTTCGCTTATTTGATCCGGACCAGGGGATAGTGTCCATCGATGGGTTAGACCTGCGCGAGTACGAAGTCGATACGCTACGGAAGAATATTGCCATTGCGCTTCAGGAGAACGTACTGTTCGCATTGTCGGTGAAAGAGAACATCCGATACGTCGCGCCCAACGCGACGGATGACGAGATTCATGAGGCGATCAGAATTTCATGTATGACTGACTACGTTGATGCGTTACCACAGGGGATTGACACGGAACTGGGGGATCGTGGCGGCCGTCTGTCCACCGGGCAGCGACAACGGTTATCGATCGCGAGGGCTGTGGTCAGAAACACTGCAATTTTGGTGCTGGATGAACCCACTGCGGCGCTGGATGCTGCTACGGAGCATGAGGTCATGGCCAATCTCGCGGAATGGGGACAGGGTCGTGCGATCTTCCTGATCACTCACCGGATTTCTACTATTCGCCAGGCTGACAATATACTGTATCTCGAACGCGGCAAGATTCTTGAGAACGGCAGCCATGAAACTCTGATGCAAGTTGAAGGAGGCAAGTACCGTTCATTTGTCGAAACGGAATCTGGCCTCGCTAATAGAACGCTGGGTGGTCCGGAGGCGACGTCATGAGTGATGCGACCCTCGAAAACTCCCAGGTAAACAAACAGCAATCTGACGAGCGTATCAATCAGCGTGCGAGTCTGATTGATACTGAAACCACGCTCACCACCTGGCAATCATTGGTCATTGTCGGGCGGACCATGCAGATCCTGCGTTACTTCTGGGGACGTTTCACGATCAAGTTTGTGGTGATGGGGGGTGCCTTACTGTTCCCGGTGACCATTCTGCCATGGCCAATCAAGATGATCGTGGACCACGTGGTCCTTGACGTACCGATTGCGGACGCGAAGAACTATCCGTTCTTTATTGATCCGCTAATCAACTACATGATTTTGCAACAGATGACCGCCTGGGACATTCTGGTGTTTTTGACCATCTGTTTTGTCTTCATGGTGATTCTGGTCGGTGCCTTCGCTCCTGAGGCTAATGACACCACTGAGGCGGGTATGTTCGAGGGCTTTGACGAGGCGACTCGTCAGGAGAATCGGGTGCATGGGGGCCATAGCTTTGCCGGTGGCTTCTACGGGTACTTCGAGTTCCTGATGAATATGAGGCTGACGCAGTCGGTGATTCATACGATGCGTAGCAATCTTTTTGAGAAGATCAAGGCCTTACCGGTGACGACGCTCGAGGATCAGCGCATTGGTGATGCGGTTTACCGGGTGATGTACGACGTACCGTCGGTGAACTATATCTTTTATGAGGTGATCAACCGCCCATTGATGTCGACCATCGTGTTTGTATTGGCAGCAGGAACGATGTACAGCGCATACCCGGACCATCCGGCAATCATCTGGATGACGCTGGCCCTGATTCCGCTCTACCTGGCATCGACGGTATTTTTCTCTGGTGCCATGCGTCGTCGTGGTCAGATGACACGAGCGTCAGGGACTATTACGACGAGTACGATTGAAGAGGGAATGGACAATGTACTCGCGGTCCAGTCTCTGGGTGGGAATGAGAAAGAACGAGCACGCTTCGACAGTGACAGTAAGGAATCCTTCAAGCGTCATCGGGCAGTGATCATCCTTTATATCATCATGGGGCAGTTGCGCCACTTCTCGTTCCTTGCCATACAGATGACCGTGTTTTTCTTTATCTCGTCCCTGGTGATTGAAGGTGACCTGACAGTGGGAGACTACGGCTCGCTATGGTTCTACTTTTATTGGATGAGGGGCCCGGTGGATAGTGTGTCCTGGCTATGGATCAACCTGCAGGAACATGCAGCGGGGATGCGTCGTGTGTTCGCACTGATGGATCTTCCCAAGGAAGAAGACATGGGGATGCGAGAACTGCCGCCTATCACGGAAGGTGTCACGTTTGAAAACGTGGGTCTGACGTTTCCGGACGGCAGGCGTGCTTTGTCTGATGTGACGCTCACGGCGGATGTTGGCCAAATTGTTGCCTTTGTCGGGCCTACCGGTGCAGGTAAGACGTCCCTGGGCTATATGATTCCCCGCTTCCGGGTCGCGAGCGAAGGTTCCGTCAAGATTGATGGCATCAACGTTAACGATGTGACGATGACTAGTCTTCGTCAGCAGGTCACGTATGTCTTCCAGGAGACACAGCTGTTCTCGGATTCCATCATCGACAACATTCGTTTTGGTCAACCCGACGCAAGTCAGGAAGAGGTCGAACGGGTGGCTCGAATTGCGGGTATTCATGATTTTATCTATGAACTGCCGGAAGGCTATGACACGCACCTCGGCACGACAATGAGTAAACTCTCTGTAGGTCAGAAGCAGCGTATTGCGATTGCACGTGGGCTGCTACGAGAGTCTCGCATACTCATTCTCGATGAGCCCACGTCTGCTCTGGATCCGGAGACCGAGCAATATCTTGTTCAGTCATTGCATGAGGCGGCTCGTGACAGATTGGTCATCATCATTGCGCACCGGCTGTCCACGATCGCTCACGCCGATAAGATCGTATTTCTTGAAGAAGGGCAGCTACGGGAAGCCGGTAGCCACGATGAACTCATGGCGAAGAAAGACGGGTACTATCGACGGTTTGTGGAACTGCAGACCGTCCACGCGGATTAACAGACGGATTGGACAGATCGGCGAGAGTCGCTCACGAGTTGTGTCTTCACCCATTAACCCATCCACTTTAGGGGTCAGTTTCTCTGCTCGCTAGCCGTGGTCGCTTTCGACTCGTTCCTGACGTCCGACACTTCGGCCACGTTTCCGTTGGTATCGCCAAGAATAGGATAACCAATACTGTGCTTTTTGACGAACTTGCGCAATTTTGCAGGTGAATCGATAGTGAACGCGATGGCCTTCACCTCGTAGGTTTCAAACGCTGACTGATTTTCAAACAACTGCACGAGCTGTATTTGGCAGAAAGGTCACCAGTTGGCAGACGATTGAAAAAGATCGGTAGGACATTTTCTCCGGCGACTGATGATAAGGATTGGGAAATCGCGTTGTGATCTTTACCGGCAATGTCATCCATCGACACCGTCGTTCCGATATCTGGACCTCAGGCATAATCTTTTGCCCAGGCTGTCTGCACCTGGAGAAAGAGCAGTGCAAACGCCACTTGAGACACATGCTTGAGCCACCGGGTCGAGAGAGATCTGATTAGAACCATACTGAACCTTCCTACGGCAGGTGTATTTGTTCTTGATGTAATAAACCCGCGCTGCCCTCAATATGTTACAAGCACCTTATGACTATGTTGATTGGAGCGCGTTTTGCTGACCAGGACCAGTGGCCATCCTTACATCGAGACCATCCTTGTCTATTACGAGGGTTGCAATATCGGGGATATTGCATTGATGAAATCTACGTTTACTCACGATGTGGTTCATTATTTCACCGACCATGCTGCAGTGATTGGTGCTGAATCGCTTGCGGTTTACTGGTCAAAGGTGGGGCCGCGAACAGAAGCCAACTGGAAGCTGGATCATGCCATCGTCCAGGATGATGAAGCTGTCATCGAGTGGTCGATGAGGTGGCGAACACCGGAAGGTAACCTGGAACATCTGCGTGGTACAGAATGGTATCTTTTTCGTGATGGACTGATTGCGGAGATCAGGTCCTACCACAACAACTACTATCTCCACGATCAACGAAATCGTGCACTGTGGGATTTCGACTATGTTGGTCGAGGTTACCGCGCCGACTTAGACACAGGGACTGTGGAGAAGTGATGGTTAACCAAGGTTACGAAAATCTGGGGTTCGTTTTTCGAGAAATGCCTGAACCGCTTCCTTATGCTCTGCACTGACGTAGCACTCTGCCAACGCCTCGCCTTCCCGTTTCTGGACGACCTGCAGGTCCGTTTCAGATCCATTTTGGGTCAGCAGAGACTTGGTCATACGAAGTTGACGGCTCGGATTACCCGCGATTTCAGATGCCAGTGCAGTCGTTCTTTCAAGCAGTTCATCCGCGGGAATGACATGGTTCACGAGACCAAATTCATGTGCTTCGGATGCTGAATAGAGCCGGCCGGTGAGACACATCTCACTGGCTGCGCCGAAACCAACCCGTGCGACGAGGAAATGTGAGGATGCGAGTTCAGGAACGACGCCCATCTTCACGAAGGCGAGCCCAAACCGCGCCTGATCCGAAGCCATGATGATGTCGAAAGGCAGCATCATCGTGACACCGACGCCAACGGCGGCACCGTTGACTGCCGCGATAATTGGCTTGCTCTCCCTAACGAAGTCGAGGTAGTTGACTGTTGTACCACCTCCTTCGTCTCGACCGTTGTCAATACGTGACTTGAAGTTATCCTGGATATCTGCGCCAGCACAAAAACCACGACCTGCTCCCGTCACAACAATGGCACCAATCTCTGGGTCTTCGTTGCAGTCACTGATGGCTTCGATGATCTCGCCATTCATTTGCGTTGTCCATGCATTCAGACGTTCCGGTCGATTCAGGGTTAGGATGCCGACGTTGTCCTGTTTGTCTAGGATGATGGTCTCGTAGTCCATGGCTTGCCTCACATGTGGAATTGATTCGAGCATACCTTGGGTGATGACCAAGTTCGAGGGATACACCCCCACCAGTAAATTGACGTGTGACCAATCGGGAGATGACAATGGTGCCTCTGGCTTCGACGTGAAAGTGAAGCAGCCGGCTTGAACCCAGTAATCATGCACAGGGGAAGGACTCATAAGCGCAGGTGCAGAATCGCTTAGAGCTATTCTTGGACATCCGGTCATTGATGCGGACGGGCATTGGCTGGATTCCTGGCCGGTAATTGCGGAGGATATGTGACGACTCGATACGAATGACTGTCAGTCAACAGCGGGAACGCAACATGCCACAAGAGGCATTCTGGGGTGCCCAGACGCGGAATACCCCGGATCGAGCGACGGCCCTGATGCCTTTTTCGTTGTATGAGCGTCGGGATGAACTAGGCATCGACAATGGTTGAGGCAATCAAGGCGGGTGCTGTTGCTAGTGCAATAAACGGACTGGAAACTACGGGCATGCGTGATGAGGTCGATGACTTTGCCCCGTTGTGATATCGGTGAGGAGTCAGATTTCTTTACTATGTTTATTGATCGATTTTATTTTAGACGTGAAGCTGAGGATCCTGCCAAAGCCTGGGCATTCGATACTCCTACAATTCCTAGCAAAGCCAGATTGAACGTATTGTTCGGCTCTGGCAACGGGCACTCCAATGTCCAGGATATGGCAGTTTTTCAAACTGAAGCTTACGAACTGGTTGAAGATGAACTCATCACTGGCGGGGATTTCAGAGACTTTGTTTGTGATAGCGCCATCCGGTTTTGGGGGCAGGTGAATCCTACGTTATTTGAAGAAACACGTGTTGCCGACACAGCGAGAGATGTGCTTTATAAAATAGTCAACACCCCGAGTTCTGTCGGATGAGGGATACACTCAGTCCCGAGCAGATTGCGTCCTATGAACGCGACGGTTTTCTTTCTCCTATTCCAGTCTTTCCCAGAGACGAGGTGCAGAGGCTCAGAGATTATTTCGAAGCGTTCGAACAACGCTTTGGCGGCATTGAAAAGGCTGTTGGCAGGCGAACGGACCTACACCTATTGACGGACTGGGGATTCGATGTGGTGACCGATTCACGAATAGTGGGCCCGGTCACGAGTATTCTGGGGCCGGATGTGTTGTTGTGGTCCATGAACTGGTTCATCAAAGAGCCTGACAATACCAAGTTCGTTTCTTTTCATCAGGACGCAAACTATTGGGGCCTTGAGCCACATGATGTGGCAACGGCCTGGGTTGCATTGTCAGACGCTGGTGTTTCGACAGGGCCGATGGAGTTTATTCCCGGGTCTCATCGGGGCGAGTTATACGAACAACACAACACGTTTGAAAATGACAATCTACTGAGTCGTGGACAGACCATCGAGGCAGACCTACCGATCAAGGACTGCGTCATGACCCCGCTCGCGGCCGGCGAAATGTCACTGCATCATGTGCGTGCGGTACATCGCAGTGGACCGAATAGGTCGGCGGATCGTCGTATCGGTATGGTACTTCGGTTTTGTGCAACGCATGTCCGACAAACGAAGGGTGCGGATACTGCGACGTTGGTGGCGGGTGAAGATCGATTTGGCCACTTTGAACTTATGCAGAGACCCAACGCTGAGTTTGGTGAGCATGAAATGGCAATTCATGCCGAGGCCGTCATGCGCCAGGGCAAGATGATCATGCGTGATGAACCCAAGACTGACACAATAGAACGACAACAGGAGTAGCCGATGCGATACGACAATATTCTGCAAACGGTTGGCAGTACGCCGGTCGTGAGAATCAATAAACTGTGCGAGCGATCTGTAGAACTCTTTGCCAAAGTTGAATCGTTTAATCCCATGGGTTCGGTCAAAGACAGACTTGCGCTCG
>CAJWYI010000020.1 GCA_913049815.1 uncultured Gammaproteobacteria bacterium
GTGCTCTGTACCGAACCCTTCGAGGTCACGGCAAAGAACATCGCGCGGGTTATGGGGATGCCAGACTATCCTTTCGTGATCCTCGATCACCCGCTGGGAAGCTGCACCATCGAAGAGATCAGAGAACGCGCGAAGATCGCAGCAGATGCTGCTGTCGAAATCCTCACGACGTGACCTCGGCTTGACCGTCCAATGACACCAGCATGATCTGCCCACCATCGCGGTGTAGACAAACCGGCTAGTGTGTTAAACGAATATGCAATCACTGGTCTTCTGAGATAGGCAAAGTATTTAGCAGAATGAAGCATAGACATGGCCATCGCAGATCGTCGCTTCGAAGCCACGGCCGAAGGATGGGCGCGCTTCAGCGGCCAAGATGGAGTCGCCGACTACCTTGAGACCGCAGCAGCGAAAAAGGGATATTTCGCAGGGTGGAGGCAGGTTTTCCTAGATGTCCTCACAAGCCTGTCGCTGGAGAGTCACTTCGAACGTACCCATCGCACGAAAGCGACCATGGTATCCGGCCTTCGTTTCGCCAGTTTTGATCTCCACGTCGCGCAACCGGCTTTTACGTGTCTTGGCTTGGTGCTGTTCCTCCAGTTCGGTCAGTTTCTCCCGTGGCAACCGCCGCTTCGCCTGACGATGTGCACGCAACTTGCTCGACTCCCACTTGCTGAGCGCAATCGTGACCTCCTCAATCCAAACTAGACAGTTATCTTCAATAGGGATAGCCGGCAAGGTCAACGGTTCTTCACCGAAGACCGGTAATGGCCCGCACAACGTCAGCCAGACCAAAGTCAAGAACCGGATAATAGGATGGTGAGTCATTCCGTACTGCCTGAAATGTACCGTTGCCAGTATACGGCCAAAAAGATTGCGCGTTGCTTACATTTGCGATCATGACGCAACTTGCCAATATCCGGAATGGCGGATTAAATGGATTCTCAGCGGCCCATAGGTGCAGTCGATGAAATCAGCACAACTCGAATACAGCCCCGAAGAACTCATGAGCGAGGACAGCTACGAGTCTCCGCTCTACGGAGGCGACGTCCTTTGTCATGGCGGCTACATCAACGATCAGTACATTTCACCTCGAGGAAAGGTCAGACGCCCTGCAATTGAAGCGTGGCGGACTCGCCTTACTGAAGAAGGACAACCACTGATCCACGTACCTGACGCTTATGTACCCCCCCATTACCCCAACTATGAACAAGCCAAATACTTGATGAAGGAGGGGCTGGTACAGCCCGTGTCTAGGTCGCTAACGACCATCTCAATCCTCGAAGGGTTTGGTGCACGTATTCGTGACGTCGCCCTCCCCGACTTTGATAAGGAAGTGGTCGAGGATCTGAGCGGTACTGCTCTTGCACATTTGGACAAAGGCCTGTTCGAAGCTCATGCACGTGACGAAGCGGGTCACCGCGATCAGGGTGGTCACAAACAAATGTGGGAGGCTGCACGTGATGTAGGCCTCGACAAACCTAATATTCCAGGTGATGTACTGATGCGCCTGATGGGTGGTGGAACAAGCAATCGGAAGGCAGAACGTATCTACCCGGAGCTCTCAGCGCAAATGGAGCAGACGATCATAAGCATGGCAAACATTCTTGTCGTCGAAACCTTCGCTGAGGATGTTTTTGCCTGGGCTATGGAATTGCTCGGTGATGAAGAAGTGAGCGCTGATCCAAAACTGGCCGCACACCTTGTCGACTGTGTACGGATTGATGAAAAACCGCATGTGGACTACCTCACTGTTGCTCTTTCGGAACTACGAGGCCGCACACTCATTTCTCAAGATGGTAAGAAGACCTTTGAAGGCAGCGAGGTGGTCGATCACATCTTCAGCCGGTTACTTCGAGGGTCAGCCTCCAACAGGCCAAAAGAGGCGCGAGAGCGACTGCAACAGGAAATCCACGGGCAGATCCAGGATGCGCGAAGGGCTGAAAAAGTAAGCAAACACTTCGAATCACTCGACAGCGGCTGGACATTTCCGGTCGCAAAAGACGAGCAACTTGAGATCCTGACCAAAGCGGCCTGATCTTATACGCATGCCAAAGCTCCTGAACCGGCTGCACCGCGCGAGCCGCATTGGGTATACCGCCCTATGCGTCTGGTTGCGTTACAAGGGCCCACAATGGTGGGATCGTTTTCGCGGAAACGATCCCGATGCTCGCGACATGCGTGGCATCCATCAAAAGAATGCCGATCAGGTCTTCAACACTGCCGTCGCCATGCGCGGTATGTTGATAAAGATGTGCCAGATTGTGGGGACCCGTTCTGACGTCTTTCCTCCTGAATACGTTTCGACGCTATCCAAGTGTCACGACCAGATGCCGGCACGTGCGTTCGACGAGGTCCGGGATGTCGTAGAATCCGAACTGGGCAAGCCCATCGGGGAAGTGTTTGCGGAATTCTCAGAGACCGCCATCGCCTCCGCGTCTCTAGCCCAGGTTCACAAGGCAAAACTGCAAGACGGCACCACCGTCGCGGTGAAGATCCAGTATCCAGATATCGATCACATCATCCAGACGGACCTGTTTTCATCCAGGCGGATTGCCGCGATCTACCAGCGTTTTGACAAAAACCCCATGGACTTCTTGCCGTTACTCGACGAACTCCAACGGCATTTACGGATGGAACTCGATTTTCGTCGCGAAGTTGAGAGTGGTGACAAGATCCGAACGCTATTCGAGGACGACCGTATCGTTCATATTCCAGAATTCCACCATGCACTATGTTCCCGCCGCGTGATCGTCATGGAATTTGTCGAGGGCATCAAAGTCACCGAAAAGGACGAGATTGACGCCGCAGGCATCGACGCATCAATGTTGATGCCAAGACTCATGCGCGCATTCAACAAGATGATTCTGGCCTTCGGGTTCTTTCATGCTGATCCTCATCCCGGAAATATTTTAGTCACGAAAGGTGACGGCGGATCTCCCGAGTTTATTCTGCTGGACTTCGGACTTGCCAAAGATCTCCCTGACGGATTTGGCATGGGGATTTTCGAACTCATGTTCTCCATGATGACGTTTAATGAGTCTGCAATGCTCAGGGCATTCAAGGAACTCGGTTTCAAAACAAAAAACGACGATGACAATACACTGATCCATATCGCACGTCGCATGGTAGGCCGATCCGATTCAGGTTCATTCCAGGGCGAGTTTACCGAAGAGATGACGGACGAGATGTTTGACGCGATTCGAGAGAATCCCGTCGTGGAGGTTCCCACAGATTTTGTGCTAGTGGCCCGGGCATTTTCACTGTTGTCCGGGATCGCACATACGCTGGGGCAAAGCGCTAACGCTCTGGATGCATTGGGGCCTGGTTGATAACGCCATCCTCAGGGTCCGTGCTTCTCGATGCCGGATGTCCTTTAGCGCTGCCTCAGACTGACCTGACAAACCCACGAGGCGTTTTCGGTCCAGTTCCTAAATCGCACGTCGACGAACACGCCAGACACCATTACCTTCATAATCCGCAATGTCCTTCAGTGCGACAGCCGGTACGCCACCCGTGCCTCGACCCATGCCTTCCTCAGGCATCATCGGCAAGTCGTAACGTTCCCACCACGGTTGTTCATCCACGATGTTGCCTGATACCGCCGCTTTCCCCAGGTTCCATTCGTCAAACATGTCGACATGTGGCGGTTCTCGCGACACCACAAATTCGTTGGAATCCATGATCCACTGGTTAGTGACTTCACGATCACCATCGGCTGGGTCATCACCGGTTTCTCGATCAATCCGGATTATACCGTCCATGTCGCAATGCACCCGAGGCCCACCGTGCTTCCCGGCTACTGTCCAACGCATATGGGTCCGCGGTCGACTTTTATTCATGTCCTGAATACAGGCAAAACGAATACCTTGTCCCTGGTGGATACCCGCTGAGTGAATCATCAAGGCGTGACAGAACAGTGTGTCTCCCGCCTTACCGGTAAACTCAAGTGGCTGGATCTCAGTTTTCGCCTTATCCATCGCTTCATACGAGGCACCCGTTGCCACCCAGTTGAACGCCTGTTGTGACGTTGGATACAGCATCTGCGGTGATCCAGGCCAGAACGTAAATCCACCACAGCCGGGCTCAACATCGTGCAGGTAAGTCACAACCATCAGTTCCGTCATATTCTGATCCATGTGAGGACCAAGTATGGATTCGGGTCCTTCCGGATCACACGGAAAAACCGCATAAAGCCCTCGATTTCGGTAGGGTTTTTTGATCGGTCCACCCAGAAGCGCTTCCGCCATGTACATCACATTTGGATGGCCCGTCGTACAAGCCACAAACTCGGGATCGTGCCCGATCCCATGCCAACGCCAGACGTCATTTGTACGGTCTCGGGTCAGTTTGTAGGGCAGGCGCCCGACACGATCGCCCACCGTAGCCCCTGGTCGCGCGGCCTCGGGACCCGGCCACACATTCTCACCCATCCAGTTATTGGTCAGACCCCACCGGTTTTCGGAGAGCCATCGATCCCCGGGCGAAACCCATGTCTCTGGTTGTTCCCTGATAACCCCAGACTCTGTCACAGGCGGTTGCTGCCACCATAGATCGAGAATGGGCTGGAAGAGCTCACCGGGAACGAGATCACGTTTGATCAGATAGCCGTCCCGCCTGAATTGCTCAATTTCTTTAGGTGATAGTCCACATTGATGGGCCCCCACCGGATCATGGACTCTCAGCGTAGGCAGGGCTGCTAACGTTGATGGCGACTTGGTCCCCATCGCAGATTCAGGGTCCTCTGGAGCAGGAGCAAGTCTTTGGTTCACAGGAGATCTCCAACGCGGCATCTCAGTTAAACATTCACGGAAAATGTCGTCCACCTGCAGTGCAGTGCTTCTTTGACATTGCCGATCGGTCCTGATTTGGTGTGATCCATATCCACAGACTTCAAAGGAATCCCAAATGGCATTTGCACCCTTCGACATCACTGGCAAGGTCGCCCTCGTCACCGGCGGGAATGGCGGTATCGGTCTTGGTTTCGCCAAAGGCATCGCAGCGGCGGGCGGCAATGTCGTTATCTGGGGGACCAATGAGTCAAAGAATGCGGCCGCTCTTGCAGAGTTGGAGACATTTGGCACACAGGTCGCAGCCATGCAATGTGATGTCTCGGACTCAGAGCAGGTGGAGAGTTGTTTCGATTCGGTGCTCGCCGACTTCGGACGTGTCGATGGTTGTTTTGCAAACGCTGGCATCCCGGGTGGCGGCCCGCACTTTGACGAGCTACCTGAAGAGGACTGGCGGCGGATGATGTCGGTCAACCTGGATGGCGTCTATTACACATTTAAGACGGCGGCCTCTCATATGCGCACACGCGCCGAGGCTGGTGATCCTGGCGGCAGACTGGTTGGGACCACCAGTCTGTCAGCTTGGTCCGGTGCACCGCGCAGCGTGCACTATGCATCGACCAAAGGTGCCATGAATTCGATGATTCGATCCCTAGCTGTTGGCTATGCACGCTGGAGCATCACTGCTCACACCATCATGCCAGGATGGATCGATACCGCGATGACAGAAGGCTCCTTCAATAATGACCGCTTCGTCGATAACGTGCTGAAACGCGTACCCATGCGCCGATGGGGCGTCCCCGAGGATTTCTCGGGCCTTGCCGTATACATTATGAGTGACGCCAGCAGCTATCACACCGGCGAGAACTTCCTCATCGACGGCGGGTACTGGCTCTTTTGATTTAAGACCCGCACGGAGGCCCCAAAGGGCCGCTATTTCGTTGCATCGATCTATCCTTTTAGTCTAAGACATGCAACGCATGTTTAGCTTTTACACCAGGGTCCTGTGTCTGAAATCGGTCACAGACAGCAAGGACGCCGACTGGCGTGTACTGGATTACGGCAGCGCTGAACTGGCGCTGCACTTGATGCCCGCCAAATGGGGAAATCAGGTTTAGATCAAGCCCCCTCCCGAACCACGAGGGTCCGCAGTAACGAAGATGGTTTTCCAAGTGGATGATCTGGCCGTTGTCTGCGCTGATCTAAAAACGCAGGACCTCAGCTTTATCGAAAATCCGTTCTACGGGCAGGTCGTCCATCAGGACTTTGGACTTTCTGCGGAACACTAACGACAAACCATCAGAGCGTTAGCGACTGAGGAAGCCGCGTCAGCTTTCATCCATCGTTACCGTGAGGACGACGTTATCGGAATGATGGTGCTCAACTTCTGGCGCCCCCTTGAGATGGACCACCCCATCGAACACATGCTGCTGGCAGTATGCGATGCCAGCAGCATTCCGCGTGAAGAAATCGTTCTCTCGAGTCTGCTTGGATTCACCCGGACCGGGAAACCGACGCGACAGTTAAGCTTGAAGTAGAACCCCAATCACAGGTGGTACTACTACCGTGAAATGAAGAACGACGAGGTGCTCGCAATGATCGGGTTCAGCTGTTTCAAAGACGACCCGGATCACTTCAACAGCGCGCATCACACCGCGTTTGAAGACCCGCTAACCCCTGAAGGTGCGGAACAGCGGCGAAGTACCGAGTATAGGGTCGTTGTATTTTTACTGTGTTAGTTTGGGGTCAGAGTAAAATTACCTGCACTTTCATGACTAATGGCGATTTAAATCAGGGGCAATTTTACTCTAACCCCAAAACTGGCTAGACATCCGCCAAACTGAACGCCTTGTACCAGTTCTGATCCGCACCCGCGCCCACGTTCGTGATATGCACATCCAGCAGATAGGGTTCGCCTCCCGCCTGAACCTCACGAGCACGTTTCAGCGCTGCGTCCAGCTCAGAAGGCTCATGGACGTGCTCGCCGTTGATTCCCTGTGCTTTGGCCAACAGCACATAATCTATCGCTGGATCACCCAGATAGGTCTCCGGGTATTTGTTCTGATCCTTCATGTTGCCGCCCCAGCGGGCAAAGTTCACACGCACCGTCTGATAGTGCATGTTGTTCCACACAACCGTGATGATCGGCAGGTTGTATCGCGCCATCGTCCAGAACCCTGAAGAAGAATACATCACTGAGCCATCCCCGATACTCAACACCAGCGGTCTGTCAGGTGTCGCCAGCTGTGCCCCAACGGCACTGCCGACACCATATCCTAACGATCCACCATAGGTGCGCACATACCGCCAGTCCCCATTGCCATAACCAAACGGCATCAGATGATCCGCTGCACTGAAGTTCTCCGACACCACCATTGTGTTTGGTGCCAGCACCTCAGCCATTCGATTGCCCAGGAAGTTCGGATGAATGGGATTGTCACCCGCGTGAGAGAGTGCTTCCTCGGTCTGTTGCGCAAGTCTCCCTTTAGTGGCCTCCGCGAGCTCAGCCCGTCGTTTGGAAATGTGATGTAGATTCGCATCAGCTGGCTTCCACCGCGCGTTGATCGCAGTCATCGTGTGTTTCACATTGGAGAACACACTGACATCCAGCGCAAAGGTATTACCCAGCTGTGATGGGTCTTGTCCAATGCCAATCTTGAACGCGTTCGGAAACCGGTCATCGCTAGTGTGGGCGCGTGTGTTCGGGCGATACCCGATACAACACACGACGTCATAGCCATCATCGCGAAGCCCATCGACCATGCCAACAAAGTTGGGATGGGAACGGGGAAACGAACCAAAATCAAAGAAGCCGATAGCAACTGGTAACGCGTAGTTCTCGGCGAGATCCAGCACTTCCTGCTGAGCCTCGCTGTTCTGCACATCTGGACCGACAACCAGTAGGGGATTTTCTGCATTCAATAGCGCGTCATGGATCTCTTCGAGCGCACTATCCTCAGGTACTGAAGCCATGGAGAGCGCGTTGCCCGGTTCAATCATGCCTTCAACATCCTTTGCGTCCAGCGCTTCACTTGCATAACCCACATAAACGGGTCCGGTCGGCATCGAGGTAGCTTCCTTAAAAGCCCGTCGCGTTGCCATGGGAATACCTGCCGCTTCGCGTACCTCCCAGCGCCTTTTTGTGACGTCCTGAACAGTACTCATCTGCGCAAACCCAGGAGCGGCACCTAGTGTATTGTGGTCACCAAATGATCCCGAATCCCGTGTTGCTGCAGTCACAACCATCGGGGTACCATCAAAGTGTGCATTAAAGAGCTGCCCTGATCCCTGGCGTGTTCCCGCAGCCAAGTGCACATTGACGAACGCCGGTTTTCGGCTTGCGCGCGCGTAACCATCTGCAGCCGACAGAACCAAAGACTCATTCAGGAGAAGGACCGGTTGTACACCCGGCACCGTCAGAAACGCATCGAAAAAGCCAGCCTCCGCACTCCCAGTGTTGGTGAATGCATACTCGACTCCTTGGGCCACCAACTGGTGCATCAGTAGCTCACCGCCTGTTCCCTTTACTTTTTGCGCACCTGCCACGATTCAACATTCCCACGTCAACAAAATATGACGCGACTAAACCACCTAGACAGGGCAACGGTCAAATCGGACACATCTCTCTGTTCGGGATATGAAGTGAGCCTCACCTATCAGTCTGCTAACGTGAGTCTCGCGATATAACTACACCCAAGCAGAACCCAGAGAGGAACCTCCTCATGCCCCAGCTTATCTCGATGCCTGAACTCACAATGCTGTACGGGGCAATCTTCGGCCTGATGTCGATCGCCATTTCCACCCGAGCCGGTTTACTCCGCGGAAAAACAAAGATCTCGATTGGGGACGGTGGTAATCAGGAAATGCTGCTTGCGATGCGACGCCATGCCAATTTTGTCGAGCATGTTCCGCTGGCCCTGATCATCATCGCGATGATGGAAATGAACCGTGCGCCAGACTACGCCATCCATGGACTAGCCGGCGCCCTGGTTGTCGCACGCATCGCCCACGCATTCGGGCTCCATCACTCGAATATCATGACAGGTGGCCGAATCGCGGGCGCGATGCTGACAGCGCTGGTCACCGTCGTTGCGTCAATCTGGTCAATCGTTCTGTTCTTTCAATAGGCAATAGGTCAAATAGAGCGATTGAGCTGAAAACATCACGACAATGCAGTTAACGAACATACCCAACCGAAATCAGTTGGCGAGCTGAGCTGCTACAGCGATTGATAAGCGCGTCGCCCGCGCGACGGATATCACGACCAAAACACCACTGACCAGCAGCAGTAAAACGGCGCTCAATACAACGTGGGTCAACGATATCACCATCACCTCCAAAAAATGGTAATGGACGATAGTGCTCCGGGTAGAACCTAACGTCCTTCAGAGCGCGATCTGTCGAGTACAACTGGTTGATATGGAACGCGTGGTCGCGGGTTTCCATCAGTAACAGTCGACTCGCCTAGTTGGCTTCGTATCCACACCAATGTTCGCAGATGAGGCTGCCGCCGCGTGGCGAGAGGTGAATTGACCGCCTTATGACTCAGATGACTGGGGTGTTTCCGCCTCAATCTTTAACTTCGGACGTCTCGCGTAACGTGCGTTAGGGGGTTCAAGCAACGCCAGTTTTCGTTCATCCATATCGTCGTATCGATGAAAATCGTCAGCATCATAGAAGTCGGCCGACCAGGTGATCGCGTGCGGTGAGTACTTGTAGAAAATAGTGGTCCTAGGTGTCTTCGCTGTCCACGGCAGCGTCCCATGAGTCAGCGCCTCGGTGAAGATGATCGCATCCCCCGGTTTTGCTGCCACTCGTGTGATACTGGGGTGAATAGACTTGCTCAGGTCGATCATATTGAACGGTGTTTCAATATTTCCTTTGTGTGAACCCGGTATACAAGCAAAGCCGCCGTCATTACAGAACGTCTCATACAGTTCGAAGGTCACCGTCGTCAGTCCGTTATAGAAGTGGCCGCCGTCATAACGGAACAACCCTGCAACACTGTTCCAACCACCGTGCAACATGCCGCCTTTGAAACCCTCCTGGACATGCGTATGCACATTGATGTGATCCAGACGATAGGTCGGACGGACTGGTCCATCAGGATGCTGGTGTTGACGGCGTTCAAGTATTCTAGGATTACCGATCATCTCTTCCAGGATGGCAGTGATCCGCGGAACGTCAAGCAAGTCTCGCCAGACACGATCCCAGTGCAAGGGCCCCTGATCCTGCGGCACCGGCGGAAACTGTTCAGTAGAGCCATTCAGCGTTAACTTCAACGACTTAATGGTCTCGTTAGAGAGAACATCCGGGATCACGATGTAGCCGAAGGTGTCGAACAGGTAGCGCTGTTCTTCGTTCATGCCTTGTGTTTCGTTCATATTGAGGGACAGTGTATTTCATTGGCGGTCACATGACGCCACAGTGTAGTTCTTTCGATGACACCGGCTCGACGTTTCAGGAGTAAAAAGGACATTTAATTAAAGTGCCCCCTGATCCTTTAGAACTCAGTGACATCCCATTGGTATACAATCGAACGCCTTACAGATCGCATTGTCAATCTCCGGATCGCGCATCCAGGGCGTTGATGCGGAAACTAGAGAAGTCTTCACTTAGGGAGTTGATAGGGTTAGAGATTAGGGATCAGCGCAAATATTGGCACCACTTTTCTCCCAGCAAACCCCTCATAGATTGGTCAATTTTACGCTAATCCCTAATCTGGCTTTGCCCCACACTTTGGTGCACACTCGCAACCCTGTATTTTCAAGGGTTTTTTGTCATCTGGGGGGATTCACCATGTCACATGATCTAGTTATTCGCGGCGGCACGATTGTCGACGGCACCGGCGCAGCCGGCTATTCAGGCGATGTCGCCATTGATGGAGACACCATCACAGCTCTGGGCGAGGTTTCCGGCAAAGGCATACGGGAGATCGACGCTGATGGACTGACGGTCACCCCAGGATTCGTTGATCTTCATACACACTTCGATGCGCAGGCCGGATGGGAACCCAAACTGACACCTGTCTCCTGGCATGGTGTGACCACTGCACTGTTCGGAAACTGCGGTGTAACGTTTGCCCCTTGCAAACCAAAGGACCGCGAGTTCCTTGCCAACATGATGGAAACCGTCGAAGACATTCCTCGTGATGCGATCCTAAATGGACTAGCCTGGGACTGGCAGTCCTATGGAGAATATCTCGATTCCATTGAAAAGCTGAATCCCGCCATAAACATCGCTGGTCTGGTTGGCCACTGTGCATCACGCTTTTTTGTAATGGGCGAACGTGCCGTTGACGAAGATCCCAACGAAGAAGAGATCCAACAGATCGCCAAACTGGTCGGTGAATCCGTGAAGCAGGGCGCAGTGGGCTTCTCATCCAACAGACTGCCTGGACACGTGCTTCCTGACGGACGTTCGATTCCGGGGACGTTCGCCAAGTCGAACGAGCTGGAAGCCATCGCCAAACAGGTCGGAGCCAATGGTGGAATTCTTCAGTTTGTATTGAACTACGGGAACCTCGCTGAAGAAATGGACCTGATCACCACTCAAGCCAGGGCAGCAGGAACGCAATTGTTGTTCAGCGCACCCTTCAATCCTGGTACTGATGGCCATCTCACCGGTTACGATGAAGCCATCGCAAAAATGAAGGCGGAAGGTCTCAGCGTGAACGGTCTGACGCTACCACGTAGTGGCGGGTTCATCGCCAGCCTCGCCACCGAGATGCTGTTTAATATGCCGATGGAAAGCTGGCGATCCATGCGCGGGAAGTCCGCGGAAGAACGTCTGGCAATGATCAAGAACGATGAATTCCGTCAGAAGCTCATAGAGGAAGCCAAGAACACTCCCCGCCTTGCCGAAGCGGCTCGCAACTACTTCTATCTGGGTGACGGTGATCGACCGAACTACACGCGGGACCGTGATGACAATGTTGCCAGCATGGCACAGGCAGTTGGCGAACATCCGGCAGAAACCATCCTGCGCATGATGATCGAAACGGACGGTAAAGCGCAGTTCCACATGCGCTTTTTCAACAACAACCTAGAACAGGTTAAAAAGTTCTTACAAGAAGACTGGATACTGCCGGGCCTCGGTGATGCGGGCGCTCACGTGAGCCAGATCATGGATTCCGGCTGGACGTCCTTCCTCCTCTCGCACTGGGTCCGAGACGAGGGCGAAATCGCCCTTGAAGAATGTGTGCGTAAGATGACCAGCGCACAGGCGAAGGTGATCGGTCTTAAAGACCGCGGTGCGCTGGCCGAGGGCATGCGTGCAGATGTGAATGTCATCGATCTCGATAATGTTGCCGAGAGACAGCCACAGCTGGTTCACGATTTCCCGAACAAGGCACCGCGCCTGATCCAGGAAGCTCGTGGCTACCGTGCGACCATCTGCAACGGTGAAATCATGCTTGAAAATAACGAGCACACTGGAGCGCAAGCCGGTCGTGTACTCCGTAACGGCGGTTGATCGCCAACCGACGACATCTCGTTGTAATTCATGACACTGCCTGTTGGTGTCATGAATTACCCTCTATTCCAAGCCTCTGACTTACCAACCTACCAGTCCTAGTATTACGACCCATTTCTCCAAACCCATCTCGATCCGCCGCCGGATGGAGACTGGCTTGCCGAAGTTCTGACACAAAAGGATAGCTTTTTCGTTCAGTGCGTCGATCTGGATGATGTCATGATTTCGGTCGTCAGGATCACTTCGCGTCGTCAAAGCGATGGCGTCAGTGTCCTTGACGAAATTGTGGTCAACCCGAGCACTCGAAGAGCGGAGATGGGGTGCAGAATCATAGCTGGCGTCATCTGCGACGAGGCTTGGTGTCCAGAATGACATGCGCTTGTCGATAAGGGCAATGAACCGATAATCGGTTACTGATCCGCCTGAAATGGTATCGCCTGACTGAACACGACGAGGACCTGGGCTGGTACGTCTATACACCCCAATCGGTCGGTCGTGGTCACTTGGGAAGATTCTGAAGGCTTTCCCAAAGGGGTTCAATACTCGGGCTTACCACACACTTTGCCTGATTTTTCTTACATCCGTGTTTTGCAGGGTCCTGTCGCAGGTGGCCTCAAACGTACAATTCACAGATACAGGTCTTGTATTTGAATTGGATATCGCTGGAACACTAATCGCCAACGAGAGTGAATTAGGTCTGCATTGGACGATGGCTGGTGGCAACGACATCATTGAAGGTCTCGCACGCCTTCCCGCCCCCAAAACCTGTCTTATGATGGACATCGGTCTCGCTTCCCCGTTCACTGTGCGTCATCGTCGTCAGACATTTCACGCCAGATAATTTTTAAAATCCGACTCAAAGAGGGTCACACGGCCACAAAAGTACACCCAACAAACATCGCTTTTTGGTCGAGCAAAAGGCTCTCTCTTTCCTACTCTCGCCTGATTTGTGGCTCGATCACATTCTTCGTTGATCTTCCATCTATTGCCACTTCCCTTGATCCCTGAAGGTTCCTCTGTATAACCTCACGATTCTCTTTAAGGAGGGCATGCGCTTGCGGCTGCTGGTTCTACAACCTACCCGTTTTCTCGGCAACGCCGTTATCTCGCTACAAACGCTCGCGGCCTTGACACGTGCGCACGACGTGGACCTCGTCATCGATGATCGTCACGCCTCGCTCATTAATATCGCGCTAGAGTCTCGATGCCGCGTCGTCCCCTATCCTCGTGCCAAGATCAAGTCCCGCAGTGCCCTAGGACAACTAAAGACGTTTTACCGCCTGGTGCGGCATGTGCGCGCCAACCGCTATGACATGATTATTGATCTCGATGGCACGAGTCTGACGAGCACAATCGTCGCACTGATCCGTGGTCGCCATCGAATCGGTCCTGAGTTCGTTAAACGCAGGCGCTTTTATGATCAGGCGGTTCCAATGGACCAGGCGACACAACATTGTTTTGACGACTTCGCCATAGTCGCCGAATCTGTGAACGGCAAGCCCGTACCGCGGCAATACCTGATGTTACCTGAGCTCCCACAACCGGAATTATCACCAACGTTGACATCGATACCCAATAGGCAAAAGCCACTCGCCTGCCTACATCCATCAGCGTCCAAATCCTATAAGGAATGGCCAGCAAGCCAGTTCGCATCCCTAAGCGATGCGCTGCATGAACGTGGCTATCAGGTGATCATCCTTGGCTCGGGCGACGACGAACGCCTGACGATCGATGCTATCAGTGAACACACGCGGCATGCCTTTATCGATACCCACAATCAACTCGACATCATTCAAGTAGCGTGGTTGATCCAGCAGTGTCACCTATATGTAGGTAACGACAGCGGTCCGATGCATCTAGCCGCCATCACCGGAACGAAGGTCATTGGTCTGTTCGGCCCCACTGAACTCATTCGCTGGCGCCCTTTGTCAGAGACTACTACCATATTGGCACACCAGCATCTCTGTGATCCGAAATGTCAGCCAGAAGCTTGCCTCGGCAACTATCGTTGTATGTCGGCCATCACCCTCGATGATGTGCTGGCCGCCATCGACAACGAACGATGACTGAATCGTCACCACAACATTGGTTGATCCTATCACATGCCTATAATCAGGATGGCTCCGCCGCAAGTATCACGATCACAGATAAGATCCCCGCACTACTGCACGCGAACATCGCGGTTACAGTCATCAGTGCACGGACCGGTGAGGTGGATACCCATGTCAGACACATTCAATGCTTACCCATGGGGCCTTCCGGACTTCGCTTCGATCTGCGCCACGTCATCGCACGTCGTTGGGGACGAGGTTTCCGCTACCGCTTAACGACACTCCTGACTTCGGTATTGCTGTTTCCCTTCATCGTTTTAGAACGCGTGGTATTTGGTCTCAGCAACCATGCATCCTGGACTGGCAGTGCTGTGCTGCAAGGCCTTCGAGCTATACGATATCGGCGGCCCACCATCATCTATTCGAGCGGCGGTGCTGCCAGCGCTCACCATGCGGCTGCCATCCTCAGCAAACGGACCGGCATCCCATGGATTGCGGAAGTTCATGATCCTCTGGTTGAACGAACTTCACCTGACGACCAGGGTACGGCGCGACGACCGACACGGAAGACTCGGTATCTCGCTCGTGTCGAGGCACTCATTTGTCAACGAGCACAGATGGCCTGGTGGTTCACGGAGGCAGCGTTGGACCATGCACGTCACCGTCATCCCGTTTTGTCCGAACGAGGGCACGTCATTCTGCCGGGGTGCCTGCAACCCGATGTGCACCCATGTGAAACGCATGCATATTCAGATCGATTGACCCTCTGTCACTTCGGATCATTGTCAAACGATCGATCACTAGCGCCACTGGTACGAGCCATGCTGGCTATGTCGGCGGCCGGCTCGGAAATCGTCGCCGACATCCACATTGTGCTATACGGTACCAGCAAGGATGATTGCACTTACAGTCTTCTCCAGGCTAACCCTGGAGCTCCGATCTGCATTCACGATCGCGGTCGCATCGACAGAGTAGACGCAATGGCTGCGATGCAACGCGCAGACGCACTATTATTGATCCATAGCGATGGCGAACTTGGTCCCGAGACGATCCCTTCGAAAGTCTACGAGTACTTTTGGATTCGACGCCCTGTATTCGCAGTCACCAATCGCAATCCGCGACTGGACAACATGGTCAGCCACTATGAAGGTTTCGTCTGCAGCGAGCATGATGAAGCGTCGATCGTCGCTGCCCTTAACCGATGCCACCAGCAGTGGAAGAGCAGAAAGCTGAACCCACACAGCCAGGTACCGATCAGCGTCGATGACGCAGTCCGTCAGATAGCTTCAGGGGTTGATAGCATCATAGGGGAAGACAAACCTACAATCACTTGAATCGCTTAACCCACGCCTTACTGCATTGATTTACGCGCTTTAGTAACTTCGTTAGTATGCGTTCCCAAGCTTTCAGCTTCGCTCAGTACGACACGTGCACGATCATATTCGCCGACTGCCCAGAGACTGCGCGCCAAAGCAATCCAGGCAACCGTGAACTCGGGAGCACTATTAACCGCAACATCGAAGCGTCGAATAGCCTCCACCCAGTTCTGTTGATTCGCATGGATCATGCCTTGGTAGTAGTTGACCTGAGGATTATCGGGTTCGAGGGCGAGCGCTGCCATAAAAGCCGAGGATGCTTGCACCAGGCGATTCTCCTCAACAAACAACAACCCGATTTGAGCGTGTGCCCACGGAATCTGATCGTTAAGACCGATCGTTGATATGAGGTATTGTGCAGCCGCGGCACGATCACCTTCCTCGAGCGCATACTCGGCAAGAGATAGGTGGAACCCATAGTATTCAGGATACAGGCCGACCGCCCGCTCCAGTTGCGCAACCATCTCGACGCGAAGTCCAAGCTGTCGTAAAGCCTCAATTTGCGCGCTCAATAAGCCCTGATGGTCGGGGTCTCTTGCCGCCAACTGATCCAGCAATGCCCGAGCAGACCCAGGATCGCCTGCCGCAAGCAACTGGCGTGCCTCAGACAAGCGGGCGCCGTTACTGACCTCGTATGCCTTTTTCGCCATCGTACGTTCATCTGGCCACGACAAGGGTCCGGAATTTCCCGCGACTGAAAGGTCCAATAACGACGTCGCTTCTTCGCGACGCTCGAGTTGCCTCAGTGCCCGCACCTTATATCTGACAACTCGAGCATCTTCCCGAAGACGTGACAGCAGTTCGAACGCCTCCTGCGCCTCACCCAACGCTAACAGGGTACCGGCTTCGCTAAGTTTCGCCACTTCCCCCATACCCAGTTGCGATGCAGTTCGGAAAGAATCTCGAGCTTCTTCCGTCATGCCCAGATCCAATTGCCACGTCCCTCGCCATAACCATGCTGGACCGTAATCTGCTGCAATGTCTATCGATTTCTCCAGTTGACTCAGAGCTGACTGAAGATCACCTCGATGTGCCGTCAGTAAGGCCAGATAGTAGGGCCATCGCGGATCATCGGGCATTAGCCTCTGCGCCGTTAGATAGCTGCGGTGCGCCGCGTCCGCGAAACCATTGACCTCAAACGCCATCCCGAGCGTACCCCTAGCTTCCCCGGAGCCAGTCTGTTCAGCCGTTTCGATCATCTCGGTGAGTAGTGCGGTGACGCCAGGATCCACGCCCGCAAGATCGGGATATATTTTCTCCTGCGGGCCAACCTGCTGCTTAGTCGACTCTTCCCCACAACCGACGATCAACCCAAGGAGGAGGCAGAAAGAGAGTCCACATCGCCGTCGTTTCACCTTGTTGTGTTCTCCAATAAGAGTACAGGCTGCCCCTTCGTCATCCAGTCTTTTTGTCGTGGATGCGGCAATCCGGCAAACGACCCCAATACGATATCCAGATCACCATCACTATCCAGATCACCCGCATCCATGGTCAACCACCTGCCTAACGAGACATCTGTTAGGGTCCTCGGCTTAAAGGTAAAAGGCGGACCGTTGGCACTGATATTTTCTAGGTATACAAACCCCTGTTCAGGGTGGTGTTCATAGTCAGCAAACATGGCAATTGCCGCGATATCCAGATCACCGTCTTGATCAAAGTCCCGAGCGAGTGCCTTGAAGGCGCCATTGAGTGGGTAGAAGAAGATCTCCGTGAACGTACCGTCACCTAGATTACGGTACAGCCGGACACCATGGTGTCGTTTTAATATGGGCGCATAGTCGCCGTTATCACCGTTGCTGACCAGTAGATCCAAGGCGCCGTCCTGATCGAAGTCGACGACATCGACATGGGCCGTGCCGTGTGTAGGTGGTGACTGAACGACCCACGACGGTTTATATCCTGACACCGAGTTGTAGAGTATGAACACACCTTCGCGGTGCTGTCCCATAACAACAATAACGTCCTTTCTACCATCCTGATCCATGTCTCGAATGTACGTGGACATCGCGCCTGGCTCTGGCAACAAAATCTCGGGGCGATAGGTCACACCTGCAAGGCTTCGCTCTGCGCGGTAAAGAGTAAGGGCACCCATACGATGTCCGAATTCGCTTATGAGGACATCCTGCAGACCATCTCCAGATAGGTCAGCCCAAGTGGCATTCACAGGTCGCTTCAACTGATCAAGAACGACGTGTTGTGGGTATAGCCTTAATCCGTCCAGGCTGAAATTCGCCCGCAGCATCTCACCACGTGGCAGATCCGAAGGAAACTGAAACCCAATCGCAAGGACCATAAGTTCGGATGACGTGATGGCCAAATCAACAGGTGGGCTTCCCGTAAAGAGCTCATTCGTCACCGCACCCGAAGACGATAAAGTCACGAGGCTCATGGCGCCGCCATCGCCAAAGTACACCCGCCGTTTCGTTTCATCGATCTTGACCATTGTCGTTAGCGGCTGTCGATTTAACGACCAGGGCTGTGTCGAAAATGTCCTCAGTCCACGCTCAATCCTACGGCGCTGTGGATCCTCCGGGGGAAATTCAGTCGGGGCGTTTTCGAGGAAATAGCGTACTAGTGCACGCCAGTCTTCTTCGGGGACTTGAGGTTCTGAGGGAAAGACACCTGCTGCCTCGAGTCGTTGCTTCTCCTCATCGGAATCCCCGAAGTAGACCGAGTCTGAATACACAGGAAACAGATGGTGCATTCCCAGACGCACACCCATACGTGGCAACATCGTGTCGCGCCAGACAGCTTGCGGCAACAGCGATGGCTCTGTAAAAAGGTGACATGCTTGGCAGTATTGCAGTGCAGCCTGGCGTTCAGTCGATGCGTCAGCCTCCGCTACCATCAAGGCTTGTGTCACGATCGTGCGACCATCGCGGTCTGAGGCCAACAACATCTGAGTCGAGAGCAAGAGCAAGTAAAGCACGGACAAAATAACATTCTTCATTCGTGTTACCAGTGATCCTGACCTTTTTCGTCGAGCCCCTTAAGGGCTTGGGACTGACGAATCGCCTCACGAGCCGCTTCAAACTGGCCTAATTCTCCCAGCGATTGTCCCAGAAAGAAAAAGCAGCGCTCGCATATCGGATTCAACGCAATGGCTCTTTCGAAAGAACTGATCGCCCCACGATAATTTAGCCGTGTTCCTTCGATGAGACCGGCCTGAAAGGCACTCGTCCAGGTGTCCGCCCTTCGCAGTAACTCAAGTGCCACTTGCTGACGGCCATTCCGGACTTCGATCAGTCCAAGTTGTTCAACAACCGACCTGTCTGCATCACTTGTGATCTCACCGCGAAGTGAATTGACGATCCGGGTCAGATGCACATAGGCAAGATCATCTCGACCTCGCTCTGAAAACAGTCGCGCTGCGATCCGATGAAGGAAAATCTCGTCGTCCGATATCGCAAGACCTGCAAGCGCGGCATCAAGCGCCCTAGCGTTCAAATCCAACTCGAGGCTGAGGCTTGCCATATCGACAAACTGAGACAAAGTTGGATCGCCAGGTAGACTGGACAGGATTCGCAACGCTGATTTCGGGCGACTATCCCGCACTAATCTAATGTATTCGGCAACCGTGGGTTCGTCCCGAACATAACCGATTCGCCGATCCAAGATCGGATCGGGAGGATACGCTTCAAAACCCCAGTGAATCGTCAAGCGTTGCGCATTCGTCAGCAAACCCCAGTTCAGATCAGCAATCTGAGCCTTTGTTTTCTTCGAGACTCCCTCTGGCCAAAGCGCCTCACCTTGAAAGGACTGCTGCGCGACCGCCAACCAGAAGCTCTCGATCCACCCTCCGGACGACTGATCTACCAGACGACGGAGTATACGAACTGCCTCTTTTGACTGACCCGACTGAATGAGCGCTACACCCATGAGATATCGCCACCGCCATCCCTCATGTGTTCGAATCAGTCGCTGGTAGTGCTTAATCGCTCTTTCTGCGCGACCATTGGCATCTAAGGTTAACGCCAATCGACCACGTGCCATCGTCCTTTCATTGCCTCGAAGTTGTTTTACATCGGCTTCAAGATGACTGATCAACGTGTCCACCGCCGAAGCAGCGCGGACCATCGACGACATCAACACGCTCCAGAAGATGACAAAAATGACGAGGATACAAGGTCTCGGTTGAAGAAACGCGCTGCTATGCACTAGCGCCACTCCCTGGATGAAACAATTTTTGTTCAACCGATAGCGCATGGACTGAGGCTAAGAGCCCATGGCTGTCATGACGGTCCAACCATTGCAATAGTGCTTCACCTTTGTTCGATAATCGATAACCGACATCAAGACTGATCGTGGTACCCAGCGATTTGAGTTTGCGGATATCCCGCTTCAGCGTCAGCCGATCCCGACCCAGTTGATCAGCAAGTCGCTTCGATACGGGACCTGATTGCGTGCCGATCAGCATGGGCGTAGTGCGCATCCACAGTCCCTCAGGCCTGCGCTCATCTTTCCAAGCCAACTTCGTCGCTATCGACTGAGGTTCTGTCAGGTAAGGGCCTCGTACAATTTGGGTGATGACTAAATCGCACGACCCAGACCGGGTCACTCGCGTCGTTTCCGAGCACTGAAACGGCCGCGGACCTAGCCACAAAACCCGTGTCCCGCAAATCGTCGGTTGACACATCGTGGAGCTTACATTCCGTCATGGCGGTCAATTCGATAGTACCACTTGGACGCAGAAAATAGACGCCACCATCCCGTGCTTGTGGACGACGCCACTTCCGCAAAGACAGCGCGATCTCCGTGTTTCGGATACACGTTGCGGTCTCCACATTGAAGAGCATTTCACATCTGACACCAGGATGAATCACTATAAGAGTTTTATCGGGTTTCCCTATACTAGACCGCCTAACAAATCCATCGTTCATGAGTTGCCGGACACACGCTCGCAGTTGATAATCAGCGCCGGTTCAAAGGAGCGTCCCTTGCTCACCGACAACACCAGCCAGCTTACCTGGCGAATCCAGGCAGGTATCAACTCAATGGCTTCACTCCATGTGTACTCGACCACTGACGCCACAGCACGGCCACACGAGTTCTCTGAAGATCTCGATGAGATTGCTGCGCTCTATGGTGATTCAGTGATTCCAAAGAACGGGACAATTTTCCTGAAGGACAAACCTGGACTGAGCATTGAACTGAACGAAACACAGATTCTGAAGCTGCAGGTCTGATCGATGTGGCCACGTTCCGTTGTCCTTTGCCTCTCATGGATTGGCCTCCTGCATCCAATCCCGGTCTGGCTTGCATCTCGTGCAGGCTGGTGGACCCTCGAGTCCATGGATTATCTGATCATGGTCGCAATCAGCTTATACGGTGCCATCTGGGTATCTCGCAGCATGACCCGTTACCGTTACCTCGTGACGGGTGTCGAACGACACCTCAAACGCTTTATCGAACCAGGGCAGACCCGATTCCGTCGATCATCTGTGGTAGCTTCGATCTCTTGCCTCGACGAACTTTCGATGCGAGAGCCGGACAATCTCAATTGGCCATTCCTTCAGGGTAAGGCATGGCAAATGCTGGGAAATTATGACAAAGCGCTCCCTTTTTTTGAGCGTGCCCTCGAACACGATCCGGGTCATGGCGATCTGATCAACGAGACCGCCGTTGTCTTGATTGAACTCTCGAGGTTCGATGAGGCTGAGGAAATGCTTCGACGTGGCATCAAAGCGAATCCCACGCATCAGGCGTTGCTTGGAAACCAAGTTGTCCTTGCCACCCTGCGTGGTCCCATCAAAAAAGCACTCAGTTATGGACGTCGGTTTGAGGAACGATTTCCGAAAGACCCGCGGAACCAAACAATTTTATTGCTCGTCGAGGAGATTCTCGCCGGCAAACGCCAGCGTCCGGCAAGCTACGCTGCGCTGCGTGCACAACCGAAACCTGCAGCAACAGGTTCCAAATAGAGCATCGTCGGGTGCAACAAGCGGGATGTTCTGCGGGTCTGTCTTATACTGATCACTTTCATCTGTCGCCGAACACAGCCAAGAGGTATGCCGTATGAAATTATTTATCGGGTCTATTCTGATGTTGGTGTCCACACTGTTAATAGCAGCGGAGCCCAATTTCCAGGGCGATTTCCACGCTGACAGCTTCTGGACCAGATTCGAGGGTAGCTGGCGGATCGATAAAATCGAGGATCGGTTCGTAGTCACATTCGATAAGAATTTCGATGCAAAGAAAGCACCTGATCTGAAGGTCTTTCTCTCGAAGAAGGCATTCGGCGAGGTGACCGGGAGGAATGCGGCGGACAGTGATTCAGTGCTCATTGCCCCACTCACCACCTTTACAGGGGAGGTGAGCATTGTCGTGCCACAAGATATCAACCCCGAAGACTATCAGAGCATCCTCGTTCACTGTGAAGCTTATGCGAAGCTCTGGGGTGGATCACCCCTGCGGCCATAGACAAGTATGCGGAGCGATGATCTATACAAACTTCTTTCGGATCGCAATCAGCTCCTGTTCTGAGACACCCGCCTGGATCAAATAGGACGGTACATCGCCATAGGACTCGTCAATGAAGTCGAGGGTCATGCGCATCGTCTCTGGCGAACATGTCCGTTGCCAGGCACCCGGAGCTGTCAGTTCTATGGGATTAATCGCGTCTGATTGAAGGTACTGTTCAGTCAGCGAAAAGTCCGCACAGATCACATCCCGGTGGACGCGAGCGATCGAAAGCAACATCGCAGCAACCAGACCAGTGCGATCTTTGCCTGATCGACAATGGAACGCCGCAGCGCCCTCGGCAGAGGTCAGGGAACGAATGATCTCAGCCATCACGAAGTCCGACGCCTGCAAACCCGCACAATAGAGATCCGCCAGCTTTTTCGCTGGTGGAGCACTGCGGTCTGGTGACCGATAGTTATCGAATCGATCCCCCCAGAAATCGTGGACTCGGAAAGCAGGATCACCTAACGATCCGCGACTAAAGAGATTGGGTTTCTCTTCACGCTCTCGTTGCATGCGAAGATCAATCACGAGCGATATACCGTGATCCCGCATCGCCACACGATCAGCCTCAACGACTCGATCCATGTCAGCTGTTCGAACAAACACACCAAATCTCGTGTGTCCTCCATCGACAGTCTGATAACCTCCCAGATCTCGCGCGTTCTCTATGCTTTGAAGCGCGAGGTCGCGCTCGGGATGGTTCAGCTGTGATGAGATGTCGGTTGTCTGATGTGACATTCGTCGTTGGTTCCGCAGGGCTCTTAAAGATTGAATGTTTGTAAAAGGAACGCGTCGTCGGCTTAAGGCTATTGTTCACGCTCAAGTCTGCTTGGTCTTCCGTGGGGATCGCTGAAGAATACTGATCGCTCGTTTGAGGTGCAGCGCCTGTTCGAGGTGATCTGCAGCGATCGCGGCTGCCTTCTGTCGCTCAAGATCAGAGAGCTTTGCCTCGAACGCGGCATCATCAGCAGGCGCAAAACCAGGGCCATCAAATTTTACGTCCATCACATGTCCATGTGCACCCGGAACCAACACATCAAAATCTTCACGGAGAACAGAGTCTTCTGGCGGCTGGCATTCTGCAACATAGTTCAGTGCTGCGGCGGGTTGCCGGTAGCCCATCAGCCGCTGCATTTGTTCGGGCAGATCTCGGGCAATGTGTGGCGGGCATGCTAGCAACTGGTTTTCCTCCTGCGCCAGAAAACCAAGGGCGTAGTTGATGTTCATACCCACACGTCTCGCATCGCTGCGATTGGCTCCTGCGCCATGAATTGACCAACCTGTCCAAATCATGACACTTCCTTTGGGCATCACGGCCTGGACCGTTGGCTCTCCGTAACCACGAACACCACCTCTAGGCTCGTCTCGATGGCTACCAAGCACAGCATGTGTCGCACCATTCTCCTCCGTGAAATCCGTGAGTGCCCACATGACCTCTATCTGTGGATCAATCCCGACGTGCTGGAAGTCATGCATCCACATCCCGTTGGCCCGATGCAGTTTCAATTGATGCGGCATGTCATTACTACCACCACCAGGCCCAACATCGATGATCTGCGTCAGATGCAGCTGCCAGGGATATCGAAACCCTTTCTCACCGCGGCCCTCGCGTCCATTGATGCGCACCGCATCCCCACTCAGCCTCTGTTCGCCCAGAATGCGTTTCGCCAGTTCAAGGATTGCCGGATGTGCAATCATCTGGTGACTGGTGGTCGAACGTGCCACCAGCGCACCACAGCGACGTGTTCCGCCGAGTCCATGGAGGCCGTGAGGCGTTGCGTCGATATAGGCACGCATTTCACTCACCACATGATCACAGGCTACGCCCGGCACGGCGTTCTCGATGATCGCAAACCCATGTTGGTCAACCGCAGACTCGACCTGTCTCGAAAATGCTTCTAGATCCACGTCACTATCTCGCACCAGCGCGTAATCGAGACGAGACAGCTCATGGTCTCCGAAGATGTTGCTGATTTTCATGATCCCAGTTGCATGTAAAGAGGACGTAGAAAGAATGGTCAGTCGTTGCGATGAATGCAAGCGAGAAGGTGAAACACCTCGACCAGGGTCCATGGCGCTGTATACTGGCCAATCCTTGACTCACCCTAAAGTACATCGCAGAACTGCATGACGTAATCTCGCGCAGGAAAACCCTTGTCTGACAAACACGCCATCACTACGGAAGCACGAGCGTTGTTTCAACTGTCTCTGCCCCTTGCAGGTGCGCAGCTGGCACAAATGGGTACCTCGGTGGCAGATGCGGTGATGGCAGGACACTACGGGTCACAGGACCTTGCCGGTGTGGCACTTGCAGGTGCGATGATGTGGCCCATCACGCTGATTGTGATAGGCATCCTACAGGCCGTCACCCCCAGTGTTGCTCAATACCATGGTGCTCGTGCATATCGAGATATCGGCGAGGTCATTCGTCAGGGACTCTATGTCGCCATCACCGGCGGTATCGTCGCAGCGTTGTTGCTTTCCGCGGTCCAGCCCATATTCCAGTGGATGCAGATCGATCCTGGTGCCAGTGATATCGCGGTCAGTTACCTGAAAGCAACGGCCTGGGGTATCCCTGCCCTGATGGCCTTCTACTGCCTACGATTCCTCGCGGACGGTATGAGTTACACCCGACCTGCGATGATCATCATCGCGACAGCACTGATACTGAAGATCCCACTCAACTACATTCTCATTTTTGGCGGTTTCGGGATAGATGCAATGGGTGGTTCCGGTTGCGGTGTCGCCCAGGCAATCATTATGTGGTTTCAATTCACGATGATTCTATTGGTCGTGACCCGACCGCGATTCAATATCACGGCATGGTGGCATCAGTTCAGTCTGCCCGACGCACAAAGGATTGGTGAACTCCTGCGCGTCGGCGTACCTATCGCGGGTACATTGTTTGCGGAAGTGGGTATGTTCTCGGCAGTAACTCTCCTACTCGGCCGCCTGGGAGCAGAAACCGTCGCTTCTCACAACATCGCGTTCAACATTAATGGCGTTGCATTCATGATTCCAATGGCGCTCGGTATGGCTGCGACGATTCGAGTTGGGTTCCGACTCGGGGAATCTGATCCGCGCGGCGCGCGGCAAAGCGCTTTACTGACTGTGGCTGGCACCGTACTGGTCAGTGCATTGAGTGCGCTCGCCATCTTCGTCTTCCGCGAGGACATCGTGGGGCTATACACAAGCGATGAAGCCGTCGCAGCCTTAGGGGCATCACTACTGATGTTTGTTGCCTTTTTTCTCATCATGGATGCTGTCCAGGCGACAGCACTGGGCGCCCTGCGCGGGTACAAGGACACCCGGGTACCGATGGTGATGGCCATCGCTGTCTACTGGGGTGCAGGTCTACCTGTAGGCTGGATCCTGGGTTATGGGATCGGTGTTCCCGCGCAAGGTGCTTTTGGTTTCTGGATTGGTCTAACAATCGCTGTGACGGGTGCAGCAACGTTGTTGTGTTTGCGTCTATGGCGGGTGTCTGCGCGAGAGACCATCTAGAGTGCCGTTCCAGGCTGACCAAGCCACACGCCGATGCCATCGTGTTTAATGTCCATATAGCCCCTCGACCACTACTCAAGTAAACATACTGACGACAGCACGTAAAAGGGTGCGCCGACCACAAGAAGTACCAGCGCAGGCAGCAGTGACCTCCGCGTCGACCAACCAACACGCTATGGCTCAGTCGATAGCGACGATTACCAGATCCACCAGCGACTAGACTTTGCTCGAGGCTTGAACAGATAAATATTTCCTGACATCACCTGCGTCGCAAGCATCAAGAAATAGAAATGCGTCCAATCAATAAAGAGGTGGAGCA
>CAJWYI010000021.1 GCA_913049815.1 uncultured Gammaproteobacteria bacterium
CGCAGGTCGCAAGGATGAGGCCATGGCTGCGGTTCCGGATGAACTGGTGGATGCCGTCCATCTGGTTGGGCCCGCCGAACGCATCCGAGAACGTCTCCGGGAGTGGAAAAATGCCGGTGCAAACGGTCATGTCGGGTCCATGCTGATCAGCTCTGGTCAGGCCGATGCACTCGAGCTGATCGCCGGGGAGATCCTGTAAACGACAAACCGGTATGACGTATAACTCGACACCCGGCAGGTTCCACTGATGGCTTATACCCTGAAAGCCCATCCTCATATCAACGAAATCGGATCAACCGCATGGGACGCTTGTGCGAACCCGATACTCACCGACCCACATTGCGGGATTCCGTTTGATCCCTTCGTTTCCTACGCTTTCCTTAACGCGCTGGAAGACAGTGGGTCTGCGGTGTCGGAGACCGGGTGGGCGCCCTATCACATTGCGCTAGCGACCGAGGAAGATGAGGACACCATCCTTGGTGTTGTACCGATGTACCTCAAGAATCACAGCCAGGGTGAGTATGTCTTTGACCACAGCTGGGCTGATGCGCTCGAACGAGCCGGTGGCCGCTACTACCCGAAGCTGCAGGTCTCGGTGCCGTTCACACCGGCGACAGGTCGTCGGTTACTGACGCCTTCACATCCTGATGCGCCGGATCGAGAGACCGCGTTAATGGCGGGGATGACGCAGGTGGCCGAAGAACTGAATGCGTCCTCCATTCATGTGACGTTTGCATCGGAATCGCAGTGGGCGCACATGGGGAAAGCGGGTTTCCTTCAACGAACGCATAGCCAGTTTCATTGGCAAAACCAACGTTACTCGAATTTTGAAGACTTCCTTGGTGCGCTATCGAGAAAGAAACGAAAAAACGTCAATCGTGAACGCCGCGATGCACTGGCAAACGGGATCACCGTAGAGTGGGTGACCGGAAACGATCTGACAGAGGCGCATTGGGATGCATTTTATGAGTTCTATATGGATACAGGATATCGTAAGTGGGGTCGTCCCTACCTGACACGAGAGTTCTTTTCGAGTATTGGCTCGTCGATGCCTAACGATGTGCTATTGATACTGGCTAAGAGGGGAGGAAAGTATGTCGCGGGTGCTATCAATTTTATCGGTGGTGACTGCCTGTTTGGCCGTAACTGGGGATGCACGGAACATCACCGCTTTCTGCACTTCGAAATCTGCTATTACCAGGCGATCGATTTTGCGATTCAACGGGGCCTGAATCGGGTGGAAGCCGGTGCACAGGGGTCCCATAAACTTGCTCGTGGCTACATGCCATCCCACACCTACAGTGCGCACTGGATTGTCAACCCATCTTTCCGTGAAGCGGTTGATCGTTACCTTGAAGATGAGCGGGAATACGTTGATCAGGAAATCGACTTTATCGAGGAGCGGTACTCTCCTTTTCGAAGTGATCCTGGATCCTCTGAGACACCTCGCGATTCTGAAAGTGATGAATAAATGGTCTCGATGATTATTGTGCCAGGTGGCCGATTCTCGATGGGTTCGACGGCGTACTATCCGGAGGAGTCACCTGTGGTTCTACGAGATGTCGAGCCGTTTCGTGTGCATACCACGCCAGTGACCAATGCTGACTACGCAGAGTTTGTGGATAAGACAGGCTATGTGACGGTCGCTGAGCGTCCGCTTGATCCATCCCTGTATCCAGGCGCAAGTGCTAAGGACCTGGTACCAGGGTCTCTCGTGTTTACCCCTACCGATGGTCCCGTAGATCTCGCAAACCCCGGATTTTGGTGGCGATTCGTTCCTGGTGCATGCTGGCGATTTCCACTGGGGCCAGGTAGTGAAGTTGCAGCAAAAGGTGATCATCCTGTGGTACACGTGGCGTATGAGGATGCGGAGGCTTATGCCACATGGCAAGACGTGTCTCTGCCCACCGAGTCACAGTGGGAATGGGCGTGCCGTGCAGGGGAGCCCGGTGATTTTGTTTGGTATGACGGAGGCAACGCCGATGAGCATGCAAACATTTGGCAGGGGCGGTTCCCTTACCAAAACACTTCCAGGTTCGAACGAACGTCTCCGGTAGGGAGCTATCCCCTGAATGACTGGGGTCTTGCAGACATGATCGGTAATGTCTGGGAGTGGACATCGGATTGGTGGCAAGACACCCATGTCGACGATGACTCGGATCACCAAAGTTGCTGCTGCCCTGACGTTAGCTTCGATCCCGATAAACCGGATACTCGAATCCCGCGTAAAGTATTGAAGGGTGGATCCCATCTATGTGCCGCCAGCCATTGCCTTCGATATCGACCGGCGGCCCGCATTCCCCAAATGGTGGATTCTGGTGCGAGCCACATTGGTTTCCGGTGTATCGAACTCCTGACAAGATGATCTTTACGCAACAGTCGCTAATAAGTATCATTCTCGTTTATATGGGCGGGTCGAATTGATGTCTCCAGCAATTTTTAGGGTTTTTCGCATTTTTGTGCTGTTTCTAGCGACCACGATATGGTGTGTGGCTGTATCGGCCGATGGCCCGGTTGGGGATCACGTCAACGAACTCCATGTCCATCTTGATGAATATGGCGAGGAAGTATCGTGGTTGATCAATCAGGTCGACGGCATTGTGACCACGTATGAAAATCAAGGTGCGAAGCAGGCACAGCCCGAAAAGGTTGTTGATCATTGGGAGGCGGTGAAGTTTCATTCTGCGATCGAATCGAATTATGTACCCCTGTACGCCAGTATCTGGCAGGGTTTGTTTGGTGTACGACAGGCGATTGAGAACAAACAGTCCATCGACAAGGTTAGAACCGAGCAACGTGAGTTGGAGCAAGCGCTCTGGCAGTCGCTGGGTGCGGTCAAGGTAGCCGCGCAGTACCAGGATCAGGGATTGCTGCAGACGGTTGCGACACGTGAGGCAGTGGAGCCTTCGAGAGTGCTCATTGAGATCAAACAACGCCTGGACCGTGCTGTTGCAAAGTATGCAGAGCGATTAACCGAGGATGCTGTTTTGATAATCCAGGAAACCTATGCGACCCGGTTTGAGAGCGTTGAAGATGTGCTTAAGTCACTGGACCCTGACCTTGTCGAAGACATCGAAAGTGATTTCCACGTGCATCTGCCCAAGGCTATTACTTCAAATGCCAGCGTCGACGAAATTCGGGATGTTGTTGGCCGCATGCAGGATAATCTGGATCAGGGGCGGGCATTGTTGAAGGCAACCGAACGATAGTCCGGTCACTGCGACTACTACACGACCAAAGTTAATCAAGGCCTATGGCGCCAGAAATCTCGGCATGAATGGAATGTTAGTAGCGCTGACAGCCAACCCTAACTGAGAGAGGATTGTCGTGATCTTTCCACGATGATGGATCCCATGATTAAAGAGTTTTTTAAAGATTTCTCGTTCATGAGAATCTCCTCAAATACGGGGCCTAGGACCAACATTTAGGGAACTAGGCGCTAGTCTTCAAGCCCTCCACCCGTCTCGAGGTCGGGATTCATGTAGGTCCGATCTCCGCAGAGTTTCAAGATAACGTTGCGGGCGCGTATGACCGTTTCCTGTGGCAGGGTCGACTTGGCTGATTTTTTGCGCGATAGCGAAGAGTTGCATGCGTCAAATCGCCTGAGTAGTGAAATTCGGTCAGAAGTCTATATACGACTAGCGCTTATTGGATTGACCAGCATGTTTCGTTTTTTACACAGCCCCCAAATTCCGCCACAATGCGCGTCCCAAGAATCCACGGAGCTGGCATGGACAACATGTCGAGAAGGGGATTTGACCCCCTCACATACCGTTTTGAAGACCAGGCACCCGAACGCGGTGAGGTCACTGAGGTGGCGGAAGGCTGCTTCTGGGCACGTATGCCAATTGGCGGTCGTCTGAACCACATCAATGTTTGGCTCCTTCGGGATGGCGAAGGCTGGACCATCGTCGATACGGGTCTATTCGGAGAGCATACGCAAGGTCACTGGCGTGACATTTTTGAGAACTATCTCGATGGCAAACCGGTCACGCGTGTGATCGCCACTCATCTTCATAATGACCACACCGGCAATGCCGGTTGGATCTGCCAGGAGTGGGGTTGTGAGCTGTGGATGAGTCGTAGTGACTTCTACATGTGCAAGGTTATGGCAGCGGATGGGCCTTCGGACGTCCCAAATGACGCAATTGTGTTCTACCGTCGCGCGGGTTTTGATGAGGCTCGTCTTGATCGCTATCGCAGTCGGTTTGGTCAGTTCGGCGCTAATATTGCGCCGCTCCCGGCGGGGTATCGTCGAATCACCGATGGCCAGTACATCAATATCGGCGACCGTGAATGGCGCGCGATCATCGGACATGGCCACGCTCCGGAGCACGTGTGTTTATATTGCCCAGAATTGAAGCTAATCATCGGCGGCGATCAGCTGCTGCCTCGTATTACACCGAATGTAAGTGTGCAACCATCTGAGCCCTTTGCGAACCCGCTGAAAGACTGGATAGCGTCGTGTGTGCGCTTCCGTGAGGTACTGCCTCCTGATCTCTTGGTCTTGCCCGCCCACGAAAGTCTTTACGAAGGTGTTCATGAGCGGCTCACGGCGCTGATCGACTGGCATGAAGTCGCGCTTGAGAAGCTTTACGATCTTTGTGATGAACCGCGGCGAGCGGTTGATGTGTTCCCAGCGTTGTTCAAGAGCGAGATCACGGACTGGACCTTTTTTCCAGCGACCGGTGAGGCGATTGCCCATTTACATTGTGCGCTTGAGCGACGTATGTTGCTTTGCGAGGAATCCGATGGTGTGGCGTGGTGGCGACGAGCCTGATCGCTGACGCTAAGTCCGTCTTGGTGACTACGATCACCGCCGATGGCAACGACGCACCCTGTCGTAAGCAGTAGTAACGCACTCGCTAAAACAATCCTCAGGTTTGAAATCCCCCCTTTTTGGCGGGTTGCTCAATGATCTGTACTTTGATCAGATTGATTGAGGGGTAATTTCTATACCATGTGCATCAGTCACGAATGCTGGTGACAGTTTGTCGATCAACGGAAGAACGTTCAATTGCTCATCGGGAGGTATTCTGGCGCTTTGTGGATTTACGCTAGATGAAAGGGGGGCTGGCGACGTACGCCATGCAGAGGAAGAGGGAGACAAGTAGGTGTGCTCAAAATCACCTGAAACTGGTGAATACGACGACAGTCATCGGTCGTCGCAACGAGGACGACCGTTATGCGACAGCCTGTTGTGCTTCCTTCAGTCTGGCTTCTAGCAGGTCGACCTGCCTGATCAGGGCTTCTGGAATCCGATTTCCGAACGAGGCGTAATACTCGCGGATCAATGGGATCTCCTGTAACCACCCATCGACATCGACACGCAGTAGTTCGGCTTTGTCTTTCTCTGATAGATCGAGATCATCAAAATCAACAGCGTCCATGGTCGGTACGTTGCCGATCGGTGTTTCTAGGGCCTCTGCCGCACCTAAGCACCGTTCGAAGACCCACTTTAAAACACGACTATTTTCACCGAACCCGGGCCACATGAAATGACCATCGATGTCTTTTCGGAACCAGTTGACGTAGTAGATATTGGGTAAGTTTGCGCCTTCGTGTTCGCCTATTTTCAGCCAGTGGGACCAGTAGTCGGCCATATTGTAGCCACAGAACGGCAACATCGCCATGGGGTCACGTCGCAATTCACCGATGGTGCCTGCGGCCGCCGCGGTCTTCTCTGAAGCAACAATAGAACCGAAGAAGGTCCCTTCGATCCAGTCCCTTGCCTCATTGACTAATGGAACGACAGTGGCGCGACGTCCTCCGAACAGAATGGCACTGATCGGCACACCCGCAAGTGCTTCCCACTCATCTGCGATAGCAGGGCATTGACTGGCGGAAACCGTAAATCGTGCGTTGGGATGCGCAGCCGGTGTGTCTAAAGCTGGTGTCCAATCATTGCCCTGCCAGTCAACGAGGTGTGCTGGTGGTTCCGGCGTCATGCCTTCCCACCAGACATCCCCATCTTCGGTCTCTGCGACGTTCGTGAAAATGCAGTCATGCGATAAGGTAAGCATCGCGTTTTTGTTGGAATCCATACTGGTGCCTGGTGCCACGCCAAAGAACCCAGCCTCAGGGTTGATCGCGTACAATCGGCCGTCATCCCCAAATTTCATCCAGCAGATGTCGTCACCGACCGTTTCTACGGTCCAGCCTTTGATGGTAGGTATCAGCATAGCGAGATTCGTTTTGCCGCAGGCGCTTGGAAACGCACCTGCAATGTAGCGGGTTTCGCCTTGCGGGCTCGTGATCTTCAGGATCAACATGTGCTCCGCGAGCCATCCTTCATCTTTCGCCATGGCGGAAGCGATACGCAGTGCGAAACACTTCTTGCCGAGCAAGGCATTCCCGCCGTAACCCGAACCGAAGGACCAAATTTCTCGTGTATCTGGAAAATGTGAAATATGTAGATTCTCAGGATTGCAGGGCCAGGGAACATCCTGCTGCCGATCAGTCAGCGGTCTACCGACCGAGTGAATACAGGGTACAAAATTACCATCCGTACCGAGTTCATCAATGACCGCTTGCCCGACGCGGGTCATGATGTGCATGCTCGTGACCACATACGGGGAGTCTGTGATTTCAACACCGATGTGTGCGATGGGTGACCCAACGGGTCCCATACTGAATGGAATCACATACATGGTTCGACCCTGCATGCAGCCCGTAAACAGCCTCTTCAACGTTGCTCGCATGTCTTCGGGATCAACCCAGTTGTTGTTCGGTCCTGCCTGTGCCTTGGTCTCTGTACAGATGAAGGTCTTGTCCTCGACCCGTGCAACATCACCAGGATCAGATCGCACGAGGTAGCTGCGGGGTCTCCGTTCTGGATTCAGAGGTTTAGCGACGCCCGCATCCATGAGGAGCCTCCACATCCGGTCATATTCATCCTTCGATCCATCACAGATGACAACATTTTCAGGCTGGCACAGGTCTGCCACCGAATCGATCCAGTCCTGTAGCTGCTTGTGTTTCAACATTTAGTAGCCTTTGTTCCTACCGTTTGACTTTGAGATGCGAATAGTTCCTATCAACATAGTAACAATCTGATTTTAGGGATAATTTGTGTATCCAATTCCCGACTCAAAAGGTCAACAGAATAACACAGGAAGGCGACAGATGAGCATGCCTCGATTGAACGACCGTCTGTCGGGATCAACTGCTCTCTCGATGGACGGTGTTGTGGATAAGCTAGTGCATCTTGTTCGAGGAAGCCATGGCGAGGAGTCTTTTGCTTGCGACTTCTCGAATCTGTTCGTTGTCGGTTGTTTGCAGGATCTGAGTGTAGATATATTCCGCCAGTTCGCGGTTACCCTGCATCTCTGCCACATTGCCAAGCTGAATCGAGAGATCGGGCACCGGATAGAGCAGCAGCTGCCGCTCGATGCAAGCTTTTGCCTCATCCCACTGCTTGTTGGGCCAGAAGATGCGTTTCAGGTTGTCCAGCATGCGAAACAGAATGGCTTTGTTGGGAGCCGGATCAAGATGGCTGGACTCGAATTTTGCACGGGGACCCGCAATTTGTCTGAACAGTGTAGCGCAATCAGCTTCGCTCAATATTCGACCGGAGAAAGGATCCACAAAGAGATTTCGATCGTTCCCGTACTGCACCAGGAAGTGACCCGGAAAATTGATGCCAGAGACCGTCAGATTCAGACGCTGTCCGATGCCGATATGGATCATTGCCAGTGTGATGGGAATCCCGCAACGGGTATCGATAACCCGGTTTAAATAGCTGTTCGCCGGGTTATTGTAGTCCTTGACGTTGCCGCTGAATCCTTCGTCGGTGTGAATAAATTCGCTGAGGCGCTGGATAGAAACACCCAGCGTGGTTTCCGTTGTCGGAGCGTCATCGAATCGCCGAGCAAGATCGTCAAGGTGGTTGAGATAGAGATCGACATCCAGGGCTTCGTCGGTCTCTGCTGCGATCAGCAGTGCTGCTCTGTCGAGTTGGATCTCGCTGTCTTCCAGTCCTGCAACCGCCGTGAAGTGCGCTCTGGCGTCAATCTTGAGCATCTGTCTTTTCGGACCGCCGTCGAAACGAAGGCACCAACTTTGCAAGGTTTACACACCTTTGTAAACCTCAGCGCGGGAATGTTAACCCAAATGAACTGATGGTCCGTCTGGTGTGGGTCATTGTTTGCGTTGACGAACTCGATCAGTCTTCTTCTGGTGGCGTCGATGTTCAGCGTGGGTAGCGGCATCCTGACCTAGATGACTTTCTTCGCGCTCTCGTGCCAGTCGCATCTGCTTTTCCCGTTCACGGAAACGATCGCGATCAGATTCGGAATACTGGTGTTCGCAATGTGGGCAGCTGACGCCACGCACAAAGGCAGGATGCTGCTTGTCTACTTCACTAATGGGCATCCTACATGCGTGACATTGATCGTAGCCACCAGGACGCAATTGATGGTCTACGGTGACGCGACTATCAAACACAAAACACTCACCCTGCCATTGTGACTGTGCTTCAGGAACTTCTTCAAGATAGCGAAGAATTCCCCCCTCAAGGTGGTACACCTCCTCTACACCTAATGACTTCAGATGGGCGGTGGACTTCTCGCATCGGATCCCGCCGGTACAGAACATGGCGACTTTCGATGGCGGTGTTTCCGACTCGGCCAGGTTTTGAGCAAAAGCGGGGAACTCCCGGAAGTTGGAAGTTCCCGGGTTGATGGCCCCCTTAAACGTTCCGATGCGGACTTCATAGTCATTGCGGGTGTCGACGACCATCACGTCGGGATCAGAGATGAGGGCGTTCCAGTCTTTTGGTTTGATGTAGGTACCTGTCAGCGTTGCGGGATCAATGCCGTCGATGCCCATCGTGACGATTTCGGATTTCAGTTTCACTCGGGTCCGGTGGAACGGCGGGGACTCGGCCTGAGAAACTTTAACCGGCATGTTATGGAACCTAGGGTCCCGCCCCAGCCAATCTCCGAAGCGTGTTATAGCACCGTCATCACCCGCGATCGTTCCATTGATGCCTTCGGTCGCCACAATCACCGTGCCGCGTATCGACAGAGACTTCAGCAGGGACCGCAGTTCTGCCTGCAAGTGTGCGGGTTCATCGATGGTAACAAACCGGTAAAACGTGATCACCGTAACCATCAGTCTCTGCCGAGTAGACCATCAAGCGAAGGACCATGCCAACGATCGACCCAGGTGAAGTCATCCACCGGGTTCCGACGTAGTCGCGTCAGCTGCCGCTCAGGTTTGCCAATAGCGACCATCGCTGCAATTGCGATACCTTCAGGAAGATCGAGCAGTTCGCGGGCAGCAGGTTCTGAATGGGCAAGAAAAGTCGTGAGTACGCCGCCCAGGCCCTCGTTACGTGCTGCCAGCAGAATGTTTTGCACGAAAGGATAGATGGAGGCTCCGGAAATCACGCCGACGCGATCAAGATCACGATCAAAACTGGTGACCAGAGACAAATCGACACAAACCACCAATAGCGCGGGTACTGTGGTGAGTTCATCGATCATCGGAAAACGAGGTGACGTGTTGGCAATCTCCGCGTCGGAAACCTGCGTAGGAACGATAGTATTGAATGGGGTCTCACCAGCTTTTGCCTGCGCCTTGTAGGCAGCTACGGTCGGTGTCATCAGGGCGCGCATCTGCTCGCGAATTGCGCTGTCCTTGATGACAAGCACACGCCACCCTTGTCGGTTACCGCCGCTGGGTGCGAATCTGGCATTTCCGAGAATCTGTCGTAGTGTCTGGTCGGAAATTTGTTCGCTGGTGAACGTGCGTGCAGCAAACGTCGTCCGCATAGCCTCGAGGGTCTCCATGAATCGATACTCTCCTACAGAGTGGTGCCATCAGGTCTGGCGAATAGATATGTCCTTCAGGTAACGCTGCATGGGAAACGACTTGAGGTCCGGTTCCTCGAGCCCAAACTGACGGTGGATGGCAGTTGTGACGGTATCTGCGAGTTCATCCTGTGTGGTCAGCTGGTCGATTAGTGCTCGATCGTAGCGTTTCGTCGATACCTGACGGCCGTGTTCTCTAGCAATCAGCTGGACGTTCGTCTGAATGAGGTCTCGCTCCATCCGCACCGATCATTCAACTTCCCAATCAGGACCATTCAAAACTCTCGTCATGCCGATGTCATATTACCGAGTGTCAGGGAGGGAATCCAAAGCACTCGCAGAAAAATGTCAGAACGAAGGGGCCTACTGAAAGGTGCACTCACGCGGATCGCCTGATTTTGCTGGAAAGCAACAGTGAAATGGCACTTGAGTGCAAGGATATCCAGTGTGGGATAGTGAGAAAAGGTGCAGATACCGAAGCGATTCTCCCCCCAATTCGGAGTTGCGACTGCATTCTAACTGCCATTGCTCTCTCGGCTTGTGCGATCAGATTTGTGGCCTTATATGACGGGACCAAGCATGCTTGTTCCGTTTTTCCTGTCCTTTATTGGGCCCTGCCATTTCAGATATTCGTTGTCGCGATTGGTAACAATAGCGTTACGGTCCGGGCGATCCTTCCTCTGGAAGGATCGCCTCTTTAATTCCTGCTTCTCAACCATCCATTTCAGCGCTCGGTCCACCCAACCGACTTTGGTCAGATGACAAGTAAATGGCGCTCCACCGTCACTTTTTCTCTGGTTATCGGTGCGTGCTTCGCGAGGAGCGTACCACACTGCTCAATCGCTGTGACGAAACCAGACACTGTGTCGCGGGTGCGAATATGCGTGATGAGTGTGTCGATCACATGCTGCCAGTCATCCGTTGTGATACGTCGGCTTAGAGAACGATCTGCAATGATTTCGACGTAATGCTCAGCCTCTGAAACAAAGATCAGCACACCTGATTCTCCGGAATGGTGCAGGTGGTGATCCAGAAACTGGCGGCGAGCCAGACTACTGGCACGCCATTGTTTGACTTCCTTGGGTACGATGATATTCATCAGCGCGGGTGTTCGGAGCACCATCGTCAGGAAAGTGAAGGCACCCAATTGAATGACAAAGATCTCCCAAGTCTCAACCCACCAGGGTGACAATTCAATGATCAGTGGCGTCAGCATCGCGATCAGTGCCGACCAAAGATAAGGGAAAATACGGTAGTCGTCTGCCTGACGGGCGAGGACGGTGAACAACCGTGCATCCGTCTTTTGCTCCACCTGTGAGATCGCGCGTGCGACGTGTTTCAGTTCAGATTCGTCCAGCATACTCATGAATCCGTTTGTCGCAGTCGGTTGCTAAGTAAAATGAATGGTTCTATTGGATCGGTATCGCGCATTCAGTGCAATCTTTTGCAGCGATTATCTCAGGTAACTGGATCGGAACTGGATACCCCATTTCCCGTCCCGTCTGGTCGCTATCCACAAGGTGTCGAATCTTTTATAGACAGTCCCATCTTCATGACAGCGGTGCATATCCAGGGCTATGTGAACCTTGTCTTCACCTTCATGAATGACAGTGAGGTCGCCGAGGGTTGAGTGATGCCAACCCTCTTCTTTGAGGCGGGTTTCACCCTGGGCACTGATGGCAGTAAACTCCGCGGACGATTTGAGCCTAGCGAACCTGCCACCGGCAAGCCTGACATGAGGGTAGTTCAATGTTTGGGCATGCGCCTTGTGGTCCTGTGCATTAAAGGTTTCCAGGAACGCGTACACAGCTTGGGTTGCGGCATCAGCAGGGGTCATCGGCCTTGCTCCTCAGAGGTTTAGAAGGACTTTGCGAAGGTGTCAACATAACACGACTCAAGTTGTTGCCATCTTAGATCGTCTGGCACTTGCTTTGGTGGAAGTTCATCAATCCAATGACTGAGTAACATGACAGCCGCATGTGCCTCGATGGGATGATCCTCATGGCTGCTGTATCGGTGCTGGCTTTCAAGGTATTCCGGGTAGGTCAGTCTGTCGGGGACCAGTGGCCTACATCCGCAGGCCATTGCCTCCAGGATCGAGAGACCTTGGAAGTCGTGCTCACTGGTTGAGTTAACAAGTTGTGAATTAAGATCAAGCGGGGGTTCATCGACAGTGAAATCGATACCCGACCACGTGAGCGGATTACCACGAAACCGCCAACTGAAGTAGCGAGGTGGCAGTGTATGGACGGCAAACGTGTGATCGCTCAGGGCATCCACCATGCCCTTTCACCAATAACGGCGGCTCAAAGCATCGCAGGCGGAGAGCAACAGCACGTGCACAGACATTTCCAATTCTCAGAAGGAGTCTCTATGGTGCCGTGCCGTCATCGGTGCGACAACAGCGTGCACGATAACGGATTGCAGACATGTAGGATTGATCCATATGTCTGCCACAACTTGTAAGGAGCAGGACTGTGGACATCAGCGAAAGAAGACAGGTCGGTCGGAGTGAACTCTCGGTCACCCCACTCGGTTTTGGCGGCGGTACGATCGGCAATCCCGCGGTCACCAATGAGGAAAGCCTTGCCACAGTTTCCGCGGCATGGAATGCCGGGGTACGATTCTTCGACACTGCGCCATGGTACGGCGTGGGGCGATCAGAGCGTCGACTGGGTCTCGGGCTTTCCGGTTTGGGCGATCTGGACGAATACGATATCAATACAAAGATCGGAAAGACTCTGGTGCCGGAGGCGGTACGCGATGAGTCTCGCAAGACCAACAGCCCGAACGGCCAGGTGAAGACACCACGAGACCCGATCACTGGATTTCGTGTATCGTTTAACTATAGCCACGACGCGATCATGACCCAGCACCACGATTCACTCCAGCGCCTGGGACACTCTCGGGTCAGTAGTCTGACCATCCATGATATCGACTATGGATATCACAGTGCTGAAGACATTGACCGACATTTGACGGAACTCTCTCGTGATGGAGGCGGCGGTGCGGAAGCTCTTGAGTCCCTGCGGGCATCAGGCGCGATCAAGGCTATCGGTTGTGGCTGCAATCTTGAATCACGAAACGCCTTTAGCTGGCGCGATAGTGCCCATGAAGATCTGTGCGAACGGATTCTGGATACCGTGGATCTTGACTTTTTCGTAGTTGCAGGAGGTTATACCTTGCTCGAAACCCGGGGTCTGAGACGAATCCTGCCACTGTGTGAATCGCGCAACATCGGCGTCATTATTGCAGCACCTTTTTCCGGTGGTTGGCTCGCTGACCCGCAGAATGCGACGACCTACATGTATGCTGCAGTACCTCAGGATGTTGTGGACCGGTCCCTTGCGATGGCAGACGTTTGTGGTCGATATAACGTACCGTTGTCTGCTGTCGCGCTTCAGTTTGTGCTTGCGCATCCGACGGTGGCGGCCATTATCCCTGGAGCGAAGTCTATTCTAGAGACGGAACAGAATCGTAAGCTCGTGGATGTCGACATCCCAGCGGAGTTGTGGACGGACCTCAAGTCCAGCAACCTGCTCGCAGAAGAGGCACCGACACCTGGTTGATCAGTCGGCTGTAATCTGATCGAGGACTGGCGTCAGATACGTATTGAAGGCTTCGGGCGATTCACTCATTGGGAAGTGGCCAACCCCTTTCATTTCGGTAAACGAGCAACCAATGCATTCGACGATTTCTCTGGCACCAGAGGGTGGCGCGGAGTAGTCGTACTCTCATGACATCGAATACACGGCGCACTGTGACTGATCAATTGAAAGATCTTAGTTACGCAGATCGCCATCGTGAAAGGAGTAATGTAGGTCATCTCGGAAGACGCCAGGATCGCCGCTGGCATAGTGCCATAGCATCAACGATCTTGGTCGGGTGCATTGGGTGCGATCGCGCCTGCGACGGAAGCAGCACTCGCTTCCCCACCATTTAGACCAGATTGCAGACCAATTACTGCGCGCACCTTATCTGCGTGACGGTATATGCAAGGTAAGCGTCGGCGGTCAACCGGCAGGTTTGGACACCATTTCATAGCTGAATATGATTTTTCGTGCCATAGCATATCGGGGACGATCACCTGGATACGTTCGGTGAGTGTCTCGTCATTCAACAAGGCTCGGTACTGCCAGCTATCTGCGCCTGCCGTGTGTAAACAAACAAGCGGAATACTCGCGCCGGCATTTTCGAAATAGACTCGATGAGGGTCCCCTTCAGTCTGGAGGTTCAGGTAATGTCCACAGACGGTCTCAAGATGTTCGACATTCATGCCGTTGATCCTCGACGAGAGAGCGCATCGTAGTGCGGCCGACAGTGTCTGATGATGCCTTTGACAAAGATCATGTAGGCAAGCCTCGATAACTAGTCGCCGCTCAGGCGTGCGTAACGGTGCTCGATTATTGCCGAAACATCATAGTGCGCTGGTGGTGGCATCTGTTCACCGAACCGCACCCAGCTATTGGGTTCGATGGTCAACGTGAAACCAGCGTCAGCGCTCTCGTTATCAGGGGTCCTCGAGAGGGAACTGAGTACGCCATTTCGTATGTTAAATCGCCACGATTGCCCATCGATCGAGACTATGAAGACAACAGAGAAGTAACCGCCCAGTAGGGCGAGCGCCGGATCGGTGTTGACCACGGTCCGAAACGCATCAAGTATGTCAGAAGATCAGTCGCGCAAGGCGGGTGCGTGTCACGCGGGTGAGAGAGTGTCCATTGCCGAGCACTTTCAAAATGTCGACTATAGCCTTACGTGCTTCGCCGTCGTTGTAGCCCGGATTTTTTCTCACTGCAGCGAGTAGCTGGTCTAGCGCCGGTTCATAATCCTGTGTTGAAGCCAGCGCGCGTCCCAGCAGTATAAGGTTGTCCAGATTATAAGGCTCCGCTTCGGCGGTGGCCTGCAGGGTAGCCAGGTCAATGGCACCGGCTTCCTGGAGTGACATACGCGTCATGAGTTGGGTGGCGGCTTCGTCTCCGTTGGCGATGAGTTTGCTGATCACTTCCCTTGCATCATCCAGATTGCCCTCAGACATGAGCAGTTTCGCAATCGCGATCCGGGTGCCGGCGTGTTGAGGATCAAGATTGATGGCCTGTTGCAAAAGCGTCTTTGCAGCATCGTTATCAGATTCTGCACTCGCGGCCGCGATCAGCCGATCGATCTCGGAGGGTGACAGGTCGTCGATGAACTGACTGATGGCAGCGGGCGGTTGAACCCCGACAAACTGCGATGCTACCTCACCATCCTTGAAACCAATCACTAGAGGAATACTCCGAGCACCTAACGCCGTGGCGGTCTGAGGGTTCTCGTCAACGTTGATCTTGACCAGTTCGAAGTCTTCAGCGCGCTCTTCTGCAAGGCGTTCCAGAACTGGCGCAATCTGACGACAGGGACCGCACCACGGCGCCCAAAGGTCAACCACAACCGGTTTTTCCCTAGACCGTTCGATAACGGCGGTCTCGAAGTCTGCATCAGTCACATCTTTGACGACCGCATTCATGCGAATTCTCCTACGATGGGTCCTGTGGGTATCAGTACTGGAACTCAGGCAATCGAACAATTATGCCCTCGAGTTCTTCAGATACGGTGATCTGGCATGACAGGCGAGAGTTGGCCTCGCGGTCCGGGTTCAGATCTAGCATGGATTCTTCCTGGTCACTGGGTTTTCCGACCTTACCCATCCAGTCATTGTCGATTAGGACGTGGCAGGTGGCGCACGAGCATTCACCACCACAATCGGCGTCGATACCGGGTACAAGGTTGTCGATGGCCGCGCGCATCACAGATGCACCGGTTTCCCCAGCGACATCATGTTCCGTGCCGTCGAACTCGATGAACTTTATTTTTGCCACTGTCGGTACCCTCCGTCAATCTGTGCAATATCAAATGGGCCAGATCGTGCATAGTGTATCGTGCGTTAGCCCAGCGCTGACGGTGGAGTCTAGCCCGGATATTGCACCAAATCACGTCCCGAGGCGGTCAACGGTAGCGATTCCATCCGTCGTTTTCCCGGGGGGCTAGAGTCTCATGTCTGCGAAACATACGCGGATTTCCTCGACAAAAGCCTCGGGTTGTTCGAAGGCGACAAAGTGGCCCCCTTTGGGTAGTTCATTGAAGTACTGAAGGTTCTGGTACCGGGTTCGGGCCCAGCGTTCCGACGTCTTGAAAATCTCCCTTGGAAACATCGTGATACCCGAGGGAATGGCTACTGGATCGTTGTTCAATTGGTTCCGGCTCTCTCAGTAGATGCGGGCGGACGATGCACTGGTATTGGTCAACCAATACAACATCACATTATCTAGGAGTTCATCGACAGTGAGGACCTTGCGACACGTTCTGTAACAGCGTGATAGGCTGGGCCGGACCACATGATCACAGGTAACGTCCGATGGCAGTCGGTATCGGTATAGGGCTTTCAAGATTCCCTTTTGACTCGGCACGGGAATACTGGCGCTGGGTCGAACAATGCGAAACAGGTCGGCTCGATTCCATCTGGCAAACAGACCGATTGGTATCGACCGAACCCATGCTGGAAGTCCTGTCGACAATGGCGGCGCTTGCGGGGGCAACGGAACGAATCAGATTCGGTATGAACGTCGCGTCTATCGCTTTGCGTGATCCGCTGGTGACCGCCAAACAGTGCGCGACTATCGACTATCTCAGCAATGGAAGAATGCTGCCGGGTTTTGGGCTCGGTAGTACCCGTTCAGCTGACTACGCCGCCACCGGCACGCCGACAGCACGCCGTGGTAAAAAAGCGAATGAGGCGCTGCAGCTTATGGCGCGGCTCTGGACGGAGCCAGCCGTGACTTTCAAAGGTGAGTTCTATCAGTATCAGGATGCGGTCATCGAGCCAAAACCTGCGAATGCTCGCATCCCGCTGTGGATTGGTGGGAGCAGCGAGGTGGCGATGCGACGTACTGCGCGTTATGGCACCGGATGGCTGGGTGGCCTCGACACGCCGGCACAGGCGGCTGTGATGGTTAAAGGCATCCGAGCGAAATTGTCGGACTACGGACGTTCAATAGATGAAGATCACTTTGGTGCGACCTTCTCGTTTTATATTGGGCGTGATGACAGGGATGCTGCCAAGGACACTAGAGCAGCCATGGTGGCCCGTCTGAAGAAGGATCCGTCACCCTACATCGCGGTGGGGGAGGTCTCGGACATCATTGATCGTATCGAAGCCTTTCGCGATGCTGGTTGTTCGAAGTTTGTACTGATGCCTATAGGGCGTGGGTGGGCTGAGATCAGTGAGCAGACCCGGCTCTTGATCGAAGAGGTATTACCGGAATACGACGGTCAGTAGTCAGCTGAAAATCAACCGTCATCGAAGGGAAGTTTCTGCCGTCTGGAACGCGTCGGCAAGCGGGCAGGGATGTCGTTGCTGGCTTCAACACAGAGGCGGTGCAGACAATTCATGCGAATTCTTCCATGTTCGCGGTGCATTTTTAACGCTGCATGGTTAAGGCCTTACTCGATCAGATCCATGGCGCGGCCGAGACAATCGATCCGCTCCGCCAGCGTACTGCCGTCAGGAGACAGTCGCAGCGTCGTGATTCCGGCTTGTCGGTAGTCTTTAATCCGCGCCTTGACCATGTCTTCGGTGCCCAGCAGATTCGATTCCACGATTATTTCATCGGGTACTCGGTCGATCGCCGCGTCGCGTTTGCCAGAAACCCACAATTCCTGGACGGCGGTGGCGTCTTCCTCGTAACCCTGACGTTTGAACGCGTCGTTGTAGAAGTTGGTGGTTGCAGAACCCATCGCACCTAACTGGAAGGCCATCCCTGCCTTGAATTTGCGAACCAGCCCTTCGACGTTATCGCTGAAGGCGACACTGCCACCAACTTGAAGATCAATATCTCCAAGACTACGTCCTGCTCTTTCTGCGCCTGCGCGGATCTGTTCGATGACCGGACCACCGGTGTTGGGTGTAAAGGAAGTACCGACCCAGCCATCACCCATCTCGCCAGTCAGATCGAGTGCTTTTGGGCTCAGGGTTGCGAGGTAAATGGGGATCTTGTCGTTTCCGGGCTGCGACAGTCGTAGCGCTTTGCCCTGGCCCCCGGGTAGAGGTAGCTGATGATACTGACCGTTATAGGCGATCTTCTCACCAGCGAATGCCATCTTTATGATCTCGATAGTCTCTCTCATGCGTGTCACGGGTGCTTTGAAGGGGCGTCCCTGAAGTCCCTCGACCACCTGAGGTCCGCTGGCGCCGAGGCCGAGTATAAATCGGTCATCTGAAATCGCGGCCATCGTGAGGGCGGTCATTGCAGTCATGGACGGCGTACGAGCACTGATCTGCATGATGCCAGTGCCTAGTTTCATAGTTGTCGTGACCGCTGCAAGATAAGCCAAAGGTGCGACGGCATCGTGGCCCCAGGCCTCCGCAGTCCAGACGACATCCACACCTAACTTTTCGGCTTCTTGTACAAAGGTGACCTGGTTATCCCAGTCTCGGCGAGAGCCCGAATTGGCGCTGCCTACCCCAATGGCGACTTGCATGCTGCGTGATCCTGACATGTGTGTGTCCAATGACGTAACTGAGCCTATTTATCCACAGATCGCGTAGAGATAGCCAGCCGGGTACAGCACGCTACTGCATGGTCGATTGCCATGCAGGGTCGAGGACACTTAGACTGCAAGGACCGGGCCTTGGCCGGGCCGATATACACTTGGAGAACACATGCTGACACTGCACTTTGCCCCTAATTCGCGCGCTGGTCGTATTGTGTGGCTGCTGGAAGAGCTTGAGCTGCCTTACGATATCAACAAGATGGCATTCCATCCCAAGGACCTGAAATCAGATGAACATCGTGCACGCCACCCACTTGGGCGGGTTCCGGTGCTCGATGATGGCGATATTCGCATCTACGAATCGGGTGCCATTGTTGAATATGTCATTGAACGACATAAGAATGGCGGGCTGAAACCCGCTGTCGATGACGTGCTGTACCCGGAGTTTCTGCAGTGGTTCCACTATTGTGAAGGCATGGTGATGCCACCGGTGAATACCATTGTTGTGCAAACGGTCCTGTTGCCGCCGGACCGGAGAGACGAGACCGCATTGAGTCAGGCCCAGCGGCTGCTGTCCAAGGCATTGGCGCCCGTCGATGAGGCGCTGGCAGGGCGTGACTATCTGATCGGTGATTTTTCTGCTGCAGATATCATGTTGGGCCACGCCTGCTTCATGTCTAACCGGCTGGGTTGTGTAAGCGATGACATGCCTAATCTGAAAGCGTACGTCGAGAAAGTGGTGGCAAGACCGGCTTTCAAAACTGCGATTGAGATGCAGTAGACGGATGGCGGAGCGTCGAACCGGTATCTTCTATACGAAAGACCCCTCCAAAGGTAACGGGGTCGTTGTGATTCGTGAGGGTAACTAGCTCTATCGCTACGACACGATTGATGAATTGATAGACGCCCACGTGGCTGGCGCAGAAGCGATTGAGCGAGAGCGCGAGAAGATAATCGCGGCTCAATATTTGCCGGACAATTCCGGCATCTGAGCTCCCACCTAATTCTTTTTCCGGCCGTGGTGTATGTCCTGACCTATTGCCTAGATCGTAGGATACACAAACGGTTGTTCGGAAGGATGCTGCGAAGCTCGGTACTCAATCGCTTTGCGCGTGACAGCAACGGCTTCATCAAACACGGCTTGGGGCCATCGTTGACCTGCGAGCTGAACGTCGCTCCGATGGTCAAAATGGTAGTAGATCGTTCGCCGCAGGTCCGCGCTCCTGTTCCATGGACTGCCATGAATAACGCTGGTGGCGTGCACGATGACATCACCTCGCTGTGTTGGAACAGCAACTGCGTCGCTTGCGCTCGCTTCATCATTACCGCCCGTCCAGCTGTTGATGAACTCAGGATGATGTCGTGGATTCTGGTATCCCGCCAGGTGGCTCCCCGGAAAGACGCGCAGACAGCCGTTCTCGGTCGTCGCTTCGTCTAGGTAGATATCGACATTGAAGACGGGAAAGCGAAATATGCGAACGGGATCCTGATGCCATAACGCTGGTACGCCATGGTGTGGTAGTTTGAATACCAGTGAATGGACACTGGTTGCGAAGTGATCGCCATTCATTAGTTGGCTAACAGCCTTGAGAAGGGGTGGGTAAGCCATCAGCATCCGAAAACTGGGTGGCATGTCGTCTTTTAGTATTCCGTTAATTCGATAGTGGCAATGATCCTGGCCGGTCTCAGGATCATCCTGGTACAACCAGCGATCGTCTACCTCAGGATCGTTCAAGCCGCGATCGATGAGTTCCATGCTGTCACTGTCTGGCTGCGTCAGTTCTGATTCAGGGATGAACCCTGGAATATGCAGGAAGCCGTCACGGACAAAGGCGTCCAACTGTGATTGCGTTAACGGAATGTCAATTGTCATGGGATCTTGCTTGATTCAATGATGAGCTTGAGCGTGTGCTTTCGTTGGGGCATTAAACAATAGCGGCGTTCAATCGTTGCGGTCCGAGTAGGGCTATGCAGGTATTCTGCATCTTTAGCGTTCCTTATAATCCTCAACATTCATATCGAGCCACCCGGTCAGCACAGCGAAGTCGTCCTCGCCGAGCAGGCTAAGCGAGCATATTGAAGAGGTTCTGGCCACTCTGTCTGGGATATCTGATGATGAACTGACATCACTGCGACGTAACGACATCATCGGGACTGTTCCACTTGCAGCTCGACGTTAGGTGTCAGCGGACTGGGTAACAGTAAGCTCACCGTTGTCCTGTATGGTCACTGAATAGATATGAATCCCGTCCATGGCGGGTGGTCCGTCTGGTTTGCCTGTCTTCAGGCAGAATCCGGCGCCATGATATGGGCAGACGAGGAGTCCATCTTCCACGGTCGCTCCTTCCAACGGATACTCCATGTGTCCGCAATAGTAGGACACCGCATGTATGGAACCTTCGTGGTTCAAAATGAGGACGGGTTCACCGTCGACCGTAATGCGCCTCTGGGCTCCTGTTGGCAAATCTGCGGCGAAGATGCGCGTCATATGTTTGGTCTGAGAATGAAGGTGCACATCATAGCTTCAGATGACAGTGAGTCAAAATCCTCCGATACTGTGACCTTATTGAGTAATTCAGGTGGAAGTGACAAGGTGGTGAAACTTGTCTGTTGGAACTGCGGTGCTTCACTGGCGGAACAACCGACGCCAATCAGGCGGCATGACCAGTGTCCCTGCTGTTTCGAAGTGCTTCATTGCTGCCGTATGTGTCGGTATTACGCGCCTGGCAAGACGATTGATTGCGAAGAAGAGCGCGCAGACCCGCCAATGGAGAAAGCATCAGCTAACTTTTGTGATTTCTTTAGGCCCATGAATCGGTTTGATTCAGCGCGTCTGGGACGTACTGATAGAGCGCGTCATCAGCTGGATTCCTTGTTTGGGGCGTCTGAGGCTGATGGCGCTGGTGAAATGGCCGGCAATGACGGCTCGAACGATGCCGCATTGCGAAAGTTGGATGACCTCTTCGACGATTGAATGAAGGGCGCTTTCATGGCTCGTTTACGAGTACATCGGCATGCTCAAAGACGCTCGGCAATGACCTCATGAATTCATCGTTGCTCATACCGCTGCGGACGAGCAGCGCGGGATGCATCAGGCGACCGTCATAGGCAGGGTTTTGGGCAAATTCGTCGCGCGAAGACCATTGGGTAATTACAAGCATCACAACCGCAGCAACGATTACTGTCGCTGTGGAAAATTGGCGAACCCGAGGTGACAGTTCTGTAGCAATTGTCAGAACGATATACAGATAAGCGCCCCCTACGGAGATGTTGAGGCCCGTCACTAGCAGGTTCAGACTGCTCGCTCCCGGGAGATTGAAGTACAGGATATAAAGTAGTGGTTCGACGAAGAGAGGCACGGTCAGCGCCACCAGTGTGATGTTGACCAGTGCTCGAAAACGGGAGTGACCGCGCGTTAGCTTTGCGATGAGTGCCCAGAAACCCGCGACGATGACTGGCGCAAACAACGCGCCCGCCAAAATCGCGATGATGTTTTCCAGGCGAATCTCGCTGCCATCGTAGCGAGTAAAAAGAGACAACGCGCTCATGGCTGCGAGAACACAGAGGAGCCCAATCATCAGTTTGATGCCGTCATGGGAGATGAGTCGATGCTCAAGATCGTAGAGTGACAACGCGGGGGTGGTGTGATGATCCCTGCTGAATACCTGAAGCTGCGACTTCCCTAGGGTCAGTAAGGCTCCGGACTCAAGCGTTCCGTTCTCAATAGGTCGCCTCCCCTCGCGGGACCCGTTTCGACTCTTCAGGTCAGTAAACTGCCAGCTACCGGGTTCACGTGTATCGAGGATCGCGTGGTAAGGATCCACATACGGATCATCCAAAACGATGTCGTTGTCGAGGGCACGGCCAATCCGAACACGACTGGCGGTGGGGTGGATAAGGCGCGATGTTGTCCCTTCGGTCGTGACTCTGATGACTGGGGCTACCATGCTCCGGCCTCCATGAAACGCCGCGTAAAACGCATGGCAAGGTCCTGTGTGGTCCCGGCCAGGGTGAAGTGGATCATATGTGCTTCCGTCTTATCGTCCATACTGCCCTGGAGGAACAGAATATCGTAGATGCCCTCAAACTCCTTGTAGGCACGTGCACAGAAGACACTTTTCGTGTTCATCGACGCGTCGTTATCCACAAAGCCCTCGTGACAAGCCCAGTTGCCAAGGTCCTGTTCACGACCACTATTACCTGGTCGGTAGCCCGAGAAAATAGATTCGTAGTAGTTGTAGAACTGCGCTCCGTTCAAAGTAGCTGACTCGATCCAGTAGAATTGCAGCTCAATCTTTCCGGTATTGAATCCCCGATTGACGAATATATTGTGGTCAGTCTGACACATCCGTTGTGCCCAGAAAGGACGATCGTCGGTCGCCTTGTCTTCATCCCTAGAGTTACCCCAGCAGCGTAGAAAGCCGGTCACCTCATTCAGTGCATTTGCGCCACCAAGCGTTACGGTTTCCCAGTTCCCTTCAAGCATCTCAGTGATCATGCGTTCACTGTTTGCCGCCAGTTGGTCGGCGATCGCACGATTCAGATCCTTTGGCGGTGAGGTTGTTGCTTCCGTGACCAGATCATGAAGATTGTGGACAGGAACTAGAAAACTGACTTGGTTCCCTGAGGTTGCGACGTTCACACCGATGACCTCGTTGTCACCGTTGAATGCGGGACCGCCACTCATTCCCGGATTCAGCGAACCCGTGAAATGTACTCGCGGACTGGCGCTGTGTGGGATGAGCCCGTTGTAGGTGCCTGGGACGACGGTCACTCCGAGATCGTAGGGGTATCCGATGGAGTAGACTCGATCACCTTTAGCGGGTTCCTGGGTTGCCAGCGTTAAGAAATCGGTAGCGTTGATCTCTGTCGACAGAATGGCAAGGTCATGAACGACGTCCACATGGACGATGGTCCCAATGTACCGCATGACTTCATCTTCCTGCAGAATTTCAATACGATACTTATCGGGTGATGAGATGGCACTCGCGATCACGTGATAGTTGGTGGCGATGCTGCCGTTGTCACTAATCAGAAAACCAGAACCGGTTGAACTGCGGGTATTCGCAGATATGTCCATGACTCGAATTTGATAGATACGATCGCGTGTATTGTCGAATGTTATTCGGGCGGGATCTATCTCTGCAGCTAGGAGATTCTGGCTCGCAAGCAAAAGTATTACCGCGAAGTGTCGGCAGTAAGCCGATAGTGTCATGTTGATGGTGTCCTTTGCGGTAATGTACTCAATCAGGCGACCGGTAATGCCACAATTGCGTTACAGAGAGACCTGCAAGAAAAAGTCCTATCGACACTACCATTGCAGGTATCAGCGCAGTGACCGTATCGAACGCCTCAATGATCTGTCCTAGGGTCATGACACCAATCGGAATTGCAACCAGCATACCAAGATTGAAAAGGGAAAGTATCCGCCCAAGAAATTGCGATGGTGACGCCTCCTGAATCAGGGTTCGGGCAAGATTACTGGTCATCCCCATGTTGAGTCCCCATAGGAACAGTAGCGCTGTCAGCAAGGTCTGACCCGGCGCGAACCAGACTAGTGCGACAACGAATGCCCGCGTAAGTTGGCAGATGACATACAGCCTCCCGGGAAACCGCTGAGGTGCAATCAGCATGATCACGTTAGACAACGAGGCGCCTGTGTAGAAGACGATCATCAGGATGCCTAGGTCTGCTGCACTACCATCGTAGATCCGCTTGACCATGTACGGTACGACGATGTTGAACGCACCTGCATTGAATATCAGCGCTACGAAGTTGATTGTGAGGACACTGAGTACAACTGGGCTCTGTCGGGCCGCCCTCAACCCTTCTCTGATGTTGGTGAGTGCAGACGTCGCTAGTTTGGGCTCTAGAGTTGTTTTAGGCACCCAGGTGACGGTCAGGACTGCAACGACGAGACAAAAGCCCTGGGTGATAAGGACTGTTGTGAGACCGATGAGCTCCATAAAACTCGCCAACGTCAGAGCTGCGATTTGAACGATAAAACCGATTAACGTGGCAGCGCTGACTGTGCGCTGCAGTCTGCCTTCAGAAATCCGGTTCAGGATGGATTGTAATGCGGGTGTAGACAACGCGTTAGTCACCGCCATTCCCAGACCAAAAAGAACCACCGTGAGTACGTGGAATTCTTCGAAAAATACACAGACTGCCATGGCGATGGGCACCAGCCACGCGAGACCAAAGATCCGAATCAGCAGGCTACGTTGGTCTATTCGATCCGCAATTGCACCGCCCCACAACAAAGCAACAATCGCTGGCACGGCAACTGCACCCTGAATCAGACCGGCCTGGTCTGCGGGGAGAACAAGCATGCCGACCAGCATCCAGGAGACCAGCATGTTCTGCATGGATGTCGCAAAGCCTGCGAATCCGGTACTGGTCAGGTAGGCGACCAGGTACCTCATGACGTGGTATCAGTTTTCAGAGGGAGCGTCCGTTCTTCATGTAGTGCCGACCCAGATCGGACTTGATGGTATATTTACAGGCATACTTTTGCATGATGACGAAATGCAGACCAAGTTGCATCACGTCATTGGGCTCTGTGTTGGGCGGCGATAGAAAAGAGACATTGAAGAAAGGAAAAGGTGATGACGTTTCTAGGCGTTGAAGGTTCGATCAATCTGCGTGATTTTGGTGGTTATCGAACAAAGGATGGCGCAGAGGTGCTACGTGGCCGTTTGTTTCGAAGTGGCGCGATGGTGAATCTCACATCGGATGGCCTTGAACACTTCAAGTCGCTCGACATTACAACGATCTGCGATCTGCGCAGGAATGAAGAAGTGTCAATGAGCCCAACTCCAGAGGTCCTTCATCCCTTTTGTCGACACATACCTATTAAGACTGCAAGCATGCTTGCTTTGCAAGCATCCTTGGAGGACAAGAATCAGACATCGGAACATCGTGCTGAGCACATGCGCGCTATGACTGAGGAGTTGGCCAGCGACCACCACGAGGAATATAGACGCCTGTTTGAATGTCTTATGAATGCTGAAGGTGGTTTCCTGCTGCACTGCTCTGCGGGCAAGGATCGCACGGGTTTTGGAGCAGCGATGATATTGCTGGCGCTCGGTGTCACTCGCGACATCGTGATGGAGGATTATCTGCTGACCAATGAGGCAGAGTGCCTGCGAGGTTTCATGCAACAGAGAATGGGTAGTCCGGTTTCTAGCCTCGATCGGGACAGTCTGGAAGTTATGATGGGCGTGCGCGCCGATTATCTGAATGGTGCGCTAGACGTAGTTGATCAGCAATTTGGGTCTGCTGAAACGTATCTCGATAGTATTGGTGTGACCGAGGATTGTCGGACCAATCTGAAAGAGAGGTATCTGACGGATTGAGAAGGACGTTCAATCGAAAACA
>CAJWYI010000022.1 GCA_913049815.1 uncultured Gammaproteobacteria bacterium
TATCTCGGGCTCGGATCACATCCGCCGATGTCGAATGCTTCGACAAAAGTCGTTCATCTACTTCTACCGGGGGCGTTCAGCTTCTTCACGAGCGGGTTGAGCTAGCCGCTTTCGATCACGCTCGCGAATCTCTTCCGAGGTCAGCGCGCGAGGCGCGACTTCTGACCCTCTGCAGTCAGCGGTCGTGCTAATCCCGTTCTGATTTCAGACCGCGACACCATAGGTCTCTCGATACCGGAGTACCGCCTCCCAGTTCGCTTCAAAATCCTGATGCACTCTGAGAAACTCGATAATGTCATCCAACTTTACGATGCTGATGACCTGGACGCCACATTCATCCTTCAGTTCGTCGATCGCTGACCGATGTCCTGTGCCCCGCTCCTGCCGATCAATAGCGACGACGGCGCCGATCACACGACACTGGTCCCTTTGATCCAGCATTGTGAGCACCTCCCGTATTGCCGTACCCGCCGTTATAACGTCATCAACCAACACCACGTCACCCTCAACAGGCCCACCGACGAGTAGACCTCCTTCGCCATGATCTTTCGTCTCTTTGCGGTTGTACGCCATTTTTAGATCACGGCCGACGTCAGCGAAAGCGATCGCGGTTGCTGTTACGAGCGGGATTCCTTTGTAAGCCGGGCCAAACAATACATCGAATTCCAACGCGGCATCCTCGATCGCCGCCCGGTAAAATTCACCAAGACGGGCCAATCCTTCTCCTCCCACAATCCGTCCTGCGTTGAAAAAATAAGGGCTGATTCGTCCCGATTTCAGCTGGAACTCACCGAAAGTGAGGACATCTTGCTGGATCGAGAACTCAAGAAATTGTTCCTGGTACGATTTGATCAGATGCTCCTCTCGTTCACACCCAACACGCTTTTCTGTTGTGCGATCAGTTCACCGCACCCTTTTTCTGCAAGATCCAGCAACCCATTCAGCTGTGACCTTGTGAACGGCGCACCCTCGGCGGTACCTTGTACCTCGATGAAGTCACCACTAGCCGACATGACAACATTCATGTCTGTCTCGGCATTGGAGTCCTCGGTATATTCAAGATCCAATACAAGGTCATCGCCCACAACACCGACAGATACGGCAGAGACAAATTGTAACCAGGCCGACTCAAGTCCTGCGCTAGCCAAAGCATCGAAGAGCGCGACACAACCGCCGGTAATCGAGGCCGTCCTGGTGCCCCCATCTGCCTGCAGCACGTCACAGTCCAGTTTGATTGTCCTTTCGCCGATCGATTTCATGTCGACACAACCTCGCAGGGACCGGCCAATCAACCGCTGAATCTCAACGGTTCGGCCACCTTGTTTACCACGCGCAGCCTCACGATCCATGCGCTCATGTGTTGAACGCGGCAACATACCATACTCCGATGTAATCCATCCCCGACCCCGACCACGGAGAAACGAGGGTACCCCAGACTCCAGACTGGCCGTACAGAGTACACGGGTGTCACCAAACGAGATCAATGCCGACCCCTCTGCATGCTTGTTGACTGCGCGTTCAATTATTACGGGGCGCATTTGGTCGCTGGACCGCTCTCCTGCTCGTTTCATGTTCACCTGCTGATTGAAAAACTCCATTATACTGTTAGTGCCAGCCAGTGGGATGCACACATGACGCAAAGCATGACAGGATTCGCTCGATGTCAGGCGGATGGACTGACGTGGGAAATCCGGTCGGTCAACCAACGCTATCTCGAAACATCATTTAAGATCCCTGATGTCTTTCGAGCCCTTGAGTCTTCGCTACGCCAGCGGCTCCGACGACGTCTTCACCGCGGGAAGATCGATTGTCTCTTGCGTTACGACGGCGACGATATCACGAGCACAACGATCAATGAGGAGAATCTCAGAGAACTTCGCGTACTGATGGACGCCGTTCATCGAGTTGTTCCTGACGCCTCGAGGCCTTCAACCCTTGACATGGTCAGATGGCCCGGGGTTTTAGATCAGACGCCTGTCGACGAAGCGCGTTTGTTTGAAAAAGCCAATGGCCTATTTGAGGAGGCGCTGACGGGTCTGATCGAGATGCGTCGTCGCGAAGGCCATGAAATGAATCAAGCCATCACTGGCCTTCTTTCAAACCTGGCCAAGGAAGTGACTCAGATTACCGCCAACGTGCATGCCGTCAACCAGCATCAATCGAAAAGGTTGCGGGATCGACTGGCCGAAGCTGCAGTCGAAGCCGATCCCGGTAGACTTGAACAGGAGCTTGTTTTTCTGCTGCAGAAGAGTGATATCCGGGAAGAACTGGACCGCCTCAACGCACATATTGAGGAAGTCCGTACCGCGCTTAGCAGCACCGAACCTTCTGGCAGGCGTTTGGATTTTCTGATGCAGGAATTAAATCGCGAGGCCAATACGATCGCCTCGAAATGCGCCAGCATCGATGCCTCTAATCACGCCGTTCAAATGAAAGTACTGATTGAGCAGATGCGGGAACAGATACAAAACATCGAATGAAAGAATCGAAACGCAACTCGATGGACCGAGACACATCATATGCCTGGTGAACTGTTTGTAGTAGCAGCACCTTCCGGCGCCGGTAAAACCAGTCTGGTCAGGGCATTGATTGAACGCCACCCGGAAGTCGGCGTGACAGTTTCGCATACCACCCGGGCACCTAGAACCCGTGAAATAAATGGTCTGAACTACCACTTCGTGACGCCGGACGTCTTCTCGGCCATGGAGGATGCTGGTAAGTTCCTCGAGTCTGCTGCCGTATTCGGCAATCGCTACGGCACGAGCCATGCCGAAATCGAGCGCATACTCAACACCGGGCACCACATTGTGCTAGAGATTGACTGGCAAGGAGCGGAGCAAGTCTGTGCCTTACGTCCGGATGCCATCAGCATTTTCATCCTGCCACCATCGCTGGAGGTCCTGATGAAACGCCTTCACGGTCGCGGCCAGGATAGCCAGGACAGCATCAATACGCGATCTGCTGCCGCGGTAGACGAAATGTCACATTACAAGGAATTCGACTATGTCGTCGTTAATGACGATTTCGAGACGGCCCTCGACGCCCTGGCGGCCGTCGTGCTCAACAAGGATGCTCGCTACACACGGGAAGCTCAGATTCCAGAACTCACACCGTTGCTGGTACGGCTGCTTCACCCTTCAGAATGACCAGAGGTTCAATCATATGCCTGACCTGTGCCAGAATAGGCGAAGGTGTTGCACGCAGAGGAATTTCCGCTAAACTGCGCGGCTCACTGGAGGTTGCACCGATATTCTGCAAACCACGGTGGCGTACTGTGACGCTCGTTTTTCCATAAAGTGGATTCCGGGAACGTAAACGCCACCTGCGGGCCAGTATCAGCCAAGGACATAAAGAGACAAAGAGGATCACATGGCACGAGTCACCGTTGAAGATTGTCTTGAGAATGTGGACAACCGTTTCGAATTGGTCATGGTTGCAAGTGAACGCGCGCGTAGAATCGCCAACTACGGCAAAGATCCCATGGTGCCTGTAGAAAACGATAAGCCAACCGTTGTCGCACTCCGGGAAATCGCGGACGGACTGGTGGACGCCAGCATTCTGGACGAACAGGAACATGAGGAAGCGCCTGAGCTCACGCTTGGAGATCTACCACAGGATGATTTTGACCGCACAGTCGACCCCTCCTTCTAGACCCTGCGCGACTCCCAGTCGGCTTCACAGGTCCCGGTCTGAGCCTCCGTCTCACTGGTTCCGTATTTGTATTTTTGGAAGTGACACTGATCGCGGCCGCCTATGAACACGGCCGCCGCCAACCTCCACTTTTCGTCTCTCACCGATAAACTAGGACAGTACCTCGACCGTGATCAGGTCGGGTTGGTGTGTAAAGCCTATCAGCTCGCACACGAAGCACACGATGGTCAGGCTAGAAAATCGGGCGAACCCTACATCAGTCACCCAGTGGCGGTCGCACACATTCTTGCTGAGATGCATATGGATCATCAGTGCCTGATTGCCGCACTCCTGCATGACGTGATCGAGGATACAGGGATCCCCAAACAGATGATCAGCTTAGAGTTTGACGACACGGTCGCCAATCTCGTCGACGGTGTCAGCAAACTTAATCGCTCTTTCTATACCCAGGCTGAAGCCCAAGCTGAGAACTTCCAGAAAATGACGCTTGCGATGTCCCGAGACATCCGCGTAATCATGGTCAAACTTGCTGATCGATTACACAACATGCGGACGCTTACCCACCTGGACATGGAGAAACGCAAGCGGATCGCCCGGGAAACCATGGAGATATATGCGCCGATCGCCAACCGACTAGGGATGTACCAGATGCGCGTCGAGTTTGAGGAGCTCGGATTCCGAATTCTTCATCCGCTTCGATCCAACATGATCGAGAAAGCGGTCAAAAAATCTCGAGGAAATCGTAAAGAAGTCATCTCACAAATCCAGACATCTATTGAGCAAGCACTGTCGGTCGAGGACATCGTCGCCAATGTCTTTGGTAGAGAGAAACACCTCTATAGCATTTACGACAAGATGCGCACCCAACATAAGTCGTTTGCAGAGATTACGGATGTCTACGGGTTTCGAATTGTCGTCGACAATGCGGATACTTGCTATCGCGTACTGGGTGCTGTTCACAACTTGTACAAGCCACTCGCAGGTCGCTTCAAGGACTACATCGCTATTCCCAAAGCCAACGGATACCAGTCATTGCATACCACCCTTTTTGGCATGCATGGCATTCCCATTGAGATCCAGATCCGCACTGTCGAAATGGACAAGATGGCGAACAACGGTATTGCGGCACACTGGCTCTATAAATCCACGGACGACAACATCTCTGGTAGCCATCAACGTGCCAGGGAGTGGATGAGCGATCTCTTGGAGATGCAGCAGAGTGCAGGCGATTCTCTGGAATTCATCGAGAATGTAAAAATCGACCTGTTTCCGGACGAGGTCTACCTCTTCTCGCCGAAAGGTGAAATCTACGAACTCGCCCAGGGCGCAACACCCATTGACTTCGCCTACGCAGTGCATACGGACATCGGTAATACCTGTGTCGCATGTCGGATCGATCGACATCTAGCCCCACTTAGCGCCACCCTCGAATCGGGCCAGACGATAGAAATTATCACCGCGCCTGGGGCTCAACCCAATCCAGACTGGCTCAGCTTTGTCGTCACGGGCAAAGCCCGTTCGAGTATTCGTCACGCACTCAAGCATCAACAGACGAGCGAGTCCATTGCGCTCGGAGAGCGTTTACTTGACCGGGCCCTCAAAAGCTTCGATATGTCGCTTGCCGATGTGGCCAATGAACGTATAGTTCTAGTCATGGGCGAGCACAATGCAGACACCCTGGATGCTTTATTAGAGGACATTGGCCTCGGCAATCAGATGGCCAATATCATTGCCAGTAAACTACAAAGCACCAATGATGAGGGCACCGTCACTTCGGCGGGCCAACCACTGACGATCCTTGGCACCGAGGGCTTGGTCGTCCAGTACGGCGGTTGCTGCAAACCTATTCCTGGAGACCCGATCGTCGGCCATATCAGTGCGGGTCGCGGGATCGTCATACATAACGAAACCTGTCACAACATCCGTGACCTACGCGACAAACCCGAGGAGCTGGTAGCGGTTCGGTGGGATCCGGATGTGGATCAAGAATTTTCCGTAGAACTTCGCGTTGAGGTGGAGCACCATCGCAGCATCGTTGCTTTGCTAGCCACCGTCATCACCAATGCGGACGCCAGTGTGGAACGCATCAATACGGTCGACAAGGATGCACGACTCAGCGTGGTGAATATCGTCCTTGCGGTGCGCAATCGTGTACATCTCGCGCGCGTCATTCGTCGCCTGAGAACGGTCAAGGGCGTTGGACGCATCAGCCGCTATCGCACAGGAATTTAATGCCGAGCTAGTATGAAACGACACACTATTGAAACCGATCGCGCACCTGCCGCCATTGGCACCTACTCGCAGGCGATCAGCGACGGTCACACACTCTATGTCAGTGGGCAGATTCCACTCGTTCCGTCAAACGGCGAACTCGTCGGCGAAGATATTGCGACACAGACGCAACAGGTATTCGACAACCTGTCCGCTGTAGCAACCGCGGCAGGAACATCACTCGATCACACACTCAAAATCACGCTTTTCCTGACCGATCTTAATCACTTTGCCGTCATCAACGACATAATGGCGGCACGCCTCCAGGAACCATATCCGGCGAGAGCTGTAGTCGAAGTCAGCCGCCTACCAAGAGATGTGCTCGTTGAAGCCGATGCCATCGTCTTGCTGAATCAGGATTGATTCACGCTGTTTGAATACGCTACCTGCCAGACTGACTGATCTCAGAGGTATTGGGCCGGCGCTGGCCAGTAAACTCAGTCGTCTCGGCATCAGTATCCCTGAAGATCTGCTTTTCCATTTACCGCTGAGGTACGAAGACAAGACCAGGATCACACCTATCGGATCGTGCCTGATTGGCGATAACGTCCTGATTGAGGGAGAGATGGCAGCGTGTGACGTCGCATTTGGTCGTCGTCGAAGCCTGCTTGCCTATCTGTCAGACGGCACCGGCCGGATTGGACTACGTTTCTACCATTTTTCAAAGGCTCAACAGGAGAATCTTAAAAAGGCAGGACGCGTGCGGGCGTTCGGCGAGATCCGTCGGGGTGCAAGTGGCCCCGAAATTTACCACCCTGAGTACCAGATCAATCCGTCTCCCGGCGTCGAGGATACGTTGACGCCCGTGTATCCCGCGACCGATGGCGTGACGCAGACGCGCCTAAGGTCATTGATTACACCGTTGCTGAACGTCGTCTCTGATCCGACCACTATTTCGGAAATTACACAGATGCCTGGAATGTCGCTGGCGCAAGCGCTGCGCGTAGTCCATAAGCCCCAGCCGGATGATGATATCGAGGCACTGCTGCAAGGGTCACATCCTGCACAGAAACGTCTGGCCTTTGAAGAACTGTTAGCGCATCAGGCAAGTATGCGTCTGTTACGGCGTCAGATTAGTCACGAAGGTGCCCCTGCCATCGATGTCCGCAATAGCCCGTTGGCAAACCGATTCCGGGATAACATCGATTTTACACTCACAGGATCCCAACACCGGGTCCTACAGGAGATTGCGATCGATCTTGCAAAACCACTCCCCATGTTCCGCCTGTTACAAGGCGACGTGGGGTCCGGGAAAACGATTATAGCGGCATCAAGCGCGGTTGACGTTATCGCCAGCGGCTTTCAAGTCGCCATCATGGCGCCGACAGAAATCCTGGCTGAGCAACATCTGCTCTCGTTTTCACAGTGGTTGCGGCCGCTACAGATCGAGATTGCGTGGTTGACCGGAAAGGTCACGGGTCGAACCAGAGTGGAAACCCTCAGCCGTATTACTTCCGGCGACGCCCAAGTGATCATCGGCACCCATGCCCTGTTTGCAGACGACGTCATCTTTCATCAACTGGGACTGATCGTTGTCGATGAACAGCATCGATTTGGTGTTCAGCAACGTCTGTCCTTACGTGAAAAAGGTCGTGGCGCATCGGGGGTGCCCCACCAGCTGATCATGACCGCAACGCCGATACCACGCACACTGACGATGACATTGTACTCGGATATGGATGTCTCCATTATCGACGAGTTACCTCCAGGGCGGATTCCCGTCTCTACATCTGTCATGACGGACCGGCGTCGAGGCGACATCGTCGCGCGGGTCGATCAGGCGTGTGCCGCCGGCCAACAGGTATATTGGGTCTGTACTCTGATCGAAGACAGTGATGATGCAGAACAGCAAGCCGCCGAAGAAACTGCCCGCATGCTGTCGGAGGCTTTGCCTCGCCACCGAGTCGCCCTCGTACATGGACGCCTAAAACCGCAAGAAAAGTCCGACATCATGCAACGATTCCGTGACCATTCGTTCGACGTTCTGGTGGCAACCACGGTCATCGAAGTGGGTGTTAACGTTCCCAACGCAAATCTCATGATCATCGATAACGCGGAACGACTTGGGCTCGCCCAGCTCCATCAACTCCGAGGTCGTGTCGGGCGCGGTCATGACGCAGGATTCTGCGTACTTCTGTATCAGCCGCCACTGGGACAGACAGCCAAAGCACGGCTGGACGTGATGCGACAGTCCACGGATGGATTCCACATCGCGGAACAGGATCTCGCGATTCGCGGTCCAGGCGACATGTTGGGTGAACGCCAGTCCGGAGATGTGCAGTTTCGTGTCGCCGATCTGATTCGAGACCAGGATATGTTGACGGATATCCGAAAGCGTGCGGCCGAACTGACAGATTCAGACTGTCGCGTCTTGATAGCGCGGTGGATGAAGGGCCCTGAAAATCTCGCCCAAGTCTAACGTAACGAGCGTCAATCGCTTCTTTAGCTAACAGCTCTATACCGCTGAAGGCTCTTCTCGCGCTGAAGGCGCTTGTCTAGACTCTCCATCAAAGATGGACCGATCGAATTGACCCTCGGAGCGCGCGACCACCGTGGATACCGTACCATCACCCGTGACATTGACGGCTGTCCGCATCATGTCGAGCAATCGGTCAACGCCCAATATCAAGGCGATCCCCTCAACAGGTAGTCCCACCTGCTCCAGAATCAATGCCAGCGTAATCGTTCCCACGCCCGGTACACCCGCGGTTCCAATGGACGCCAGGGTCGCGGCCAACACAACCATCAAGTAGCCCGTCATGCCGATATCGATTCCATAGACCTGAGCAATGAAGACCGTCGCAACTCCCTGCATGATGGCGGTGCCATCCATATTAATTGTCGCACCAAGCGGTACTGTGAACGATGCGACTTCGTTCTTGACACCCACCCGATCGCGAACCGTCTCTAGCGTCACTGGCATCGTTGCATTCGAAGATGAGGTACTGAACGCATACGCCAGTACAGGCAACATCCGCTGAATAAACTGGACGGGGCTCAGGCCCGCGAGCAGTCGGATCAGAAGTCCGTAGGTCAGCATCAGATGCAAGACCAACACGACCGTAACCGTAACGAAGTAGTAGCCCAGGTGTGCGATTTTCTCCCAGCCCAGTTTCGAAAACAGCACGGCCAGCAAACAGAACACGCCATACGGTGCTACTTTCATGAGCATGATGACCATTTGCATGATCACTTCATTCCAATCCATAAACATCTTCTGGGTTCGCTCACCCGCCTGACCACAACGAGTCAACGCGACACCTACCAGGAGCGCGAAGACAATCACCTGTAGCATGTTGGCTTCCACCATCGCCTTAAATGGGTTCGATGGAAAAATGTTCAGGATCGTATCCTTCAAGCTCGGTTGTGCCTTGGGTACAAATTCGACGGTCTCCTCTGCCCCCATGTCGAACCCCTCTCCCGGCGACACCAGGACGGCAACAGACAGTGCCAACGAAATGGCAATGGCGGTGGTCACTAGGTAGAGGCCAATTGTTTTACTGGCTATGCGCCCCATGCCGGCGCTCGTGCTTAGATTGCTAGCACCGCACACCAACGATACAAACACTAACGGGACCACCAGCAACTTAAGGCTGACAATGAAAACCTTACCGACAATATCGAACAACCCGTCGACGACGACCGCCCGAAATACATTTTCTTCAGGCAAGGCGAGCATGTGCAGCATCACTCCGAGTGCGCCACCAGCAATCATCCCAATCAGAATGTTGCGCGTCAGTTTCCCTGTATCCACCTGACCTCCTAAAGTCCGTTCACATCTCGACCATATCGAAATCCGCTTTACCGACACCACACTCTGGACACATCCAGTCATCTGGAACATCATCCCAGCGAGTACCAGGCTCGAGCCCTTCTGATGGCAGACCCTCGGATTCATCATAGATGAATCCGCACACGATACACTGGTATTTCTTCATCAGCGCCTCCTCCCGCATGTCTCGACTGTCGATGGCTCCCGATAAGAGCCGAACCTCACTCGGTTCGATCAAGTTTCGATGGCTGCCACCAACTCGGCGGCGACGTATACTACCCGATTTCTCAAAAGAGCACCGCCGACGCGGTCTTCCCTATCGGGCCACCGGATTCATGTCTGAAAGCACATTATCTAACCTGTACGGTCATGCGCCACGCCTCCCGGCCTACATTGCACTGTCAAGGCTGGACAAGCCGATTGGTGTTTATCTGCTGCTCTGGCCAACACTCCAGGCGTTATGGCTCGCCGCGGATGGTTGGCCCGGCTGGCATCTCTTTTCTGTCTTTGTCATTGGGACAGTCCTAGCGCGCGCCGCTGGTTGCGTAATGAACGATATGGCCGACCGTGAGTTCGACCGTGCCGTCAAACGGACCCACAACCGCCCCCTGACCAGCGGGCAACTGGCAATGAGGGACGCTTGGATCCTTCTTACAGTATTGCTATTCCCTGCTTTGATTCTGGTGTTAAGCACGAACCTGCTGACCATTGCACTGGCGGTGCTCGCAGTCCTGACCGCTGCCGCCTACCCATTCATGAAACGTCTCACATATCTCCCGCAGGCATTTCTAGGAGTTGCGTTTTCTTTCGGCATCCCTATGGCTTTTACTGCCGCAACGGGAGAGATTGGTCGCTTGGCATGGCTGCTCTTCATTGCCAACGCCATCTGGATTGTCGCTTACGACACGCAATACGCGATGGTGGATCGGGATGACGATCTGAAACTGGGACTGAAATCGAGCGCCATTCTTTTTGGGGATCTGGACCGGATGACGATTGGTCTACTGCAGGGCCTGTTTCTTGTGGTCATGATCATCGTGGCCATTCACATCGATGCGAAGTGGCTATTTTTCGCTGGCCTAATGGCCAATGTGGCCTTGTTTGGATACCAACAATACCTGATCCGAGATCGCGCGCGCGATGCCTGCTTCCAGGCTTTTCTAAACAATCACTGGGCCGGTCTCATCATGCTGGCCGCGGTGATCGCTGATTTGTGGTGGCGGGCCACATGACACCATTCGCGTTTCTGGATCAGGGATGATCGTCGTTTTCCTCAGGAATCTGTCTCAGGCACTGAACCGATCGATCATCTGCATCGGTGAAGGGTCAGCGTTTGCCTCCCTGGCCATGGTCGTTCTCACACTTGGTGTTGTCATTCTGCGCTATCTGTTCAGCACCAATGTGATCCCGATTCAGGAGACCATTATCTATCTTCATAGCGTACTGATTATGGCTGGTATCGCCTACGGCCTCTCCACAGACGCGCACGTGCGCGTGGATATCTTCTACGACCGAATGAATGGTCGCGTTCGTCGGTGGATCGATGTGGGCGGGACGCTGCTCCTGCTCTTACCCGTCGCTGGCTTTCTATTCTGGTCGAGCCTCGGCTACGTCGCGCTGTCATTCCGCATAGAGGAATCCTCCGCAGAGCCCGGGGGGCTGCCATTCGTGTACCTGCAGAAAGCACTGATACCACTGATGGCTATCCTGGTTCTGCTACAAGGCTTAGCGAGATTGGCGCATCCCCGCGAAACGCCGGACATGAACGATGATTGAGTGGGCGCCGCTGATACTCTTTGCGGCTGTATTTGTGGTGCTACTACTCGGCTATCCGGTTGCGCTAACACTCGCAGGGACAGGATTGATGGCTGCAGCCATCGGACTTGGCTTGGGGATTTTTGATGCAAGCCTCCTTATGGCAACCCCTAATCGGGTGTTCGGCATCATCAGCAATCAAACGCTCGTGGCGGTTCCTCTCTTTGTGTTCATGGGTATCGTCTTGGAGCAATCTCGCATCGCTGAGCGCCTCCTTGATTCAATGGGCAAAGTGTTCGCGACCGCTCCCGGCGGACTTGGTATTGCCGTCGTGCTCGTTGGGATGTTAATGGCCGCAAGCACTGGCATTGTGGGCGCAACCGTCGTCACAATGGGACTGATGTCACTGCCAGCCATGTTGAACAGCCGCTACGATCCTGCACTGGCCACTGGCAGTATCTGCGCGACAGGTACGTTGGGTCAGATTATTCCACCGTCGATTGCGCTGGTCCTACTGGGCGATGTGTTGTCAAACGCCTACCAGCAGGCGCAAATAAACCAGGGAATATTTAATCCACGTACCGTGTCGGTCGGCGATCTTTTCGCTGGTGCGGTGATTCCCGGTTTGATTTTGGTTGCCTTATATCTGGCGTGGATCATACTCATCGCGCACCTGCAACCGAACAAAGCACCACCGGCTGCTGCTGAAGGCCAAGTACCCATGGTCCAGCTCTTGCGGGAAATTGCGCCGCCTCTGATTCTGATCATTGCTGTGCTCGGATCCATTCTGACCGGTGTCGCGACCCCCACTGAAGCGGCAGGTGTCGGTGCCAGTGGCGCCTTGCTACTCGCTCTCGGACAACGATCTTTTTCGTGGCAACAATTACTAACTGTGTGTCAACAAACCAGTAAGACGACTGCCATGGTGTTCTTCATCCTGATCGGCGCGTCCATCTTCTCACTCGTGTTTCGCGGCTACGGCGGAGACGAGCTTGTTCATGCGCTGTTTGCCGATCTCCCAGGGGGCGTGTTCGGCGCGATGCTCGTCGTCATGGTTGTGATTTTTCTACTCGGATTCATACTCGATTTCATCGAGATCACATTTGTTGTAGTGCCGATCGTCGGCCCTGTTTTGCTCTCGATGGGTGTAGACCCAATCTGGCTTGGTATTATGATTGCGGTCAACCTTCAGACATCGTTCTTGACACCGCCGTTTGGCTTCGCCTTGTTCTATCTTCGTGGCGTCGCACCATCTTCTGTCGCGACCACCGATATCTACCGCGGCGTAATGCCTTTCATTGGGCTGCAGTTGCTGTTACTTCTCATGCTCGCTCTCGAGCCCGCAATCGCAACCTGGCTACCGAATCGTCTCTTTGGATAACGCCTTAGTCTACAGGGCGCAGGTTGATGTAGGCACGTTCGGATATCTCGTGATACCGCATCACGTCTTCGTGGAACTCACTATAAGAACGGTGAATACGCTGAGCCAGTTCATCATCGCCTGGCAACGCGCTGACAACTTCCCGTGATGCTTCACGTAGCGCCTCAATGACATCGTCAGGAAGTCGTCGAATTTTGACACCATGCTCCTCGACAAGCTCGCGTAGGGCATCATTATTTCTCGCGGTATATTCAGACAGCGAGTCTTCATTAATCATGCGGCTCGCTGTTCGGAGTATCGCCTGGAGGTCTGGCGGGAGAGAGTCCCAGGCCTCTTTGTTAATGATGGTTTCCAGAGTGGGACCGGGCTCATGCCAGCCCGGATAATAGTAGTATTCCGCCACTTGATGCAGACCAAATGCCAGGTCGTTATAGGGCCCCACCCACTCAGTCGCATCTACCGCACCCATCTGCAAGCTCGTGTAGATTTCTGATCCAGGCAACGTTTGCGCACTGCCTCCGACGCGGTTAAACACTTCTCCGCCTAACCCGGGGATACGCATCTTCAGACCCTGGATATCTTCGATAGAATTGATCTCTTTGTTGAACCAGCCAGCCATCTGGACACCTGTGTTACCACCAGCGATTGGGACAAGGTTGTAAGGCGCGTAAAGTTCCTCCCATAAAGTCATTCCGCCACCATGGTGTAACCAGGCGTTCATCTCCTGTGCGGTCATACCGAAGGGCACCGTCGTGAAGAACTGTGCCGCCGGGACCTTGCCTTTCCAGTAGTATGCGGCCCCGTGGCCCATCTCGACGTTACCCAGGGAGACTGCCTCAAAGACACCAAGAGCAGGGACAACTTCGCCACTACCATAGACAGTAATCGTGAGCCGCCCGTCCGACATTTCATCCACTGCTTTGGCGAGGTTTTCTGCGGCAACACCCATCCCTGGAAAATTCTTGGGCCACGTCGTCACCATACGAAACTTGAACACCGGTTGCGGAGTGTAACCCGCCGTCGTGGCTCCCTTGTTCTCCTTCTGGCTGCAACCCGCGAGGATCGTAAGCGCTAAAAGACACCCCATGAATGCCCCGAATCTCAGTTTGATCGCTGTTCTTATGTTCATCGTCTGATTACACCACTTCGAGTTTCGCGTAGCTCAGCATGAGCCATTTGCTACCACCGCTGTTGAAATTCACCTGCACCCTGGCTTGTGAACCTTGGCCCTCATAGTTCAGGACCACCCCTTCCCCGAACTTATCATGTCGCACACGCTGCCCAAGCGTGTATCCGCTTTCATTTTCTGTCGCGATCGATGATGTCTGGCGCGATGGTCCACTGACGGGTGCTGGCGCGCTGCGCGACAGCCTGACGGGTGTAATCAGGTCCTGCGGGATCTCCTGTACAAAACGGGACGGTCGATTGTAAGACTCCTGTCCATTAATGCGTCTCGATTCTGCGTGCGTAAGGTACAACTGTCGCATCGCCCGTGTGATACCGACATAACAAAGCCGCCGTTCTTCTTCCAGTCGCCCAGGCTCCTCCATAGACATCAAACTGGGAAAGAGACCATCTTCCAGTCCCGTTAGAAACACCACCGGAAATTCAAGCCCCTTGGCACTGTGCAACGTCATCATCTGTACACAGTCAGCATTCGGATCGCCCTGTCGGTCTCCGGCCTCAAGCGCGGCATGCGTCAAGAATTCATCCAACAGTGTCTCCGACGTGTCCCCCTCCCGTAACGTCGCATCAAATGTCACCTCATCATCAGGGTCGAAAGTGTCGGCCGCAGTGATCAATTCGCGGAGGTTTTCAACTCTCGCCTGGCCCCGCTCCCCACGTTCGCGCTCGTAGTAATCAATGAGACCACTTCGCTCAATAACCAATTCTGTCAGTTCCGGCAACTCAGCGTTAATCGTTGCCGTATCCATGTCGTTGATCAGCTCAATAAACCGGATAATCGCATTCCGCGTACGACCTGGTATCTCGGTATTGGACGCCATCCATTCCGCAGCACGCCACAGAGAGACGTTTTGTTTTCGGGCCACGCTTCTAATCTGCTCTAAAGTCCTGTCACCTATACCACGAGACGGTGTGTTCACGACCCTCTCAAACGCAGAGTCAGCATCCCGGCGACTAATCAACCGCATATAGGAAATAGCGGAACGAATTTCAGCGCGCTCAAAGAAACGCTGACCTCCATAGATACGATACGGCATCTGTGCACGTAACATGGCCTCTTCCAACACCCGTGACTGGGCGTTAGATCGATAGAGGACAGCACACTCACGATGATTATTACCCTGGCTGATCCAGTCCCGAATGCGTGAAACCACATAACGCGCCTCATCAATTTCGTTAAAGGCTGCGTAATCGTAAATCGGTTCACCATCACCTGCATCAGTCCAGAGTTCCTTGCCCAGTCTTCCCGCATTCTGAGCAATCACACCATTGGCAGCTTTCAGGATGCTGCCTGTTGAACGGTAATTCTGTTCTAGACGCACCGTCTGAGACTTCGGAAAATCAGTCGTGAACCGCTGGAGATTCTCAATCCGAGCACCGCGCCAACCGTATATCGACTGGTCGTCATCCCCGACTACCGCCAGGTTATTTTTGTCACCGGCGAGTTGACGAACCCAGGCATACTGAATGGTATTGGTATCTTGAAACTCATCGACCAGGAGCGAATGAAAACGATCCTGGTAATGGCGTAGAAGTTCCGGATGCTCTCGCCAGAGTTCATGTGCCCGCAAAAGCATCTCGGCGAAATCAATCATACCCCCGCGGGAAAGTGCCAATTCATACGCCTCGTAGATTGACACGTGTGTGCGAACGTAGAGGTCACCCTCATCAGGAATGTGTTGGGGACGACGTCCTTCATCTTTTTGAGCATTGATAAACCAGACCGCCTGGCGGGCTGGCCATTTTTTCTCATCAAGATCCAGACTGTTGATCACACGTTTGACCAGTCGCAACTGATCATCGGCATCCAGTATCTGGAAATTCTGCGGTAGACCTGCTTCCTGAAAGTGTGTCCGTAACAACCGGTGTGCGATACCGTGAAAAGTACCCACCCACATTCCGCGCACCGGCATTGCCAGCAGGCGCTCGATTCGCGAGCGCATTTCAGCGGCTGCTTTGTTCGTAAATGTCACCGCGAGGACGCTATATGGAGACATGTTCTGTGTCTGAATCTGCCAGGCGATCCGATGGGTCAGGACTCGTGTCTTGCCACTGCCCGCGCCCGCCAATACCAGCATGCTGCCAGATGGCGCCGTGACCGCGTCACGTTGTGCATCGTTCAAACCATCCAGTATATGAGTTACATCCATCGCTGCATCGTGCAAGCTAACTGCGTTCATTAAAGCCTCCGATCATAGCGTGATTCGTAGGGTTGGCGGAACGAGAAACCACCAGCGGGTGACAAGTTAATAAAGTCCTCGTGATCATCGAGAGGCCTCGCGGGAGATCTAACGACGCCAAACAACAACATCCGAACCGAACAATGAGACTCAATGGGAAACGAGCCCTCGCAGGTAGAAACCCGAATGACATGGTAGCCACACCTTTCAGTGTCCTGGCATGGGAGAACTATCAGTGATGGCCAAGAAAAACCCGTAACCTGGGCAAACTTGACGAGTATCTGCTCGAAAGTCACGGCCCGTTTTGCAATCGCTGTTCGTTTTTATTCTAGTGAAAAGAAATTCTCTGCATCTTTTTTTGAGAATTTTCTATCTTTTTAAGGCTTCTAACATCAGCTCGTGTTGTTTGAATTAGTTTTTATCGTTCGTTGCAAAATACTGGTTTAGAGTTGCGGAACAGATTTTGTTAGTCATAGTCAATTTTTATCTTGAAGGGGCGGAGCAAAGTTAAGACCTCTGGAGAACTAAATTGTGCCCCTTCAATAGAACACTCTAAAGGATTGATATCGTAATTTATTGATTCAGCAAAACTGCACTTGTTTAACTTAGATCTAGAAAAATTAGATTCTTTAAAATCGGTTAAGTAAAAATCGGAACCCGATAAATCACTTTCTGAAAAATCCACGTCATGGGCTCTACAATTGCGTATAGACATTTCACGCAAATCTAGAGAGCTAAAAATGGAGAAAGACAGGTCGCAGTTTTCAAAAGAAATTGGTGAGCTAAGCATGTAGCTCTTCCAGTCTAACAACGTCCAATTAACGCCAGTAATTTTGCTCTCACTAAAATGAGTTTCGAAAAACTTCGTCCTACTCAATTTAATTAGGTTCAAATTGCATGAACTAAATTCACAATCAACGAACCGACATTCGATAAAGCTCAACTCCGATAAATTACAGCCTAGAAACTTGCATTCTTCGAACTCACAGCCCGTCACTGGTACCTGATGGGGCTCTATCTCATTAAAAATATTTTCGACATAGTGAGTGCCATTTTCAATATTCATTGCATTCTATGCCCTAGTGGAAACCTGTCTATTTAATAGCAATTTAAGAATGCTCTACTGGAAATAAATGATATTCACCCGGTTCTTATTTTTATAGATATTGAAATCTTACCAAAAACCGTTGTTTCCGGGTTCCTACAAATATAGGCCCCTAGGTGTTTTCTAGTGCGGAGGAAGATGGAGGCACAATAATATTGCTGTCTTGAGCAAGAACTAATTCCTCTAAAGAAGCATAATATTAATTTGAACAACATAGAGTATAAAAATGAAAAGTATAGGATCATTAATCACCACACTTCTTGTACTCCTTTTTTTAATTCTTCCGCGAACGCACAGACAGAGAAACTGGGCAATCTCGCTGCATGTGCGGGCGTAGTAATAGGGAATGGGTCGGTAGATTTCTACATGGGTAATGAGCAGTCATTTGATGACGCCGCAAATATTGCGAATACGGCGTATCTTTCCGAAGTTTTTACTGGAGGATATGGTCAAAATGATTTGGAGGTAGCAGACCAAATCCTTGGCGGAAACGCCGACAAAATAATAAGCGCCTACAACAACGAGAATTTCACTGCAGATGTGTATGAAGAAGTAGTTGGGTGTTATCGGTCCCTTGCCAAACAATTAATGGAGGGAGCAGAAACTATTATTAATAATCAGAGAGAGTGGAAAGATTTGAAGGATACGTCCATTGGCACTTTGAAACGAATGATGAGAGCGGGCTGAGTTGATTTTTCATCAAAAAATTTATGGGAATTCATATAAAACTTCTTGTACTTATCTTTCACTGTTATCCAAATAACATCTCATGAAAGAATCTTCCTGGCATCGAAGTTAATACACCAGAAATCAAAAGTGCCCCAACGTAGACACCAATCATAGAGCACATATGCGCGAACTTATATTTTTCTATTTTTGTTTTTTTAAATTTCTTTATATTCCAAGTTGAGTAAATCAATGACCCAATAGTCCATGGTAACAAAAGATGCATTAATGGATATTGACCGGGATTAATTGCTTGAATCAATATTGCTGTCAAAGAAACTATTCTTTTAAAGTTACCCAGATTCGTCCAAGAATATTATGTAGCTTTGTGCCCTTTTTAGTTAGGAGGATGTAAAGACCAAGTGGAACTGCAAGTAATGCTAACGTTGCATGAGCATAAATTATTTACATTTTTTATGCCGCAGTTCTCTGTTCAAACTTACTCCACCGTCACAGACTTCGCCAGATTGCGAGGTTGATCCACGTCGGTGCCCTTGAGTACCGCCACGTGATAGGCGAGGAGCTGTAAAGGCACCGTATACACAATCGGCGAGATCACCGATGGGCAGTCCGGCATCAGGATATGGGTCACGCCTTCGGTCACCTCAAAATCTTCAATATGCGAGAGGATGTACAGTTTACCGCCTCGCGCACTCACCTCCTGAAGGTTTGATTTCACCTTTCCAAGGAGATCATCATTGGGCGCAACGGCGACGACCGGCATCTCTTCGTCAACCAGAGCAAGTGGGCCATGTTTCAACTCACCTGCCGCATAGCCTTCCGCATGAACATATGAAATCTCTTTAAGTTTCAGCGCGCCTTCCAGCGCGACAGGGTAGTGTTCCCCGCGACCCAGGAATAATGCATGTTGCTTGTGGATAAACTGCTCGGCAATCTCGGCGATTGTCTTATCGAGGGAGAGCACCTGCTCAATATAGTCCGGTACAGATCGCAGCGCTTGCACAAATCCGGTTTCATCCGCTTCTGGCAAGCCTTGCGCTTTGCTTATCGCAACTACCAGTAGCATCAGGTCCGCGAGTTGCGTTGTAAAAGCTTTGGTTGATGCCACGCCAATCTCAGGACCTGCTTCGATCATGAGAGACAAGTCGGATTCGCGAACCAGCGTACTGCCTGCAACATTACAAAGCGTCAGGCTCGCGAGATAACGAGGGTCGTCAATGCCGCGCAAGGCTTCGAGAGTATCTGCGGTTTCTCCTGATTGAGAGATCGTCACCAACAGCGTCTTGTCGAGCGGGGCCACCGATCGATAGCGAAATTCGCTTGCGATCTCTACCTGACAAGGAAGACATGCATATCGTTCGAACCAATATCGTGCCACCATCCCGGCATACAAACTCGTCCCGCAGGCTATGATCTGCACGGCTTCAACCTGCGCAAAGATCTCATGTGCCTCCGTACCAAACGCATGTTGCAGCACATGGTGCTCGGTAACGCGGCCTTGCAGGGTTGCACGAATCGCAGAGGGCTGTTCGAAGATTTCCTTCTGCATGTAGTGACGATACTTTCCCTTGTCTGCATCACTCGGAAGATCCTGCAGGGTGACAATTCTCTCTCGACAATCCTGCAGCGAGGTACCTGAAAAAGTGACGTTGTTCAGCGCGATTTCTACAAATTCACCTTCATCAAGATACACAAATTTATCAGTAAACGAGCGCAGCGCATGAACATCCGATGCGACAAAATTTTCACCTATGCCGACTCCGACAACCAATGGACTTCCTGATCGCAAGGCGATGATTCGATCGGAATAATCACTGTGAACTACAGCCATGGCGTACGCACCACTCAGTGCATCCACGGCAGCCCGCACGCCCGCTTCAAAGTCACCAGCACGCGCCACTTCCTGATGAATCAGATGCGCCAATACCTCTGTATCCGTCTGGGATTCAAAAACGTAGCCTGCTTCTGCTAGTTCGGTGCGCAGGGCATCATGATTTTCGATGATCCCGTTGTGTACAACAGCCACCTGATCTCTCGAAAGATGGGGGTGCGCATTTTCAACAACACTAGGTTTACCATGGGTTGCCCAGCGGGTGTGGGCGATCCCCATCTGTGCCGCGATCGGATTTTCCGTAAAGGCATTCCGCAGTTCAGCGACTTTTCCAACTCTGCGAATACGTTCAAGCGTGCCACGCTCATTGACCACCGCCAGACCCGCTGAATCGTATCCACGATACTCAAGTCGCTGCAGTCCTTCGAGCATGATAAATCCAACGGGACGCGTCGAGACGACACCAACAATACCGCACATGGTTTGAAACCCTTCTAGCCGTTCTTCTTACGGGTTGCCCAGCCTTCAATGTTCCGCTGACGACCCCGACCGATCGCCAGCGATTGGCTGGGGACGTCGGTCGTAATGACCGAACCTGCGCCAATGTTGGCACCATCCTCGACAGAAACCGGCGCTACAAGCGACGTATTCGAACCCACAAATACACCATCGCCGATATGAGTCTGATGCTTGTTCACGCCATCATAGTTGCAGGTGATCGTACCTGCGCCGATATTCACGCCTTCGCCAATCGTGCTGTCACCCAGGTATGCAAGGTGACTGGCTTTGCTGCCTGCGCCTACGACCGACTTTTTAACCTCCACAAAATTGCCAATCGCGGCACCCGCCTCTAGCCTGGCTTCTGGTCGCAATCGAGCATATGGACCAACGCTACATTCAGATGAAACGGTCGCGCCATCTAGCACGGTATGAGACTTGATGACGGTCTCCTGACCAATCAAGCTATCCCTAATGACACAATAGGGACCAATGCTGACACCGTCCTCAATCTGACAACGACCTTCAAACACACAGCCCACGTCAATAAAGACATCTCGTCCAACCTTAAGCTCCCCTCGAACATCGATACGTTCCGGATCTGCGAGTTGGACACCTTGCGACATGAGATCTGATGCTATTCTTTCTTGAAGATCACGTTCCACGGCTGCCAGCTGTTGCCTTGAGTTGATACCAGTGACTTCGAGCGGGTTGTCAGCCAGCAACGCTTCCACAGATTGCTGATCGTCGTTTGCAAGACCCACCAGATCCGTAAGGAGATACTCATTCTGATCGTTATCCCGGTTCAGTCGGGAAAGCCAGCCTGACATCAGTGTGGCCGATGTGAACATTAAACCGGTATTGATCTCTTTGATGGCTTGTTCGCGGTCGTCAGCATCGCGTTGTTCAACGATTCGGAGAACCTGTCCCGACTCTTCACGAACAATGCGACCGTAACCTGATGGGTCTTCAAGTAGCACCGACAATACCGTCAGATCGGCTTCGCTCTGGACCAGTCGTTGCATGGTCTCCACCGAAATCAGAGGAATATCGCCGAGAATAACTAGGACGTTGGCATTGTCTGATACATGCGGCAACGCCTGCATCATGGCATGACCGGTACCGAGTCTTTCCTCCTGAAGAACCCAATGGATGGCATCATTGTCAGAGAAGGCGTCCCGGATCATGTCAGCACCCTGACCTATCACCGCGTGGACTCGCGTCGGTCGGAGACGAGCAATTTCGTCAAGCTGGTGCGCCAATAGCGGCCGACCAGCGAGTAACTGCAGCGCCTTAGGCCTGTCCGATTTCATTCGGGTGCCTAGTCCAGCTGCCAGAATACAGACTTCGAGTGGTTTCATCCGGCTGCTGCCTGTCACCATAGGAACGAAGTCCAGAGTTTACACTACGCTAGGGGTTCGCGGGCTGCAGGCTTTCAGGGCACCCTATGACGGGACAGCACTGCCACCAGACCGCTGTACCTATCGCGATGTGCTCTGTCTACGCTTCAGTTACCCGTCAACTCACGATGTTTGCGGAGCGTACGCAACATCGCAGCCTGCTCAGCGATATCGGCGTTAACGCGCGCAAAATCAATTTCTGCCTGTACGTCAGATAGCTGCTGTTCGGCTTCTTGTTGAGCCTGAGCCGCGGCAGCCTCATCGATATCGGCAGCCCTGAGTGCCGTATCGGCCAGGATAGTGATGTGGTTCGGCTGCACCTCGATATAGCCGCCAGATGCAAAGAACACTTCTTCTTCACCACCTTCCAGAATCAACCTAACCGGTCCCGGTTTGACGCCGGAGAGCAACGGCGTGTGGCCTGGCATGATACCCAGTTCGCCGATGGTTCCTGAAGCCACCACCATTTCAACAGCCCCGGAGAAGATCTCTTCTTCAGCGCTGACGATGCTGCATTGTACCGTTGATACCATGACTGTCCCGATTAACGGTGAAAAGGTGGAGCACTAAGGCACTATCGCCGAAACTCTTCGTAGATCCCTAAAGACTCTTCGCATTCTCGATCGCATCTTCAATACTGCCGACCATCGTAAATGCTTGTTCAGGTAGATCATCATGTTCACCGTCAAGAATCGCCTTGAAGCTTCGTACGGTGTCGGCTAGAGGAACGTAGACACCCGGACGTCCAGTAAACTGTTCCGCCACGTGCATCGGTTGCGAGAAGAACTGTGTGATCTTGCGAGCACGGTATACGGTCAGTCGGTCTTCTTCGGACAATTCGTCCATACCAAGAATCGCAATAATGTCCTTCAGTTCTTTGTACCGCTGCAGAACGGTCTGTACGCCCTGGGCGACCTGATAGTGTTCTTCACCAACAACCAGTGGATCTAGCTGGCGTGATGTCGAGTCGAGAGGATCAACTGCCGGATAGATACCCAATGCAGCAATGTCTCGGGACAGCGTTACGGTAGAGTCCAGGTGAGCAAAGGTTGTCGCCGGCGATGGGTCTGTCAGGTCATCTGCTGGCACGTAGACGGCCTGCACCGATGTGATCGAACCCGCTTTGGTGGTGGTAATCCGTTCCTGGAGAACGCCCATCTCTTCCGCCAGTGTCGGCTGATAACCCACAGCAGACGGCATCCGACCAAGTAGCGCAGATACCTCCGTACCCGCGAGCGTATATCGGTAGATATTGTCGACAAACAACAATACGTCCTTGCCGTCATCACGGAACTTCTCCGCCATGGTCAGCCCAGACAACGCCACGCGAAGCCGGTTTCCTGGCGGCTCATTCATCTGGCCGAACACCATCGCAATCTTGTCCAGAACGTTGGCATCCTGCATTTCGTGATAGAAGTCGTTTCCTTCCCGGGTTCGCTCACCCACACCCGCGAAAACCGACAAACCGCTATGCTCTTTTGCAATATTATTGATGAGCTCTAGCATTGTGACCGTCTTGCCCACGCCGGCGCCACCAAACAGGCCAACTTTTCCGCCCTTTGCAAAGGGACAGATCAGATCAATCACCTTAACACCGGTTTCCAGCAAGTCGCGGCCGCCTGCCTGCTCTTCATAATTCGGTGGAGCACGATGAATCGGCATCCGTTCTGTCTCATTGATCGGACCCTGCTCGTCAACCGGCTCTCCAAGGACGTCCATGATCCGTCCTAGGGTCTGCTCTCCGACAGGCACCATAATGGGCTCTTTGGTATTAGTCACTGCAAGGCCACGGCTCACACCTTCAGATGTTCCCATCGCAATCGTGCGGACAACACCATCACCCAACTGCTGTTGAACCTCTAGCGTCAGCCCTTTCTCGTCGACCTTAAGCGCCTCATAGACCTCAGGCACCTCTTCTCGCGGAAACTCCACGTCTATTACAGCGCCAATCACCGATACGATTCGACCGCTACCCATAATGTTCCTCTATCCTAAGCTCGTGCTTATACAAATATCTAACCAATATAGTACGGCACGGTTAGACCGCCGCCGCGCCACTTACAATCTCCGCCAGCTCCTGCGTGATACCCGCTTGCCTGACCTTGTTCATCACTAACGACAACTCTTCAATCATGTCGCCCGCGTTGTCGGTCGCGTTTTTCATGGCGATCATCCGTGCAGCATGTTCACACGCCACATTCTCAACCACAGCCTGATAAACCTGCGCCTCAATAAATCGCGTCACCAGGCCTTCAACCAGCTGCCGTGCATCCGGCTCGTAGATGTAATCCCAATGGTAAGACAGATCCACATCTTCCATAGGATCCAGCGGTACGAGCTGGCGAACAGTTGGGTCCTGGGTCATGGTGCTGACAAAGACGTTATTCGCCAGATAGATTCTGTCTACGATGCCTTCTTCAAACGCATCAAGCATCACCTTGATACTGCCGATAAGGTCGTTCATGACGGGCGTTTCGCTGGTATGTCCACTGGCTGCAACCACATTGCCACCAAAACTACGAAAGAATTGGGTAGCTTTGTTACCGATCAGGCACAGGTCTGCTTCGATTCCCTGTTCCGCCAATTCGGCGATATGTCGCACGGTCGAACGCAGGAGATTGTTGTTCAAACCACCACACATACCCCGATCCGTTGTGACGATAATGTAGCCAACGCGCTTCACCTCACGCTCCACCATGAAGGCATGGCGATACTCTGGCGAGGCATTCGCCACATGGCCAATAACCTGTCGAATGTGGTCAGAATAAGGCCTGCCGCGTGCCATCATGTCTTGGGCGCCACGCATACGACTCGCTGCCACCTTCTCCATGGCGCTCGTGATCTTCTGCGTATTCGAAATACTGCCGATCTGCGTGCGTAGTGCTTTAGTGTTGGGCATGCCTCAGTCCTTCCGGTGAATCGTCTCGGCTACCAGGTCTGTGTCGACTTGAAAGTCTCTACAGCTTTCTGAAGCCGCTCGACGACATCATCCGAGTACACCCCAGACTCATTGATCTCACTCATGAAGTCTGCATGTTCAGCGTTCATGTAACTGATCAACGCCGCTTCGAAATCGAGCACCTTGTTGACGTCAACGTCTTCAAGAAAACCTTCACTCGCCGCGAACAGCACCGTTCCCATTTCCGCGATCGTCATCGGTGAATACTGTTTCTGCTTCATCAACTCGTTGACGCGTTCACCATGTTCCAATTGACGCCGGGTGGCATCATCAAGGTCCGATGCAAACTGGGAAAATGCTGCCAGCTCAGCGTACTGCGCCAATGCGAGCTTAATTCCTCCAGAAATTTTTGACATGAACTTGGTCTGTGCATCGCCACCTACACGTGACACAGAAATACCCGGGTTCATTGCAGGTCGTTCACCAGAATTGAACTTATCCGTCTCAAGGAAGATCTGACCATCAGTAATGGAGATCACATTGGTCGGTACAAACGCTGACACATCTCCTGCTTGGGTCTCAATAATCGGTAGCGCGGTTAGTGAACCTGTTTGTCCTTTCACACGACCCTCGGTCTGCTGTTCCACGTATTCCGCATTGACGCGAGCAGCTCGCTCCAGCAAAC
>CAJWYI010000023.1 GCA_913049815.1 uncultured Gammaproteobacteria bacterium
AATCCCAGCTCATCAGACATCGCGATGACATAGGATTTGGTGGGTCCGTAATTACAACCTCCGCTTGATGTGATTCTGCCGGCCACAGATGCAACGTTGATGACATGTCCTGCTGTCCGTTCAACCATCGATGGGATGTATAAGTGACACAGGTGCGCGATAGAGATCATCATCAGCTGGTAAAAACGTGCCTGATCACTCCACTTCCTGTCCTGCAACAGATCAGGTCCCGCAACGCCTGCATTGTTGACCAGGTAATCGATTTCAAGTCCTTTCCTCTGCGTTGCAGAGTAGATGGATTGGGGCGCTTCGACGTCCGCCAAGTCAGCTTCAATAACGTGATAGGAACATCCCGATTCCCTGGCAATCTCCTCACCAACGGTTCGCAGTTGATCACCTCGGCGTGCAACCAGAACCAGGTCATAACCCTTGCTGGCAAGCTGTCTGGCAAATGACCCGCCGAGGCCCCGGTAATCAGCGCGTTGCGTCTTTCATTCATGAGCGACTCCTGTTTCCGTAATTATGTTGGTATGCAGATTCATAAGCCGGCCTCTTACGCACTCCGGCTGCATAGACCGCCGCTGCCTGTGGGATCTCAACTTTGACGAACGCAGCCCAATCCAGCATTGAGATCAGAAGAATATCCAACTCAGAGAAACTGCCGTTTAAATAGGTACGTCCATCGAGCAATTCATCGCACAGGGTAGAGAGTTGCCTCCGAAAATAGTCTTTGGCTGTACGCACAGCGACATCTGATGCCCCGTAGATCTCTGGGAGACCCTCATGGCGACGCACGACGTAAAGAGACGTTGCATCGAGTTCCATCATCATGAAATGGCACCACTGATCAACAAACGCCTGTTCTCGCACAGGACGTGGAGGATGTCCGCGCGTCATCAGATAACGCGTAATGGCCGCACTCTCAGTCAGGACAAAATCGTCATCCTGGAACGACGGGACTTTGCCACTCACTGCCACAGCACGAAATTCCGGTCGCTCCATGTCCGAGGTACGAGTACGTACCGGTTCAGTCACGTAATCGATCCCACACTCGTGAAGTGCATGATGCACGCGAAAGGTACGCGTTGTGCCAATTCCCCAGACCGTAACGGCCACAAGCTTCTCCAATCATAAGATAGATCGATCGTAACAACCTTGGTACGCTCGCACTATTCCACCGAATGGAAAAGCAAGCCAATAGAAATAGGTCCCTAAGCCTGCTCCATACCTATGTTATGGTGCGAGGGTATAGACAAACGTCCTCGGACCCCAAAATGATGACAGTACATGGCCCCATTACAGGAGGTAACCGTGGTTGGCCATTTGGCGCCAGCATGACCGACCTCAACGATGTCGGTTACTCTGAGGCGGAGTACTTCATTAAAGGAGAATCCACTCGTTATAAACTGAAGGAAGGTAGCGAGCTCTCCACGGATGGCCAGTGGGATGTAGAACCAGCGGGAACAGCGCCTTTCAAGACTCGATTTATCGTCTATCGACCTAACGATGCTACTCGCTTCAATGGCAGTGTTGTTGTGACATGGAACAATGTGACAGCCGGTCACGATCTGTTTGGGGCCGAGAGTCGTGAAATCTTCGAAGGTGGCTTCGTGCTCGTGTGCGCTACCACGCAGAAGGTTGGAATCGAGGGGCTACCTCCCGTCAATCAGGGACTCGCTGGCTGGGATCCCGAACGCTACGGTGATTTGCATATTGCAAGCGATGACTACTCCTACGACATTCTGACGCAGGTGGCTCTGGCAGTCGGCCCCGATCGTCCGAGCGACAATGATCCTCTTGCGGGCCTCGATGTCCGTAATGTTGTCGCTCAGGGAGCATCACAGTCTGCTGGTCGGCTAGGAACGTATGTCAATGCTATTGCACCCCTGAACGAAGCAATTGACGGTTTCATTCTAACGATTTACTTCGGTCGCGGAACGCCACTCGAGGTCGGTGAAACTGTTGTCAACATCAACACGCCAGAAAACAGCGCAGCACCAGAGAAGCGTCTTCGAGGTGCGAATCTTCTCCGAACCGATCTAGGCAAACCTATTTTTGTCGTCAACTCAGAACTTGAGGCAATCGCTTGCCATGGTGTACGTCAGCCTGATACCGACACCATGCGGTTCTGGGAGTCTGCAGGCACGTGCCACGTATCACAACAGGGCAGAGCGGCGCGTCAGGCATTGACCGATCGTGATGAACTGGTGACACAGCCACCTGTCGAAGGGATCAACGCTATCCCGATGAATCCGCTCTATGATGCGGCTTATCACCACATGCATCGCTGGCTCAGTGAAGGTGTAGCACCTCCTGTACAACCACGCGTCAATTTTGAAGGCGAACCTGCCGAAGTCGTCCGTGATGAGTTCGGGATAGCGACCGGAGGCGTAAGACTGCCACAAGCGGACGTCCCTGTGGCAACCAACAGCGCCGTTCCCTTAACACCGGACATTCGAGGCTTTCTCGATGGGTCAAGTCAACCCTTCACACGAGACAAGCTGAACGCACTCTATGGTGACCGGTCTACGTTTGTCTCGAAATTTACTGAAGCCGCAAACGATGCGGTGAATTGTGGTGTGCTGATGCCCCGAGAAGTGGCGCGACTGGTCGATGAAGCAGTCACGTTCTGGGATGCGGCGTCTTGACTGGATTGAGACACACGAATCCGGCCTCTGGTTCATTGAAAGCTCGTGTCCATTTCCCTTTGATCGCACCATCAGGGAGTCCATATCCACGCATGTGCAAAATACCGAATCCGACGATTCCGTGACCTAGAAGTCTATTGCGTTGAGTTCAGCACGCATGCACTCATAAAAACTCGCAACCACTGGCACACCATAGGTGGATTTTCGCGCCACAAAGCGCACTGGCCGAACCAACCCCTCGTCTCCGAGGTTAATCAAACGTTCCGATGGAACGCCGAGTGTTTCCGCGACACCAATCGGGACCATGCCGTGTCCCCAGCCAGCAATAGCCATTTGCGCCACACTAAAAAAAGATTCGAGCGAAACGGCTCTCCGGATCTGCAAGCGCCTGACCTCGGTTCGAAATGATCGCCAGGCGCCGGAATAGTCCTCAATACTGATCACATCAAGTGGTGAACGTTTATCCCAGTCAAGGACTCCTTGGCCCGATGGAATGATGACCATGGGCTCTTGTGCAAGCACCTCAGACTGCAGATCTGTATCGAGACGATCAGATCCTGTGCACACGCCCGCCATAAACTCACCTGATCGAATACGATCGAGTACGGCAGGTGTACGGTGTGTATGGAATGTGAATCTGACATCAGGAAGTTGTGACTGTACACGGTGAAACACACGCGGGCCCCAGGAAGACAGGATGGCATCCGAGACGCCGATCGTCAGTTCACCCGAACCAGAAAAATCTTCATCAGCAAAGAGGTCTCGAATCTCTGACAACATTGGTGAGATACGGTTGATCAATCGTTTACCATGTTGTGTCAACTCAACCCGACGCCCTTTCCGCTGGATCAGTTTTCGATCGTAGTACTTCTCAAGAACAGCAATGCGCTTACTGACCGCCGATTGCGAGATGCGCAGTTCCGTACTGGCGGCCAGCATCGTCCCATGCTTTGACAAAGCCTCAAGTGTTTCCAGGTTCTCAATCATTCAACGTTCCGCCACCACGTATCACGAACATGATCGTCCGTCACCATCCGCCAATTGAGCCAGGTACATCATGGACGCAGTCGAATGCCTTGGTACCATCCTCGCCATGGCTTATTTGATTATCGCATTCGCAACCTTGTTGACGAGCATTATTTCGGGTGTGTTGTCGATGGCCGGTGGTGTCATCTTGATGGGAGTTCTTAGCCTACTGTTGCCGGTCTCGGCAGCCATGGTATTGCATGGTGTCGCACAAACAGCCTCAAATGGCTCGAGAATAGTATTTCATCGCACACACATTCTATGGCCTGTACTGATCCCTTACCTCATTGGGGCCCTCGCTGCAGTCGCAATCTTCACAGTCTTCATTTTTGTACCGCAAAAGGCCCTGATCTTCATCGTCGTTGGCCTTTTCCCGTTCTTATCCCTCGCGATTCCGGATCGATTGAATCTGGATATCGAACGTCCCGTGGTTGCGACGATCTGTGGATTTTTGGTCACGGCCACCCAGCTAGTCGCGGGTGCATCGGGCCCCGTGCTGGATGTGTTCTATGTCAAGAGCAGGCTCACCCGCCATCAGGTCCTCGCCACCAAATCAGTCACTCAGACATCAAGTCACGTCATCAAGCTTGGCTATTACCTGACAGTGATTGGCCTGACAGTGGATCTGCCATTCTGGGTCTATATGCTCGTCATCGCTGCTGCCAGCGCAGGGAATTCTGTTGGCAAGTCGCTCGTTGCAAAAATCGACGACGTACAGTTCCGCTATGCGGGACGGATCATCATCCTGACCATGGGCACATTGTTCCTGGGGAACGGTATTTGTCTGCTCGTGTTTTAGGGCAGCTCAGGCAGCTTCCACTGGACGGATGACGAACAGCAAATCCCCTTCATTCACCTGTTGGCCGCTGGTTAGGTTTATACGAGAAATCGTGTATCGACCATCCGGATAAAGCTCACCGATATCGCTAGCGAACGTGTTCAGGTTAACAGGTGTGAACATCTTCATGGCTTCCAGCTGGCAAAGTGTGTCACCCACCGACACCGTATCGCCGACATTGACATACTCTGGCTCGGTCGGAGAAGGCGTCAGATAAAAGACCCCTGTTGACGGAGACAACACCTTGAGCTCATCGCTGTCTTCGATGCGCAGCATATCGAGATCGAGGACCTGCCCCGTCGAGCCCGCCGCCTCATCAATCTCGGCAATCAGCTCTGACGTATCAATCTTGGACAGAAATGCAGGCAGATAGCCCGTATCGTAGTCGCCACCTCTGAACGTCTCATCTCGAAGAATACGTTTGATCAAGGACAGGTTGGTCGATACCCCATTGATCACCACACGCTCAAGGTAGGCCAGAAGTTTATCGATGGTGTCTGTTCTATCGCTTCCGTAACAGATGATCTGAATGATCAGACTGTCGTAGAACGGCGGAACCACTTTGCCTTCGCCCGCCATGGAGATCACCCGGATGTGCTCCTCCTCAGGCAACTCGCACACTGTGATTTCTCCAGGCGTCGGCTGGAATGACACCTCACCCTGAGCATTCAGCACGGCTTTCTCTGCATTTACCCGAACTTCCATACCATATCCCTGCTCCCTCGGGGAGAGGTCATCGATGGTGGCACCACCTGCGATCTCAAACTGTTTCCTGACGATGTCTGTGTCGGTTGTTACTTCTGTGACGGGGTGCTCAACCTGGAGTCGCGTGTTCATCTCCATAAAGTAGGTTGCGTTATTCGGGACGTCGTAAATGAACTCGACGGTTCCTGCACCCACGTAATCAACAGCATCTGCGATCTTCGCTGCATCGGTCATCACCTGGTCACGAAGTTCCTGTGGCAGCAAAGTTGATCCCGATTCTTCAATCAGTTTCTGGTTGTTTCGCTGCACACTGCAGTCACGAATACCCAGTACTCGCGTATTACCCTGGGTATCTCGAAGCACCTGTGCCTCAATGTGCCGCATGCTCGTGACAAATTTCTCGATATACAGATCGCCATTACCGAACGCTGCTTTTGCTTCGGTAGACACCAGTTGGAACAGACTGTGAAGTTCCTCTGGCCGCTCGACAATTTGAATACCTTTGCCGCCACCGCCCTGCACTGCTTTCAGCAGTACCGGATACCCGACCTTATCGGCAATCTCCGCCGCCTGCTCCGACGAATTCACGATGCCGTGGCTGCCTGGGACAACTGGTACACCAATACTCATGGTGGTGTTAATAGCATTGGATTTGTTACTCATGGTTTCCATGCTGGTGACACGTGGACCAATGAAATTCAAGGACTGGTTACGGACCAGGCGTGCAAAGTTGGCTTCCTCAGAGAGGAAACCGATACCTGGGTGCAAAGAATCAACAGCCTCTGCTTCTGCAATCGACAACACACTCATCGCGTTCAAGTACGATTCATCCGAGGTATTACCCCCAATACAGACCAGGGCATGTTTGTCGTCATCACGAACGAGATCGGCGGCAACTGATTCCATATCAGGGTCGGACTGAACAAGAACCACTTCGTATCCGTATTCAATCGCTTTTGATACCAGTTTGACGGCGGTACACCCACGGGCGTGAACCAGAGTACGATTGATCGGTCTGAACAGTTCCTCTTCACTGACCAACGGCGCAGCGACCGTCGGACTCGCGGCCGTCAAGGTCCCCGACATGACGCGATCCACAACCTCTTCAACGGTTTCTGTCGGCAGCGGGATCGAGGGATCTACTGAACGCAGTTCTTCATCAAGGTTAGAGAAAGGGAGCTTCACGAGCCCACGCATCGAACCCGGGGTAACCGACAGGTAGTTGGAGAGTAGCGATGTGAATGGCAGATTAGATTCCACCACTGCCTGACCAGCAAACGGCATACTCGTACAACTGAAGTAGTAGGACTGAACCAGGGGGTGTGTAACAAAGCTCGCCTGCGCACCACCGGTGCAATCCCCAAAACCAAACATGATCACAGGGAGATCATTGTCTCTGACAAATCGAGTCAGCCGATCATTGACCACCGCCATGGTAAACAACGCATTGGCACCTTCCTTTGTCTGCATCCCACCGGATGAGACGAACCCTATGACAGGTATCCTCTCCTGAGCACATTCGACAAGTAGCTTACAAAAGCGCACACAATCCGAGTTGTCGATACACCCGACCTGAAACTCAACGTTCGATATCACAAGCCCAACACGATACGAACCCTGGTCAGTCTTGAAGTCACCGATGCCAGTAATCAACCCGTGTGGTTTGATACCTTTCTGCAGCGCACTCTCGATCGACGGCCGGAATGTAGGGAAGTCGACCGGGTTGGCAGACATCAATTCGCCATTCAACTCAGTAAAGTTATCGACGTATCGATCCAGCAACGTCTTGTATGTTGTCGCTCGAGATTTCTTCTCCTTATCAAGGACTTGTGCAAACAACAAATCCCGGTACGCAATCGTTAGCCGATTCCAGAAGTCTTTCCGCCGACCAATCCGCGCTGGCTCTACCTTACCTTCGTAAGTACGCCCACCTTCTCGTGCCTGGTAGTATTGCGGCAGCAGTTTCTCAAAGAAAAATGTAATGACCACAAATAGCGTGTCGGACTTGTCCTTGTGGACCACACGTATCCACTCTTCGACAGCCTTATAAAACTGGCTGCTGCGTGAGTTACCCGCCATCGACTGCATCCAGCGTGCAAATCGCGCTTTCAGTTCCGCAACGTCTTCACCTTCGAACAAGGGCATTACAGAGACACGAGGAAACGCCGTGTCCAGCAGTGCGTCAATAAAGGTCGCTGGCAATAGACGCGTTGCCTGGGTCTGGCTGGCGAGGCCGACCAGGTCATCAATCAAGGTGTTGTAAACCTCGCCAAACGCGATCAAATTCTTGCACGAGTCAATGAAATACTCGCCAACATCTTCATCAAGAACAATATCGAGGACTGTGCGGTTGTGATCTTCGACTTCGGGATCATCCTCTTCCCGTCGCTCAAGGAATGACCAGAGGTTATCTTCAAGAATTCGGCGATTCAGCTCGACCGCAGATGCATTGGGTCTCAGAATCACCTGTCGCGTCAAATCAGACACCGAGATGTCCTTTTCCGAAAAAGTCGGATAGAAAGGCTCGCCTTCAAGAACCAGGTTCAGCTCTACAACTAGTTGCTGGCCCAGCAGGTCAGCGCTTTTCTCCTCCAGATATTCACTGTCGAGCAGCTTTTTGCCGTCATAGCCAAAACGGCTTTTAACGTGGGTGAGAAAAGGATGGGTACTGGCGGACATTTCCCGCAACAATGCTTTCACATCGCGAATATCACTACTTCGCAGCAAAAACCGACTGGATTGCCGCGCGTTGATGTGATGGATCAATGCGAGCAGGTTATCTTCCGCCTGAGCCTTCCATCGATTGTACAGGTGCATCCCGATGGTCAGACACAACTCCTCTCGCGCCGCTTCGTAGCGTTCGCCAGGCTCACCAAAGATCAGCTGTGCAAGTCGCCCCCGCTCTCCTCCCAGCTGTTGCTTGCGTTCTACGTAATTCTTCCAGGCTCGACTCAGGTGGTCCTCATAGAGAATCTGATCCGGGTCCTGCATCCAGGACAGAAAGGCGATCCGTCGTTCCCGAATCTCTCGCTCAGCCAGCTTGCCTTCTGGCATCTCATCAACGGCCAATCGGCCATACTGACCGATGGTAGTCGATTTGATCCGACGACGAAGCCCCAGATAACGAAGGTATCGAAATGCGACACCAAACACATTCGGATATTCCGTCGGCGATGTCCGCAGCTTCAGTGTCGAAGATGCATCAACAGCTGCCAGATACTCCCCACGATTGAAGTATCGATTCAGATTGCGCTGATAGTGTTGCAGGATTTCGGGGTGTTCTGAGACAAAATCCTCACAACTCTGCTCGATCGATGTAATACCGGAGATGATGACACTACGCAGATTCTCGAGCTTATGTTCCTCACCAGGATCGTAATCAACAATCCCATCAATATTGCCCTGACGATACAACTCGTAGGAGGAGACGCCGACAAACTGTGCACACTCCTGCCACGAGAGATTGTACCGGCGTACCAAGTTTGCGAGTCCTTTCGGGTGAATAGTATTGAACACGCCAGTACGAAGCGACACGAGCAAATTGGACGCAGCGAGCGGGATCGCACCCCCAGAATAGCCCTGCCCGATAATAACGCCGAGCGTCGGCACGTCGACATTGCACAACTCGGCGATCAGTCGTGAGATCGAATGGGCTTGATTCGCCGCATTGGCATACTCTTTCCCATCCGCACCGGGTGTGTCCATAAAACAGACAATCGGCATCGATCTGATGGCAAATCGACTGGCGACCTGAGCAGCCTGTTCGTGATGTTCAGGCCCCCATACACCCATGGCTGCGCGTCGATCCTGACAAATGAACCCGATACGGCGTTCATAGTCGCCAAAATCGAGCTCCATCTCACAGCTATAGAAAGGTCCGTTGGTGATTTCATTCTGAACCGGCTCACGAAAAGAGCGTAAAATTTCCCGGGCGCTCGGGCGAGCGGCTTCCTCACAAGGCGACACCGTTGCAGCAATGTAGGCGTCCACATCCATGTTACGCAGGTTTTCGAGTGCAATGTCTATCTCCTGTTCGGAGATGAGGCCCTGAATGACCGACGAGGTCGTGCGTTGCGGAAAGAGTGAGAAGTCCTGGGACAGGGCTTCGGCCCTACGATACAGTTGATCAACCGTTGATTCTTCACCCATAGATGTGTGCGTCCCTCGGTACTTTGCTGCCGCCGACGTAGTCTGTGACCACGTCCATTTCACCCAACAGATGTCTGTAAATCATCACGCTGTCAGTTGCGCAATCGTACTAAATCTCACACGCTTGCGTAAACGAATCCGGGCGGGCCCGAATCTGCTGGGATCATTATAAAACCTCGGTCAGCGGGATTTTCCCGATCTTCTCCTGCCAGATCCGAGGTCCACTGCGATGTACGCTGTCGCCAGTTGCATCGACCGCAACCGTGACCGGCATATCTTCGACTTCAAACTCATGGATCGCTTCCATACCCAGATCTTCAAACGCGATCACTTTCGCACCACGTATCGCTTTAGAAACAAGATATGCGGCGCCACCGACAGCCATAAGATAAACCGCTTTGTGTTCTGCAATCGCATCTATTGCGACAGGTCCCCGTTCTGCTTTCCCGATCATTCCTAGAAGACCTGTCTTTGACAGCATCATATCTGTGAACCCATCCATTCTCGTCGCTGTCGTTGGGCCAGCGGGTCCCACCACCTCTTCGCGCACAGGATCAACGGGACCGACGTAGTAAATGAAGCGACCATTGAAGTCGACACCGTCAGGAAGCGAATCACCGTTTTCAAGCGTATTTCGGATGCGTTTATGAGCCGCATCACGACCTGTCAGCATCTTGCCAGACAACAACAGTGTTTCGCCCGGTTTCCAGGTCTGAACCTCCTCTGCCGTGACCGTATCGAGGTTAACGCGCCGCGCACCATCCGCGGCAGACCAGGTGATATCAGGCCAGTCTTCCAGTAGCGGGGGTGACAAAGAAGCCGGCCCGGAACCATCCAAGACAAAATGAGCGTGCCGTGTTGCTGCGCAGTTTGGGATCATGGCAACAGGTAGATTCGCGGCGTGCGTCGGATAGTCCATAATTTTCACGTCGAGTACGGTGGTGAGACCACCCAGTCCCTGGGCACCAATACCGAGCGCGTTGACCGCGTCGAAAATCTCGAGGCGCAGCTCCTCAATTCGGCTTGCAGGCCCTCGCTCGCGTAGCTCGTAGATATCGATAGGGTTCATCAGGGAACGCTTGGCGAGCAATGCCGCTTTCTCAGCGGTACCGCCAATGCCGATGCCCAGTATGCCGGGCGGACACCAACCTGCGCCCATGGTCGGGACAGTCCTGATGACCCAATCAACAATACTGTCGGCAGGATTCAGCATCGCAAGTTTAGACTTGGCTTCACTGCCACCACCTTTGGCAGCCACGTGAATCTCAACTTTGTCCCCGACAACCAGCTCGGTATGGATGACTGCCGGTGTATTGTCCTTTGTGTTCGTACGAGCACCTGCGGGATCTGCCAATACCGACGCCCGCAGCACATTATCAGGCAACAGATAGGCCCGTCGTACACCTTCATTCACCATATCCTCAAGAGACATATCCGTTTCAAAGCGCACGTCCATACCCACCGATAGGAAGACATTTACAATGCCCGTGTCCTGACAGATGGGGCGTTGCCCTTCGGCACACATCCTGGAATTGATCAGAATCTGCGCCATGGCATCTTTCGCCGCCTGCGATTCTTCCTTCTCGTAGGCATCCCCCACTGCACGAATAAAGTCCGCAGGATGGTAATAAGAGATGTACTGTAGTGCGTCCTGAATGCTGGTGATCAGATCATCCCGGGTGATTGTCGTCATGGAATGCTCCTGTAGAAATCGGCGCAAGAATACCACAGGATTGATTTCACCATGGCCCTTACATAGGATGCCGCGATGTCGACAACTCCGCAATTTCGTTGGGACGTTGCAACCGTTTTGATAGGGCCCGCCATCCTATCGATGACGGTCATCCCCCTCTACGTCCTCACGATAGACGTCAGCCCCTGGGTCTGGCTGATGTTTGCAGTTTTCATGTTATGGAACGGCGTCTCTATCATGGCCGGATATCAGGGTTTCGCGATTAGTTATGCGAGATCGAAAGCCGATTGTGTGAGCAACGACGCCAATGGCGGAAGCTCACTGCCCAGTTCGTGTGAAAAACCCGAACGGGGATTCCGAGGCATGCACGACTCGACTCGTACTCTTTTTACAAAACAGCTTTTATATAACAGCAGGACACCACTATGAATGATATCTATATCGTTTCCGGCAGCCGCACCCCAATGGGCGCTTTTCAGGGCAGCCTCTCCACGATGAGTGCCGTCGACCTTGGCGCTGCCGCAATTAGTGAAACCATCAACAGGGCGGGCATCGCTCCGGATAGAGTCGACGAAGTGATCATGGGCAATGTGTTGTCTGCTGGCTTGCGTCAGGGGCCCGCGCGTCAAGCAGCCATGGATGCAGGTATTCCGGTAGGGATCGGCGCAACCACCATCAACAAATTGTGTGGTTCAGGAATGAAGGCCACGATGTTGTCGCACGATCTGATCGCCGCTGGTACCAACGACGTCATGGTTGCAGGCGGTATGGAATCTATGACGAATGCACCCTATCTGATCGCAAAGGCCAGAGGCGGTATGCGTATGGGCCATGGTGAGATCCAGGATTCCATGTTCACTGATGGTCTTGAAGATGCGAAATCCGGCCGATCCATGGGTGAATTTGCTCAGGAGATGGCAGACAAGTATCAATTCACTCGTGAGGACATGGACAACTATGCGATCACGTCACTGACTCGAGCAAACGAGGCGATTAAAGCTGGTACATTGATGCCAGAGACCGCAAAGATCACCATCTCGGATCGAAAGAAAGGTGATATTGAAGTCAAAGACGATGAGCAGCCATTCAACGCTAACATTGAGAAGATCCCGTCTTTGCGTCCCGCATTCAAATCCGATGGTACTGTCACTGCGGCCAATTCAAGCTCGATTTCGGACGGTGCATCAGCGCTCCTGTTGGCTAGCGAAAATGCCGTCAAGGAACAGGGTCTCACGCCAATGGCTCGAATCGCAGGTCATGCGACCAACTCGAGAGACCCCTCCGAATTCACTATAGCTCCCGTTGGTGCTATCGAGAAGCTATTGGTCAAGACCAGCTGGGACAAATCCGATGTGGACCTCTTCGAGATCAACGAAGCATTCGCCATGGTGACCATGGCGGCGATCAAGGATCTCGATCTGGATCCAGAATGCGTCAACATTCACGGCGGTGCGTGCGCGCAGGGTCATCCCATCGGTTCGACAGGTTCCCGAATCATTGTCTCCCTCATCTACGCCCTGAAGGAGATGGGTAAGCAACGTGGAATTGCCGCCCTGTGCATCGGTGGTGGTGAAGCAACGGCCGTTGCGATTGAACTGACTCACTAGCCAGATATGCGAGCATGTCTTTAACACCATGCTCGCATTCCTGAACTTAAACAGGACCGACACTCGTGGCCTCGTTACTGGCTTCGCCAGTAGCATCCCCGTAGAATGTGCCCTTATTTGGATCATCGGGTGTTCGCCCAGTCTCGCAGGGGAATTAGGTTTTGTCGCGACTGCCAGTCATCGTCGGTTTCGGAGGTGTTAATCCGGCCGGACGAAGTTCATCTCATCACGCCTACAAGCGATTGGTGATTGACAACCTGAGTGCTTCAGAAGCGGACCGTACCTATGCCTCGCTCGCTGCAATGATGCAGCTCAAAGACGAGGACCTGGACGAACCTCTGCGGCAGCATATTCTTGATCACACGCTGATTCGCAAGATTGAATCGAATCTCTTCGACCCGGATAACATCCTGGTCCACAAGTCCGCGCACCTTAACGCGACCGGTGATCCCATCACTTTTACGATCAAGAAAAGCCAACTCCCGGATCACGTTCCTGAGACCTGGTCGCTGACCGAGATTGAAGAGGGTGTTCAGGTCATTGTTCCAGACGGGCTCGATGTGCTGTTTCGTGATTCTCGTCAGTCTGAGGTGAACTCCGCGGGACAACTACCCTCAGGATTCGAACCGGACAGTCTGTACCAATCCAGAAGCCATCCTCGTGGACTACAACTGACTGTCTATGGTGCGTCAGACGCAATCAACTCTCTCGGCATTCCGTGGGACGATATTCGCGCGAAAGTGCCTGCAGATCAGATCGCGGTTTATGCCAGCAGTGCCATGGGACAGCTCGATGACAATGGCACAGGCAATATGCTGCGCGCTTCGCTAATGGGTAAACGGGTGTCTTCACGCAACTGTGCGTTGGGACTTGCAGAAATGACCGCAGATTTCATCAACGCCTATATTCTGGGTAGCGTTGGCAGTACGGGTGCGAATGTGGGCGCTTGTGCAACGTTCCTCTACAACCTGAGGCAAGGTATTCAGGACATTCGCTCCGGCAAGTTCCGAGTAGTCCTTGTCGGTGCCAGCGAAGCCCCGATCACACCTGAAGTCATCGATGGCTATAAGACAATGGGTGCGTTGGCGACAGATGACGAACTGAACAAGCTGGATGGTGACAAAGCAGAAACCGATCACCGTCGAGCATGTCGTCCTTTCTCTAATAACTGCGGGTTTACGCTAGCGGAAGCGTCCCAATTTGTCGTCCTGTTTGATGACGAGCTGGCACTAGAGATGGGTGCAAACATTCATGGCTCCGTTGGGGATGTTTTTATCAACGCCGACGGATTCAAAAAGTCGATCCCCGGCCCTGGCATCGGCAATTACGTCACCATGGGTAAAGCCGCAGGTGTCATCAAGTCCATTCTGGGTGAGGAGTCTCTGAGGCGACGCAGTTTCGTTCAGGCACACGGTACCAGCACACCCCAGAACCGCGTGACCGAATCACACATATTCAGTGAAATCGCAGGCGCATTTGGTATCGAGGACTGGCCGATTACAGCCATCAAAGCGTATCTAGGGCACTCCCTTGCGACGGCATCTGGTGATCAAATCGCCGCGACACTGGGCGTATGGGCTCACGGTGTGATCCCAGGTATCCGAACTGTCCAACAGATTGCAGACGACGTCCATCAGATGCATTTGAAGTTCCTGCTTGAACACCTCGAAATAGAACCATGCCAAATGGATGCCGCGTTGATCAACTCAAAAGGATTTGGTGGCAACAACGCCACTGCCGCCATCCTGTCCCCGTTCGTCACTCACAATATGCTATCTAAAAAACATGGCGCTAACGCAATGACGGAACATGCCCGTCGTAACGAGGCGGTTCAGTCAGCATGTCGCGTTTATGATGATGCGTCCGTCAAAGGAATCAACGCGACGATCTACAAATTTGGCGAGGGTGTCGTCGAAGGCGATGAACTTACATTAACTGACCGATCGATCAGAATTCCTGGGCATAACCTTGACATTGATCTGAACGTGGAGAACCCCTACGGGGATATGACCTAACTAAATTAGGCTAGTTTGGGGTCAGACTTCTCTCGTCGCGCGGAACGCCACATCGGGCCAGCGTTCCTCTGTCAGGCTCAAATTCACCCTCGTTGGTGCGAGATACGTTAGATGTCCCGCACCATCCACAGCAAGATTTGTTTCCGCTTTGCGCCGGAAGTCGGCAAGCATCTTATCGTCGTCACACTCAACCCATCTCGCCGTATGGACACTGACATTCTCATACGCACAGTCGACCTTGTACTCATCCTTTAGCCGGAATGCGACCACATCAAACTGCAATACACCAACCGCCCCGAGGATTAGATCATTGTTCGAAAGCGGCATAAAGACCTGTGTAGCACCTTCCTCTGACAATTGAGTCAGACCCGCACGCAACTGTTTGCTCTTAAGTGGATCTTTGAGCACGACACGACGGAATAACTCAGGCGCAAAGTGAGGAATCCCAAGATATTTGAATATCTCGCCATCGGTGAAGGTGTCACCCACCTGGATCGTACCGTGGTTGTGCAGCCCTATAATATCTCCAGGCCAGGCCTCATCTGCCTGTGAACGCCCGCTCGCAAAAAAGGTGACCGCATCACTCACCCGGATATCTTTTCCAATACGCACATGCTTCATACGCATGCCCTGCTCGTAGCGACCGGAACAAACCCGCATGAATGCCACACGGTCCCTGTGCTTTGGATCCATGTTCGCCTGAATCTTGAACACGAATCCTGAGAAACGATCGTCATCAGCATCTATCGTCCTGTCTTCAGCCGCACGGGGTTGCGGTCGTGGCGCATGAACAACGAAGTCGTCGAGCATTTCCAGGACGCCAAAGTTACGGAGCGCCGTACCGAAATAGACAGGTGTCAATCTGCCTTCGAGGTAAGCTTCTGTATCAAATTCATGACTCGCACCTCGCACGAGTTCGATTTCATCCATCAGTTCTGCGAGTGCGTCTTCACCGAGTCGAACCTTGACAGCATCATTGTCGATGCCCTTGATAACTTCCGGCAATACGAGTGCGTCCTGCTTGGCTTCCGGATCGAACAGGTGAACTTCATCTGTATAGAGGTTGTAGACCCCCTTGAACCTATTCCCCATGCCGATGGGCCAGGTCACCGGCGCACACTGAATGTTCAGGATGTCCTCAATTTCGTCCAGGACTTCAATGGGATCTCTGACTTCACGATCCAGTTTATTGATGAACGTGAAGATCGGTGTGTCACGAAGCCTGCAGACCTCCATTAGTTTGATGGTTCGATCCTCAACGCCTTTGCTGCCATCAATGACCATCAACACGGAATCCACCGCGGTGAGCGTGCGGTAGGTGTCTTCTGAAAAATCCTCATGACCTGGCGTGTCCAGCAGGTTGACTGTCCGATCCTGGAACGGGAACTGCATCACTGACGTGGTGATCGAAATGCCACGCGACTTCTCGAGTTCCATCCAGTCTGACGTCGCGAATTTGTCCGACTTCCTCCCTTTCACGGTCCCTGCACTCTGAATCGCCTGGCCCAATAGAAGTAGTTTCTCGGTGATCGTCGTTTTCCCAGCATCCGGGTGCGAGATGATCGCGAAGGTTCGTCGCTTCTCGACCTGTTGTAGGAAGTCTGAATTCACAATTCGTTAACCTTTGATCGAAGCGCGGGTACGCAAGGCGGCGATCATACATCTACGCCCTGCGGTTATCATCGGGATTTATCTAATCGTGTGAAGAAGCCAGTTCCATTGCCAGCACTAATGCGTCCTCGCGACCGCTGAAAGCAGGATAGTAGTCTTTGCGAACACCAATCTCATTGAACCCGACTTTCTCGTATAACTTATAGGCTGGCAGGTTAGAAGGCCGTACCTCCAGGAATACACTACGGGCACCACGAAGTTTCGCTCGCTGCAACATAAACAGCACCAGACGACGTCCATGGCCGTGGCCCTGGTACTGAGGAGCGATACAGACATTCAGAAGATGGGCTTCGCCCGCGGCGGCTGAAAGAATGCCATGACCGATGTTCCGACCATGGAACACGACCAGCCATGTTTCGTAGTCTCCCTTGATGCAATCCCTAAAAGTGCCCTCAGTCCAGGGATGGGAATAGGCCTGTCGTTCATTCGTGAGCACAATCGATAGATCCGCGAGCTGCATACGCATGAACTCAGAGTCGAGTTCTACGCTCGCCATTGCAGCAGCTCATCACTATGTAATACGTCCATGCTCTCCTACAACCGCTCCACCCTTTTTCCAAAACTCACTTGATGACGGGCTACTAACTACCATCCCCCTCCGTCTCCATACCAGGCAATGCAGTTTCCTTCTCGCTAATGTCAGATCGCCAGTCCCTCAGAGACTCCCACAATGCGCGCTTGTGTACTGATGATGCCATGATCTCCTCGATCGACACTGTCACAACCGCATCGATCTGCATCGATAGATCGACATATTCTAAGGGTACATCACCAAACAGCAGCCTTTTTTTTCCAAAGGAACGCATTTGATCCATGAGAGTCTGTCGAAGCACGGGGGCCGATTGATCCTGCTTATCACCTCGAACAATCGGCCACTTGAAATCAAGAAAGCGAACTAATCGATGCCCCAGTGCCAGAGCGACGTCCTGTGTAAATCGCTGACAGTTCTGATCTGTCATACCACCTTCCGGTAACTCGAACACCATACAGAGCGCATCGTTACCCATTAGACCCAGATGGATCTTTGGCACCGGGGAAGTTGTCGACGACTGCGATTGTGATCTTTCTCCTAGCATTCCCGAGTCCACAGTCTCAAGCGACTCGACGCCCGGTGAATTCGGTACAAGTCCCTCTGCCATATGACGCCACGCCTGACGAGGTGACACTCCTTCAGAAGGATGCACGTCTGTCACCGTCGGACTTCGCTTCTGCTTCTCTTGTGTCGTTTCAAAGTGCCAAGCTTGTTCTGTCGGACGTGAGTTCCTGGCTGGAGAGTCGATGCTCGCGCTTGATCGCGACGGTCTTCTGACCCACACGTCAACACCCATGGCATTCAGATACCGAAGTCTTCTGGTCACAACGAATACTCCGGCAACTGCAGATCTTCCATCCTGATTCTGACAGTCTCTACCGCCCGCCCCCGACGGTTGTGGATGCGGAGTACGACATGTTCCGCATTGATGGTCATCGTGCCAAAATTGAGCCCTGTGTAAATGGCAATCCGGTCAGGATTCAGCGATTGATCGCCGTGTTCGAAACTGTGGGTCATCCCACTCGATGTAAAGTCAAAGAGAGTGTAGTCCAGGATGTCATCACGACGTGAAATCTCGGCGAAGTGCCGGTCCCCGGATAGCAGGATGACCCCGTTGGCTCGAGTATTGCGGAATAGTTGGAACAGCCTCTCGCGTTCGTGTGGAAACAGTGCCCAGTGTTCGTAGCCATGGTAACCATTGAGCACCTGGAGACCCGACGCAATCACACGCAGATCCGCCGGTTTGCTCAGTTCACGTTCAAGCCATTCCCATTGCGCCTCGCCCAGCATGGTCTTATCGGTGCTTTCTTCGGGGTCGTACCGTCGGGTAAATGAAGAAGAACCTTTCCACGGGCTCTTGAAGTAGCGAGTATCCAGGAGCAACAACTGTACCCGAGTCGTCTTTTTACGACCCGCCACTTCAAAATAGCGTGCGTCAAAAATCCCGTGTTGTGTACGACGAGATGACGTTGCGGGTTCGCCGAAAAAATCGAGCATCACTTGCTGCGCCATTTCTCGCCCACCAAATGCCGAGTCACCATCGTTAACGCCGAAGTCATGGTCATCCCAGATACCTTCAATTTGAACTGCTTGTTTGAAGGATTTGTAGCCAGGAACCTGATTCTGTCGCGCATAGACCGCGCGCATCTCTGTCTCATCATCGGTGTCGGCGTAGACGTTGTCGCCCAGAAAGACAAAGAGGTCGGGTGCCATCCGCGTCAGTGGTTTCCACAATGGTTGTTCACGATCTTGATCGTTGCATGAGCCAAAAGCGATAACGAAAGGCAGCGAGAGTTCAGTCGCCCACACGTGGACCGGTGACAACACCAGAGCGATCCAGAAGAATTTGAGTACTCGTTGGTTCATATCGATCTCGGTGATGTCTGGCGCTTGGGTGGCGTCGCTGCAAAGAAACAAAATGAACCGACAAAAGCAAAACTCGCGATAATCAGGAAACCAAGTTCGTAGTCCCCGTAAACATCAGCCATGTAGCCAGCAAAAATCGGACCGATTGACATACCCAACATAGAAATTAAAGACGAAAATCCCATAATAGTGCCAAACGAAGATGCGCCAAAGTAGTCAGCGCGCATGGCAACCATCAACGGACCTCGCGTTCCCCAACCGAGACCGTGCAGAAAGGCAAAGGCCAGAACCATCCAGACATTGATGGCGAGCGCCACCGCAACCATACCGAGACAATGAAAAATCATACAGATCGTACAGATAATGCGTTTGTCGAACCGATCACCCAGATATCCGCCAGTGAACTGTCCCACCATCTGACAACCCGTCAACGCAGCAACCACTAGCCCTGCCTGGGCGAGCGTATACTCAAACCCTTCGGTCAGGTGAGGCACCAGATGCACCATTACCGTTGATACCGTCAGCAGTGAACACGCATGCCCAATCGAGATAAACCAGAACGCCGGTGAACGCATTGCTTCGCGCGCTGTGAAATCACGCGAATCACTCACCTGCGGTTGTTTATTCTCATGTACGCCAGGTGCGGCACCACCATCGATCACCTCACCAATCTCGGAGGGCCGGTGTTTGACCAGCTGCACCATCGGAAGACCAATGAGCAGAATCACCCCGGCCGAGATCATGGCTGTGGTCCGCCAGCCAAACGCTTCAAGGCATAGGATAATAACAGGCACCGACAGACCACCAAACGAATAGCCCATCAGCGAAAACGCAACTGCTTTTGACCTGTGCCGGTCAAACCAGTTGACGAGTGAGACCATGACCGTCGCAAATCCTCCGAGAGAGGACCCGATCGCAATTAAACCAAACGTGACATAAAACCCGATTATCGACTCCACCTGACTGAACAGGTAGAAACCAAGCGCAAAGATCAGCATCCCGATCGTCAAAATCCGCCGGGGTCCAAATCGATCTGTCAGCCAACCTTGAATCGGACCAAGGACGCCACTCTCGATCCTTGTCAGCGCAAACGCGCCTGCAACCAGCGCTTTACTCCAGCCGAAGTCTTCCTGTAACAGCACAACGTAAGCACCATAGGATTGCATCCACAGGATCCCAGAAAGGAACTGAACACCGGCGGCACCAGCAACTATGTACCAGCCATAGAACATGGTACCGCTGGGTCGGAGCATGGCATTCGCGCGCGCGATCGGGTTCAAGCAAATAACTCGTGCTTATCAGACAAAGTATGCGCGTCAGGCGCCTTGGTCACTGAGCTTACCCCCCACCCGGTGGCATTTCGCCAACCGGTCGGCGACGCATTAGTCCATAAATGCTGATCGACAACCAGACAATCTCAATAATGAAAGAAGACAGGTTGAAGTCAATCATGAGCGACATCAGAATGAAGACCGCTCCCATAGCGTTCAACAATGAGTAGACCCTGTCGTTGACACTCATACGACCCGTCTGAAGCGCAAAATAGGTCCCTATCACCATGACAACGCCGGTGTTGCCTAGCAGGTCATGCCATCCGTAGTCGATCACTTTCTTCTCCTGCCCAAGTTCGCGCGGCGCAGTATATCAAGCTGCTTGCGAATCAGCGGCAAATCAAAGACGCTAAGAACCCTGAATCCTCCTCGCTGCCAACGTCCAGCGTGGCGCGGGCCGTTCCACAAAATAACAGGATCAATATGACAACCCTGGCCGCAAGAGATTTCGCAGCAAGCCCACTGGAAATCACCGGTGCCCTCGACTTCGATGAACGTGGAGATGCGCTCTCTCCCAGACGCCTTCCGTCTTGGACACGAAACCAAATCAATCCAATGTTAGATTTCATGCTGCGAACACCATCGGGCGTCCGGATACGCTTTACCACATCCGCCCACACCGTAAGTTTGACCGTACTCACGACCCACATGGCAGGACGGTCCGGACGAGGTGGATGCGCCTTTGATCTGGTGTGCGGCGATACGGTCCATACTAGGCGCCATCACGAAGGCAACCAGTTGCACTTTGATCCGACCGGTCAAACCGCCCCCCGCATCGAACCCGGGGAGATTTATGACGTCGTGTTTGACGGACTGGGAAACGACAGTAAATCACTGTCCCTGTGGCTGCCGCACAATGCACTGGTCGAGCTACACGCGTTGGCTGTGGAAGGCGGAGATATCGAGCCACCAGAGCCATTTCGACTGCATTGGGTACATCATGGCAGTTCAATCAGTCATTGCATGGAAGCTGACATCCCCACCGGCACCTGGCCGGTGGTTGCAGCTCACACAGCCGGTGTAGATGTCACCAATCTGGGGTTGGGTGGACAATGTCACCTGGATCCCTTTATTGCACGAACTATTCGCGACCTAAATCCAGACTTCATCAGCATCAAGGCAGGCATCAATATAGTCAACGGCGACACGATGCGCGAACGAGTGTTTCTTCCTGCCGCACATGGCTTCCTCGATACGCTGCGCGAGGCACATCCGGCAACGCCGATTCTGATCATCTCGCCGATCTTTTGCCCATCCGCTGAAGATCATCCGGGGCCCACGATTCCTAATACTGAAGGGAAATTCAAGATTGTCGAACGACCACCTGAACTGCTTGACGGCTCCTTAAGCCTTAGTCGGATTCGCAAACTTCTCTCTGATCTGGCGGTAAGCCGGAATGATCCTCACCTTGCCTACCTGTCTGGACTTGAACTTTTCAATGAGCATGATGCGGGTGATCTGCCAGATGACCTTCATCCGAATCCGGCAGGTTACCGGCGAATGGGTAAGCGATTCGCGGACCGTGTGTTTGGTGATGGTGGTATCCTCCAATCAATTCGCTGACGGGAACCCGATTGGATCCGGTTACAGAAACCGAACTGCTGAACGTCTTCAACGGTCAGCTGCCGGCAGAAGCCATACCTGACCTAAATAAGGTTGAGTGGGAAGCGCATGATTTTCTGGGTTGGGTTCATCCGGCTGGACATCTGGCTTACATGCTATTGCTCAGCCCGAAGGACGGGCATCTGAAAGGTATAGAATTCCGACGGTTTCGATTCAGCGGCAATGGTCGAGGCATCCATATGTGCTCGCTCTGCCATCACATTCATCCCGGTGGAGGGACCGCCATGTTCTCCGTGTCCCGCAAAGGCAGCGGTGGGCGCCATCGCCTGGGTAATGTTGTGTGCAAAGACCTGGATTGCAGCTTGCGAATTCGAGACCTCGTCGCTCCCAATGACTACTATCAGGAAAAACTGAATGTCGAGGCCAAGATCTGGCGCATGCAGACACGCATTCACCGGTGGCTGAACCGCGCCGAACGCCTGTAGACGCTCATTTTCGATGGCAGACACTAAGCAAACACCTGAGTTCCACTTCTTGAGGCGACAGATCACACCTGAATGACCGACACGTATCGTCCGTTTCTGGACCAAAGAGCAGGCGATCCCTCAGGAAATTGCACGGTCGCGCCTGCGTGAAGTGATTGGCGCACTGACTAGCAAGGACAATCTCGTCGGAATCTGCAGCGCGCCGGTGAATCGGGACGCACCTATTTCCGGTCAGTCCATGCACATCGATCGAAACTTTGTCGATGCATACGACCGACGCCGAGGCCATGCGCCGCCGTTGCTTAGTGGAAACCTTCGACGCCTTTCAAAAAGGCATCAGTCAGCGTCATGAGGCTGCTTATCCTGATGATCCGCCGCCAAAGTCACCTCCGGTATCATGCTCTTCATCCCGACTGACCTGACGGACATGCTGGATGACCACTTCATCTCCTGGCCAGATTGGCGGTTGATCAAGCTGGTAGAACCCGCTACGTTTATAGATCGTCATATCCGGGCCGATCGTGAGCATCGATTCCAACCCTGAAATTCTCATTCAGAACACCGAGCTATTGCTGACGGGCACGTATACCCGTGAGGGCTTTGACCTCTTCATTACCGGTTATGACGGAACTGTTGAAATTATTGTTGACTATTTTGCGTTTGATCCACCTCCGAACCTGATGATGCCCGATGGTGGCGGTCTGTCACCGGAAATGGTGAATGACCTGTTACGTACTCGTGTAGGCGAGGTTCAATTGGCCCAGGAAGGGGATCCTGCAGAAGTCACAACACCCGCCAAAAAGGTCGGCGAAGTCTGGTTCCTGCGCGGCGACGTCTACCGAGTCCCTAAAGACGCGGTAGACGGGACGCGCTACAAGCTGGCTAAAGGTAGTGACGTTTTTGAAGGTGACAAGATCATCGTTGACGGAATTGGATATTTCCGTGCCCAGATGATCGACGGTACGCGATTCAGTCTTGGTAAACTTGCTCAGGCGGTCCTGTCCGCCTACGACTTCGATGAATCGGAACAGGAGTCCAGTCGACCCGCCACTTTTGAGGCGACCGTCCTGCGTGGCGGATTTCAGTATAAGAGTGGCTCTATCGGTGAGTTGCTTGCAGGACGCTTACACCACTCTAAGATTAAGACACCTTCGGCCGTGATTGGTATTCGCGGAAGCGAGTTGGAAGGTACCTATGAGAATGGCGAGACCATCGTCATCCATAAATCCGGGACTCTGACCATCTACGACATCAATGAGAACCCGGACACGGCCGTTGATCTGGAGGTACCTGGAAACACCTCAGTGATCGTCCTGAATGGTTTGCCAACATTTACGACTGCGGCCACACCAGCCCAGCAGACACAACTTTCAGATTCCTTTCCCACTCCGGCCGCGGACGATCCCGAGCTTCTGGAAGAAACCAACAATACCGGTGAAAACTCAACTGACGGTGGTGAGACGACCACAACCCAGTCAGGTTCTGAAATCAACGAAGACGCCACTCCGGACACTGAAAGCACTCAGACGCCTATCTCAGAGCCTTCCACCGAAGACACCACAAATGACATCTCCGGCGAAGACAGTGAACCCATTACCAATCAAGAGACCGAGACGCCAACGACTGACACGACCCCACCCGATGAGCCTGCGCTGACGGAAACGGACAGTACCGACGAGCCAACAACCGAGATACCGCCTGACAATCCCCCCGTTGCCGGCTCTGACGAGGTCAGCTTCACACAGAACGACAGCCGTGTGCTGATCTCGCTCATCGAAAACGATAGTGACCCCGATGGCGGAGAGCCACCAGTGATCGTGGCGGTAGATGACGCCAACACGCAAGGTACCGTGACCCTGGACCTGGAAACAGGCGAGATTAACTATACGGCAGATAACCAGGAGGCCCTGGCCGCCGGAGAAACCGCTACTGACCAGTTCACCTACACCATTCAGTCAGGCGTACTCACGGATACTGCCGTTGTTACTGTCACCATCACCGGCGTCAACGACGCACCGGTGGCCAATGCTGATGCCTATACGATTGACGAGGACAGCGACCTCAGTATCGATGCAGCTTCTGGCCTGCTTGCCAACGACTTGGATCCGGATACCGGCGATACAATTAAGGTCATCAATACGGCGGCCATAACGCAAGACAACACCATCACGACCGTTGATCAGGACGGGACGCTCAACTTCTTTGCATCTTCTTCTGCCGTACTAAACGCACTTGGTGAAGGCGAGACGTTCACTTCCAAGTTGCAATACGAGATCACGGATGCGGCTGGAGAAACATCGATTGCCAACGTCGAGATCACCGTCACGGGTCGTAACGACGCACCTGAAACGACACTGCAGGTCACATCTGCCAACGCCAATACCGGCGACTTCGAATTGGACTTGCTGAGGAACGCCCTCGACCCGGACGCCGATGACGAGCCAGAGCTCGGAACAGTGACACAGAATCTGGCGATGTCAGACCGAGATGCCACCGGCCTGTTCTCCGTGGTCGACAATGAACTGGTCATCGATACCGATGCTTTCGCTGATATCCCCATAGACGACGTTGTTCAGCTGGTGTTCGACTATGAACTAAACGACGGCAATGGTCTTACCAACAGCATCACCATGGCACAGGTCACTATCGATATCGTTGGCACCAATATGCCGCCTAACGCTAACCCCGATGTCGCGGTGAGCATGGAAGGTGACATTATCACT
>CAJWYI010000024.1 GCA_913049815.1 uncultured Gammaproteobacteria bacterium
GCGAGTCTTATTCTGTTTCAGCGAACGTTCGGGCGATGATCGACGCGATGACATGCGTGCGGCGATGACCGCTTTTTGTGAGGCTGCCATCCGCGAGGATGCTGCAGCCTGAAAAGTGCAGCCTTTCCCTAAGGTCTGAACTGCAGCGCTCGTGATTGTAATCGTGATGGCTGCCTGACAATCCGGTAGGCCAGTTCAATCCAGTCGCAGACATGTCTTCGGGTCTCGCGGGGGTCGATCATTTCTTCCATCTGGAATCGATTCAATGGACCGATAGGGCCTCGAGCGCTTTCGATGCGGGCTTCCAGCTCCGCTCGCAATGCGACTGGATCTTCCGCTTCCGCAAGTTGTCGTTTGTAGGCCGCTTCAATGCCGCCTTCAGGAGGTATACCGCCAACGTCAGCCGCGGGCCACACAACTCTGGTCGAAGGCGCGGAACGTGGTGTGGCGTAGTTGTTACCGGCGACACCGAAGCTTCGCCGCATGATGACGGTGAAGACGGGGATGGTCACCTGTGCAAATGCGACCATCCATTCGCCCCCTTTTCGAATCGTACTGCGAATCTCATGCTCCAAGCCGACTGCAAAGCCGGGATTGTCCACGAGATTCAGTACGGGGATATGGAAAAGATCACAAAGGTCCAGATGGCGCTTTAGCTTGTCACAACCATCCGCAGTAAGTGCACCACCGTTCTCGTGTCGGCTGTCCGACGCAATGACGCCGACCGGATGTCCGTTGAAACGGACAAATCCGGTGACCTGATCGGACCCCCAGAGCTTTCCGATCTCAAAGAAGGAATTCTTATCAGCCATGAGGGAGATAGTTCTGCGAATATCGAATGTTGTCGTGCGTTTGCGAGGAATGATTGAGAAGAGTTCATCTTCCGAACGATCCACTGCATCACTGCAATCCATCACCGGTGGTGCTTCAAAGACGCTAGTTGGCAGGTATGACAGGAATTGCCGCGTCATGTGCGCGGCTTCTTCCTCAGATTCCGCCAGATTATCAACACTGCCATTGGTACAGTGAATGTGCCAACCACCCAGGTCCTCTTTGGTGATGTCATAACCCATGGCATGGGAGACAACGGGCGGACCTGCAACGAACAACTGCGATACATCGCGGACCATGACAGAAAAATGTCCGAGGACTGCTTTTGCAGCGCCGATGCCAACGACACTACCGAGGAGCATGTTGACGACCGGTACAGTCGAAAGCTGGGTCGTAAATGAATTACTGCCGAGGTGACCAGGGAGGTAGGAGCCGCCGCCACCAGCGACGCGAGGTCGACCAGCTTTGATCGCACCAGAGCTCTCTTTTGCGTTACTTTCGCCTTCAGTTTTCTGTTTTGGTACCATAGCTGCAACGGAACCTCCGCCCGATGAGCCATCCAACAGCCTAATTGAGGGGATACGAAGCTCGGTTGAGAGTCGATCCAGATGTCCGCTCTTAGCGCCGATAGCGCCATCTGCGTGTCCTCCTCGGGATGTAAAATCATCTGCGCACACAATAACAGGCCGCTTGTCAATCCGACCGTATCCCCCGATATGATTTGCGGGGGTAAACGCATCGATCACACCGTCTTCGTCGTATGAGGCGAAACCTGCGAGGCTACCTACTTCCTTGAAAGTGTGTTGGTCGAGCAACAGCTCGATTCGTTCGCGGCAGGTGAGCTTGCCGCGGCTGCGCTGACGCACTACTCCGGGATCTTCGGAACCCGGTGCGAGTCGTTCTTTGGCGAGTGCCTGCAGGATCTTTGTCTCTTGCAAGAGTGGTGCCCAACTGTGTTCGTCTGACAGTTCAGCTTCATCTGTTGCGTCGGCAGACGGCGCGATGGTGGCGACAATCTGACCCGCGCCGACACTATCACCGGATGAGAGAGGCATGATGTCGCGCAAAACACCTGAGCAAGGTGCCGTAACCTCGGTTTCCATTTTCATGGCACTAATGACGACTAGGGTGTCGCCAATACTCACTTCCGCACCAGCTTCTAGAGTCACCTCAACGACAGTTCCTGCCATGGGGCATTCTGCACCCCATTCATCGGCCCCCACTGGTAGACCCTCGTTTTCGAAACCGCTAGCCATGGCAGATACTGGACTGGCGGAACCCATCGTTCGTGCTGTCTGTTCAAGTAACGCGAGCGGTTTACTGGTTTCTGCTGAGGCATTCATGAGGTCGGGTTCTTCGAGAAGAAGCGTCGTGCGTGCGTCTCCAGAACGCAGCGTTTCACTGTTCAGTATCAGTCTAAGCTGGTTCAGATTGGTGGGGAGGCCGTTAATCTGAAAGTCGTTTAAAGCCGCTAGGGTCTTATTGATCGCGGATGCAAAACTGCGAGATGAGTTCGACATCCCGATCACCTTACCCAGCAGTGGATCAAACTGCGGCGGAGGCGCGTAACCGGCATATCCGGCTGCGTCGACTCGAACGCCGGGTCCTGCGGGCTCCTTGTACGCGCTGATCGTGCCGGCACCCTGGGCGACGACGCGGGCTTGAATGGCAAAGCCTCGTGTTGACAGTTGGGTTTGATCGGCGAGCCCGAGATCGGTGAGGGTTGCACCACCGGCAATTGCGAATTGGGCTTCAACCAGATCAATACCCGTGACTGATTCAGTCACCGTATGTTCCACCTGTATACGTGGGTTACATTCGATGAAGAAGTACTCGCCCGTTTCTGGCAACACCAGGAACTCGACTGTCCCCGCGTTGGCGTAGCCAGAGGAACTTGCGAGCTTTACAGCGTCTGCATATAACTGATCGAGGATATTGCTGTCCAGTTCAGGAGCGGGTGCAATTTCGATCACCTTCTGGTTGCGCAACTGGACTGAGCAATCGCGTTCAAACAGATGAACCGTATTGCCGTTGCCGTCAGACAGAATCTGAATCTCGATATGCCGAGGCCGAACAACGAATTTCTCCATAAACACAGTACCATCACCAAACGCCGCTTCAGCTTCGCTGCTACAACGATCGAACGCCTCATCAAGACTGTCAGCATCTGGGGCCATCCGCATTCCGCGTCCACCACCTCCGCCTGCAGCTTTCAGCATCACAGGAAAACCGATACGCGTGGCTTCCTTGTGCGCCGTTGCCGCGTCAGGTAACGCCTCAGGAGTGCCGGGTACCACGGGTATGTTAAGCGACACAGCCAACTCTCGAGCGCTGACCTTATTGCCGAACAACGTCAGGACATCGGAGGAGGGTCCGACAAACGTGATACCGGCGTCAGCACACCGCGCTGCAAGTTCAGCGTTCTCTGAGACAAAACCATATCCGGGATGGATGCAGTCGCAGTTATGATCTTTTGCTACGGCGATCAATGCATCTAGATTGAGGTACGCGTCCACACCATTGCCGGGAATCGGGGCTTTGATGTCAGCGTAGCGTGTGTGTAACGCGGTTTCGTCGATGGCGGGGTAGACCGCGACTGATTCCATACCCAGACCGGCGGCGGCGCGTGCAATTCGAATAGCGATTTCACCTCGGTTGGCGATGAGGACACGTTTTATATCCATTAGCGATTTCTGTGTTTAAGGTGCCGGCGAGAATGGACGAGCCATTTCTCCTTGTAAAGAGAGGCGCTAATCCAAGCAGCATTTTGGAAAGCGATTGATCGAGTGTAAGGTCAGCCTGTATGAATAGATGGCAAAGCATTTTGCGCGCACTGGTGTGGAACGATGTGGTGATCACAACGCTCCTGATCAGTTTTGCAACGTTGTTTACCTGCACCGTTGTGTTTCTGCTGACCTGGATGATCTACAACGAGCGCCACGGGATCGGCCTCGCAGACTACGCACGTATGGTGCTTACCTGACCGCTATTTGATAGCGGCCATATATTCGCGGATGCGACCCAGATGGCCCTGAACGTTGGTATCACCCGCGTTGTGTGTCGCAATAGCGAGATGGGTCGCGCCAATCTCCTGCCAGTTATCGTGGTGTTTCTTCCAACGTTCGACGGTACCGCCGTCATATTGGGCCTGAGCCTGAACACCAAATCCGGCCATCGATATCCCTGCCGCTTCCCGCGTCTCTCTGATGGTGGTCATCGCCGCTCGCGCAGCATCATTGGCACCCATTAGGGGCATCCAGCCGTCTCCCAACCGTGCACAACGTTTGAGGACGACCGGAGCACCACCGCCAAACCAGATCGGAACGGGTTGTGTGGGTCGAGGTTTGATGCTGGCTTTCGTCACGCGATGATATTTACCAGTGTAGTTGAGTGAATCTGAAGACCAGAGTTCGCGCATGAGCTTGACCTGCTCCGCCTGACGTCGTCCCCGATTTGTAAAGTCTTCATTTAGTGCTTCGTACTCGATGTCGTTCCATCCAGTCCCGATGCCCATTCGAAATCGATTGTTAGAGAGGATGGCCAGTTCCGCAGCCTGTTTTGCTATGAGCACTGTCTGCCGCTGAGGGGAGATCAACACCGTGGTGACAAACTCGATGGTGCTGGTGACCGCCGCCATGAAGGCAAACGTTACCATCGGTTCGTGAAAGGCGACGTCCTTGTCGTAAGGGCCGCGAAAACCACCAGGACGATCTGGATCGGCACCTAACACATGGTCATAGATCAACATGTGATCGCATCCTAGCTCCTCGGCCCCGATGGCGAATGCCTTTATGTCTTCCGGATCGTTGCCAATTTCGTTGTGTGGAAATACGCAGCCGATTTTCATAAGCGCTCCAAGTGCATCTCGGTTTGGCATGGTCCGCACCATACTTGAATTGTCATTTTCTGCAAACGAGGCCAGTCAGCCGTATACTCGGTCCGTTTCCAAACGTAGAGAACATCTATGACCAGGATGAACTATTGCCCGCAGTGTGCGTCTCCCCTAGCTAGGCGTTTTGATGGCGGGCGTGAACGAATTGCCTGCCTCGCTGAGGGATGTGGTTTTATCTACTTCGGTGACTTTTCAATTGGCTGTGCCGGGGTCGTAGTGCGTCCTCGGGGTAATGAGATTGAGGCGCTCCTTGTGCAGCGAGGCCAGAATCCCTTTGCTGGAACGTGGCAAATACCAGGTGGCTACGCAGAATACGATGAGGTCCTTTCACTCGCAGTTGAGAGAGAGGTGGAAGAAGAAGCGGGGATTGTAGCTACGGTCAGTGATGTTGTGGCCTTCAGGCACGCGCTTGCAGGGAGTAGTGGCGGTCCCAGTACCAACGTCTATTTCATCTTTCGGTTGAATTATGTGTCCGGTGAACCACAACATGACGGCGACGAGATTGCCGCTGCGGGTTTTTACACGCTCGATGAAATGGAAGACATCGAGGGTGTTCAAGGGCTGTCCAAATGGGGGATCCGACAAGTGCTTGGCTCAAAATCCGGAAGCGGACTGTCGGTGACCAGTATGGGTGATCCGAATACCTGGCAGATCTATGGTTTGGGCGAGGGTGATTCTCGATGAAGTTGCTGTTTACCCCACCACTCAGGACCGATGCCGCGCAATGGAAAGCGAGGCTTGATGAGCTGAAGCTTGGTTACAGCATAGTGCTAGCCGAGAACGACGAAGCAGTAAAGGCCGAGTTGCCAGACACAGATGCTGTATTCGGTTGGGTATCACCGGACTGTTTACCGTTCGCCAAACGATTGCGTTGGTTGCAAAGCCCACAGGCAGGGCCAACACGCGGTTTCTATTACGGCGAATTAGTGGCGCACCCGGTGGTGGTCTGTAACCCGCGCGGGGTCTACAACGATCATATTGCTCAGCACATCATGATGTATGTGCTGGCGCTGTCACGCGGATTACCTGCGTATTTGGAGGCGCAAAGACATTCGCGCTGGGAGCGTGACGCGCCGTCTACGCGTTATGTAGACTTGAGCCAGGCATCCGCTCTGATTGTTGGTGTGGGTGGTATCGGGCAGGAGACATCACTCCGATGTCAGGCGTTTGGTATGACAGTGCATGGCATTGATGAACGCTGGGAGTACGAGACGCCGGGCCTTCTGCGTCATAACGCCGGTGAGTTGCGGGAAGTCGCTGCCGAAGTCGATTTTGTCATCGCGACGGTGCCACAAACACCGGCGACAGAGGGACTTTTCAATCGTGAAGTGTTTACCGCCATGCGTTCAGACGCGTTTTTCATCAATATCGGTCGCGGGGCAACCACACTACTCACCGATCTCAGTGCTGCGATCGCTGATGGGGAAATTGCAGGTTGTGCTTTGGATGTTTTCGAAACTGAACCACTTTCATCTGAACATACACTGTGGACCATGGACAATGTCATTCTGACGCCACATGTGGCGGTGGCAGGGGCTGAGAATATTGATGAGCGGTGGTTCGAGGTGTTGAAGGAAAATGCCAAACGGTTTGCCGCCAGTGAACCTTTGATGAATGTTGTAAATAAAGCGATGTGGTACTAGGAGGAACATCATGGTGGCTGAGAGTGGGGACTCCCCGTACAGTTTTGTTCACCGGCCGGAGTTTCATGTATTGCCCGAATCGGCACTGCCGTGTGAGATCAATCTGCACGGTACGTTTGCCGTCGATCGGCAAGATGGCTTTGGACAGTTGTACTATGGTATGCCGGGTTGCGGCATTCTGCGTATCGATCCGGATCTATCGACACAGGATCTGATTACGATTCCAGACGAGCTGAAGCCGATGAACTTTCACAGTACCAAACTGGCCGAGTTTGATGGCCAGTGGCGACTATTTTTACCAGCGAACAACGACGAGTTAGTGGTAGTCCTGACGCTCGATGGTGAAATCGATTTCACGCTGTTACGCCCCGAGTTCGAGGAGTACCAGCACGAGAAAGCACGGTTCTCGCCAACAGATACCCTGCTGATGGGGGATGAACTGATGGTCACTGATGGATATGGGTCGAACTACATCAGCAAGGCAGACATGTATTCGAAAAGCTGGACCAGTCTGTTCGGTGGCTTTACTAAGGATTGGCACGAGCATGGCAAGTTTGCCACTGCACACGGTATCTCACGACATCATCATCACCACCATCACGCCATGATTGCGGACAGGCCGATGTCGCGGATCGAGCAATACAACTCTGACGGCACTTTTATCGATACACACGCATTGCCACGAGGCGCGTGGCCCTGTGGCATGGATGTAATTCACTACGATGGCCGTCATCTGGGGGTGATTGGCAGTCTGATCGATCCCGAGGAAGGCAAGCCGGCCCCTATCTACATCATTGATGCGGATACCTTTGAGGTGCTCTCGATCGTTCGGCCCAAGGACGACCTGGGTGTTGAACCCGTACAGCACCTGCACAACGTAGTCTGGCATCAGTCTGGTGATAACCTCTATCTGGTCTGTCAGGCTTGGAATCCTGGGTTTTACTTCGTTCTTGAGCGGGTCGGCTAGACGACTTTCTGGGGTGTCCGAGACCCCCTCAGCGTGATACGCTCACTCGTCTATTGGGGAGGGAACAGACACGATAGGTGTGTGGTCAAGCGCACGCCCTCGCACCCTCCCTGAACCGAATCCAACCAATCAGCAGAAGAGACCGCTATGATTGATTTTGATGTCGAACCGGAATTCCAGAAGCAGATCGACTGGGTCGAGCGTTTCACAAAGGATGAAATTGAACCACTCGATCAGTTCATGAGTGTAGGCCGGCGGAAGGATGGCTCGCCGTTGGATGGCGACAGTTGGGGTGTGATTCGACGGCATATGTCGAACCTGAAACAGCAGGTCAAAGATCAGGGCCTCTGGGGATTTCACCTGGGGCCAGAATTGGGTGGCCCTGGTCTTGGGCAGGTCAAACTCTGTCTATTGAATGAAAAACTCGGCAAGACGCGTATGGGTCCATCCTTGTTCGGTTGTCAGGCGCCTGACACCGGCAACATGGAACTGATTGCGCACAATGGTACGGAAGAGCAGAAGAAAAAATATCTTGAGCCTTTGCTAGCTGGTGATATGCACTCTGCCTATTCGATGACTGAACCACATGCCGGTGAGCCGGGTGAATTCATTTGTAATGCCGTTCGTGATGGTGACGAATGGGTTCTAAACGGTGAGAAGTGGTATACATCCAATGGTGCGGGCGCGGACTTCCTCATTGTGATGGCCGTTACTGACCCAGATGCACCTCTGCTTGAGCGGGCATCGATGTTCATCGTTGATCGGGATTTGCCGGGTGTTGAAGTGGTGCGGAATGTTCATAACATCGGCACCAACCTGCGTGAGAACTACAACGTCAAAGGTGGTGGTGGACACGCCTATATGCGCTACAACAACGTGCGGGTGCCGCGAGAGAATCTCCTCGGCACGGAAGGGGCAGGGTTTGTAGGATCACAGACCCGACTTTCCGGTGGCCGCGTACACCACGCGATGCGTGCGGTCGGCGTGTGCACGAAGGCACTCGACATGATGTGCGAACGAGCACTCAGTCGAAAGTCGAAGGGACAACATCTATCAGAACTTCAGATGGTGCAACAGGACATTGCGGATTCTTACATTCAGTTGAAGCAGTTCAGACTGCACGTGCTTTACACCGCTTGGCTGATCGACAAGACAAAAGCCTATACGCAGGAAATTCGCAAGGAAATTGCGGCGATCAAGATCACCGCGGCGAAGGTCAATCACGATATTATCTATCGTGCCATTCACCTGCATGGTGCACTCGGGATGTCCAACGAAACCCCGTTAGGCGAAATGTGGATGAGCGCACCGCAGATGGGGATTATGGATGGTGCTACAGAAGCGCATAAGAGCAATCTGGCCAAGCTCCTGCTGCGTGACTATGAGGCCAGCGATGATCTGTTCCCGACGTACCATTTGCCAAAACTGATCGAAAAAGCGCAGGACAAGTTCGAGGCGATGATCGACGCTGCCTGATTGACAACAATATCAGTACAGTAGAAATAGGCTAACGTTATGAAGGCGTATCAGGTCACGGAATTCTCGGCACCATTGGTAGAACAGGAGGTGCCGACGCCGGAACCTTTGGGCACAGAGGTGCTGGTTCGTGTCGTCCATGCGGGCGTTTGTCACAGCGATCTCCATATTCACGATGGATATTACTCGCTAGCGGGTGGTGCCAAGCTGGATCTTCTCGAGCGAGGTATAAGACTACCGCATACCATGGGCCATGAGCTCTATGGTGAAGTGGCTGCGATTGGCGCGGACGTCACGGGGGTGAGTATTGGTGATCGTCGTCTTGTATATCCCTGGATTGGCTGTGGTCAATGTGGTGCCTGTCTTGCAGGTAATGAGAACGTGTGTATTGCGCCGCGTTCTATCGGTGTGTTCACGCCAGGTGCCTACGCCGACTACTGTCTGGTTCCAAACGAAAAGTACCTGGTCGATATTGGTGACCTTGACCCGCTCGTTGCAACGCCCTATAGCTGTTCGGGCGTGACCGTCTATAGCGCAATTTCGAAAGCTTTGCCCATCGGTAACAAAGAATGGTTGGTCATCATGGGAGCAGGTGGTCTTGGTCTGAATGCAGTTGCGATTGCAAAGGCGCTCGATGTTGCGAACGTACTCGTGGTCGATATCGATGACAGCAAGCTGGATGCAGCGACGGAAATGGGGGCAGATGCTGTGCTGAACCCCGGTACCGATGATGCCGTTGCAAGCCTCCAGGAAATGACGGACGGCGGACCCCGTGCCGTTGTTGACACAGTGGGTGCAGAATCTACCGCGAATCTGGGTATCGCTGCTTTGCTCAAAGGTGGGCGTTACGTAATCGTAGGATTGTTTGGAGGTGGTGTCACTCTATCGCTGCCAACGATCCCGCTACGGGCTATCTCGGTGCTGGGGTCCTACACTGGCAACCTTACGGAGCTGAAAGCACTGATAGAATTAGCAAAAGCTGGAAAGGTGAAACCCTTGCCAGTATCTACTCGTCCTTTGTCTGAAGTGTCTGAGACCCTTGATGAGTTGCGCGAGGGCAAAATAGTGGGACGCACGGTTCTGTCGAACTAACGCTGTTCGCAATGGGTAGGCTTGGCTGACGTGTCGCTGCGAGCGCTACCGTGTTTTTGAATCCAATTTGTTCTCTGAATCAAACATCGGATATTCCGCTTCATCCCAGAACACTTTACCGGTCGGGCCATCGTCTGGCAGCGTCGCAAGCATGCGAGCGGTAGGGTAGGTCGCCTCTGGCGGCTGTAGTTGTGGAAGATCACGACCCCAGATGGGGGTGTTGGTAGGACCAGGAATCAGCATGTTGACCAGGATATTTGCATCACTCACTTCCTGCGCGACTGCGCGGGACGTTGCCCAGATGCCTGCCTTGGCTGCCCCGTAGGCAGAGCTGCGGGGTTGTCCACCTTCAGCGACTCGAGAGATGGTGTTGATGATGCGGCCTCGACCTTGTTGTCGCATGATCGGGATGGCAGCACGCATACCGTAGACGCATCCGAATAGGTGAATGGCGACATGCTGCTCGAATGCACCTAGGGGCGATGATTCGACGGTGTGTCTGTAGCCGACACCCGCGTTGTTAAAAATCACATCCAGACGCCCAGTGCGCTCTATGGCAAGTGACACCGCGCCTTCAACATCATCGTTGACAGTGACATCACACCGTATCAAATGTACCCCGTTGGATTTTAGTGAAGCTAGCCCTTCCTCGTTTATATCCGCAGCAATAACGGTGGCGCCATCCGCGCAGAAACCTTCTGTCCAGGCACGACCCAATCCACTGGCTGCACCGGTAATGACGATCGTTTGACCTGCCACATCACTCATTGTAACGATCCATCGCCGGTTACCTCGATGCGACGTTCAAAGATAAACTCGTGATTCAGGTAGTTCGTGTAGTGTTCCTCACCGGGTTTCGGTGCCACGGACCTCGGCGACTGCAACAGGAACCATCCGTCCCGCATTGCCGCAACACCACTTCGATAGGGGGGCTCTTCTACTGGCAATGAGGGACCTTCACCATTCGAACCATCGTGAAATGCCCAGGCAACTACACCGGTATCGAGCGCACCGCCTCCCAGCCATAGATAGAGAATCTGTTGTCGGATCATGCGTTATCTGCAGAAAGCATTTCTGCGCGCGCTTCCAGGCGTGTCAAGTAGTAGTCCACATCGTAATTATCATCTCCCGTCAGGTAACGCCACAGGCGTGCATGCTGCATCTGCTCGTAGCGACCGTCTTCCCCGTGCCACGATTGTGTTCTACGCAGGACTTCAGCGACGGAATCACGCCGAGGATGAGCGAAGGTATGATCACGATAGTCATTGTGGACCTCGTCAAAATCGTCGGTGTTCCACAGTCGAACTTGGGGCTCGCGTGGATTCAAACGCAATTTGTACATGATGCGATCACGATCGCTGTGGTTTTTCTGTCCCGCATGCCAGAGACCATGGTGAAAGGCCATGAGCGTGCCCGCGGGACCCTCGAATCGCTGATCACCGACAATGTGTTGGTATCGGCCGACACCTTCAGCGCGAACATGACGTAAATGGCTGCCGGGCACAAACCGGGTGCCACCGGCACCGGGTTCAACATCGTGCGGAAAGTAGAACAGCTGGATGTCAAACGTCGGATCAATGGTGTCGATCACGGCGTCTACATGAAGATGTTGTTCGTGCTGAGTGTTGCCACGGAGATAATGTACCCAGTCATGGTCGAAGACGGGGTCGGTCCCTACCAGTGATTTGATGATTCCGGCGACCGAAGGCAGGTCGAGAAATTCGCGAATCGCATTTCCATCGGGATAACACTCAGACAACGGCGTCCCGGTTTGAGGGAGCGCGGCTTCGAAGGTCGACTCCATGCCAGCTTTTCGACGGGCGAGTTGTGTGAGTTCCTTGCGGAGTCGTCGATTCAGGTCATACGGAATCAGCGCGTCAAAACGCAGGTAGCCATCCGTGACGAACTGTGCCATTTCTAGGGTGGTGAGACGATGGTCAGCAGCGGGCATTGGATTCCCCTTGAGTAGATCGGCCAGCAGTATAGGAAACTGGGGGAGAACGTGCCAGAACAGCCAGCGGTCCCATCCAGGCTTGAAGTTACGCTGCGCTGCCTATTCAACGCGTCGGAGTTATGATGAGCCTTGCAACACTACCAACCGGGGATCCTGCCGCCTTAGGTTTTGACCCCGAGCGCCTCGCAGCTATCGGGCCTGCGATGCAAAAGTTCGTGGATGATGAAAAAGTGCCTAATCTCGTCACAATGGTGGTTAGAAAAGGACAGGTGGTCCATTTGGATGCAAGAGGGGTGATGGATTTTGAGTCGAACACTCCTGTCGATACCGGCACACTGTATCGTCTCTACTCTAATACCAAACCCATTGCCGGTGTGGCGACGCTGATTCTCTTTGAAGCTGGCATCCTGACTCCGGATGACCCTGTCACTCGATTCGTGCCGGAACTGAAGAATATGAAAGTCCACGTCCCGGGTGGCGCGCCGGTTGACGTGAACCGGGATATCACGATCCGTGATTGCCTGACGAACACGACTAGCCTAATGATGCCGATGAGTGCCCCCATGTCGTTTCGTCAGCAATATCGCGATGCACTGACGACCCTCGGTTGGCTAGCGGGAGAAGGGGGTCGCCGAGCGACTCCCAGTCAAACAGAACGCATGGCTGCGCTCGCGCAACTGCCACTTGCAGATCATCCCGGTAAGCGCTTTGTCTACCATGTGGGCTTTCCGATTCTGGGCGCCGTACTTGAGGCAGCTGCAGGACAGAACATGGGAGATTTCTTTCGCGAACAGATCTTTGAACCTCTGGGCATGAACGACGCCACGTTCTATCTGAAGGAAGGACAGTTGGATCGATTTCCGACGTGCTATGTTCCGAAAGCAGGGGAGGGCGATGTCAAACTCGTTGTCCAGGAGGACCCGACAACGAGTGAAAAAAACACCGGACCACAAACACAGTTTGGCGTTGGCGGAGACGCGGGTGGTGTGGTGGCACCGATTGGCGATTACGCGCGATTTGGTCAGATGCTGCTCAATAGTGGAGAGCTGGACGGAAAACGTATTCTGGGACGCAAGACCGTTGACATGATGCGAGGCAATCATACCGGGGAGATGTTGATTCCGATGACCGGTCGTGGCTTCCACTTTGGTCTCGGCATCGCGGTCTATCATGGTGAAGATGCACGACCCCTGATCCGGTCAAGAGGCACCTATGGCTGGGGTGGTGCGGCCGGTACTACCTACTTTGCAGATCCTGAAGAAGAACTGATGGGTATCTGTTTCACGCAAGTGATGCAGGCGGGCATGATGCCCGGTAACAATTATCAGGAGACATTCCAGCGGATGGTCTACCAGTCGTTGGCGTAAAGACGGTCATCGGCCGAACGAAGCCAAAAAAACGCCGCATCCTAATGGGGAAGCGACGTTCTTGCCATACAGTTGATCTGACTCTGATTGAATGAAATGAATGCTTAGTCCGCCTTGCCGCCTCGTAGGATACGCCCTGGGCGAGCTCCGGTCAGCTGATCGTCTTCGGTCACGATTTCGCCGTTACAGATGGTGGCTTTGAACCCACAGCCTGGTTGCGTATAACGTCCTGCACCATTCGGGAAGTCATGGACATATTCAGGCAGGTACTGTCCCACCTTTTCGTAGTCGATTACATTGACGTCTGCACGTTTGCCGACTTCCAGCGTACCGCGATCCGTGATGCCGATGACGTGCGCCGGTTGTGAGGTCATTCGACGAATACCCTCAGTAAGCGAATATACACCGCGATCTCGTGTCCAGTAACCCAGGACATGTGTTGCCCAGGTAGCGTCCATCACCTGTCCCACGTGCGCGCCAGCGTCACCTAGGCCCGGCAGACAGTGTTCACTCTTCATCCAGTCCGTGAGGGCGTCGGTATCACCGTTGAAGACACGCATCACGAAGATGGCTTTGCCTTTGGATTCCTTGCTGATACGCAGGAACGTCTCGATGACGTGTTCGCCAGCGTCCGCAGCAAGATTGCTCAGATTCTTGGAGTTGTCCGCAGCCCAGTCCGGGTGAGGACCATTGCCGAGCCAGAAGATGGCTTTTGAACGATTTAAAGCGCCACCTTCAGGTTTCTTTCCATCCAATACTTCACGGGCTTCGGCGATGAGCCGGTCATAAAACTCCGCGTCGTCGAGGGCAGCAACCCGGTCATCAAAGTCCTTCTTCTTGAGCTCTCGCCATGCGGGTGTTCGTATTGGCAGTTCGTTGCAGAATCCGAAGATGTAACCAGAACCACGAGGGATGCAGCCGCCGGTGACGTCATGACCGTCCTTGGCAAGCTCCGCGAATCGCTCATGCAGGACTTTGCCGTCCTGTGAGCCATCACGCGCGGGCCAGCCAATCGCGACGGACGTATTGGTCATCAGCCGGTTACCGCCAACTTCGGCGATCTTGCGCAGCAGATCGGTGATGCGTGTGGTGTTGTTGACCAGATCGCCTTCGATCCCAAGAACGGTCTGCATGAGTCCGCCTCCGTTGTCACGAACGATTTCTGCAAAGCGGCACAATTCTTCTTCTGAAGAGAAGGTGCCGGGTACCGGACGGCCATCAGGAATGCGGTGTCCCTCTACGCGTGAGGTAGAGAATCCGATCGCACCGGCTTTGACAGCCTTATCGACGAGTTCCGCCATTTGTTCGATTTCTTCATCAGTGGCGAGTTCATCAACAGCGCGGTCACCCATGACGTAGTAGCGAATGGCGCAGTGACCCACAAGGCCCACCACGTTGACGGCTGGTTTGCTCTCCTCAAGATAGTCAAGATAGTCACCGTACTGATCCCAGTTCCAGGACAGGCCCGACATGATGGCGTGTTTAGGGATGTCCTCGACGGTTTCCATCATCCCAGCCAGTTTCTCACGGTGTTCCGGTTTGCAGGGTGCAAAGGTCACGCCGCAGTTACCCAAGAGTACAGTTGTCACCCCATGATTGGTCGACGGGGTCACCATCGGATCCCACGCAATCTGCGCGTCCAGGTGGGTATGACCGTCGATGAAGCCTGGCGTTACGATATGCCCGGTCGCATCGATTTCTTTAGTGCCGGACTCTGACACTTCGCCAACAGCGACGATTTCGTTGTTGTCGATGGCCAGATCACCAATAAATGGCTCGGCCCCGGTCCCGTCGACGATCTTACCGCCGCGAATCACCAGATCATGAGGCATGTGAAACTCCAGAATGCGTTGTAGAAATTACCGCTGATACGTTCGACCCGTATCGACCGGCGTTAAAACTGTGCCAGTTTACTGCAATTTGTCGGATCGAGCATCTTCGGCCTCGACTTGTTATTACAGCTCAAGGCTCTCTGCGGGCGCAGTGTTGGTTATGGGCTCAAGGCTGCGAATCGATTCCATCAAATGGACCGGCGCCGGCGACATAGTGTCGAACCATGGTTTCATTGCCGTCTAGCGTCACCTGGAAGATTTTGTCGTTGGCTTGGTGAAAATCGAAAGCTTCATGATTCTTCAATCCCAGCAGAATCGACACCATCACTTTTCCGATCATGCCGTGAGAAATGATCGCGATCCGATTGACCCGAAGTGCCTTTAGTTCAGCCAGAAAGGGTTTTGCTCGTTCAACCATTTCCGGATAGGTCTCGCAGTTGAATCCTCGAAAATGGTAAGGATCCGCCTGGAACGCAGCCCACTCATCAGCCCACTTGACCTTGACCTCTTCCCGGAGTTGACCGCTCCAGTCACCACAATCCCACTCCAAGATGCGATCATCGTAGGTCACCGGGAGCGACAGGTACTGGTTCACGATCTCTGCCGTCTGACGCGTCCGATCGAGTGGCGACGCAAACAGTGCCGCTATGTCGAGATTGGCCAGCAAGCGTCCGTTGATATCCGCCTGTTCCCTCCCCAGATCATTCAGATCAGAGTTCCTCTGACCCTGCATTCGTCCAGTGGCGTTCCATTCGGTTTGTCCGTGGCGAACGAAGAAGAGATCTTTCAAATTAGCGGCCTGTCGGTGTTGAGTCCATGCAGTTTAGCGTCCCAGCGTCGTGTTACCAGTCTACGTGCACTAGAGCTGCGGCCGAGATAGACTCGCGCTATTCCAGAAACAATAAAGTAGAGAATACTATGGATCTGCAAGGTGCTGCTGCGATTGTGACAGGATCATCGTCGGGGGTTGGTGCGGCGACAGCCATCATGCTGGCCGAAAAGGGTTGTGGTGTTGTCATCAACTATTCCCGAAGTGATGCTGCTGCCGAGAAGGTGGCCGAACAATGTCGTGACGTCGGCGGGGACGTTGTCGTATGTCAGGCTAATGTTTCGAAGGATGAAGATTGTCGCAGGTTGGTGGATGCGGCCACCGAGAGATTCGGTCGTCTGGACGCCGTCGTCAATAACGCAGGCACTACCAAGTTTGTGAACCACCGTGACCTCGCTGGTCTCGACAAGGATGACTTCTTCAATATCTACGGAGTCAACGTCGTTGGCCCATATCAGATGAGCCGGGCGGCTGAGTCTGCACTGCGTGCATCAGGAGATGGTGCCATTGTGAACGTGTCGTCCATTGCCGGTGTGCGTGGTGTGGGGAGTTCGATGGCATATGCTGCATCAAAGGGTGCACTTATCACCATCACTAAATCTTTAGCTCGTGTACTGGGGCCAGAAATTCGCGTGAACTGTGTGTGCCCCGGTTTCATTACAGGCGAGTGGCTCAAGGATGGCCTTGGAGCTGAGAACTATGAGCGCGCAAAAGCCAATGCCGAAGCTAGTGCACCGCTGAATAGAACCTGTACACCGGATTCGGTGGCCGAATCCATCATCGGATTTATCGACGGTCAGTCCATAATCACAGGAGAAAGCATCATTCTGGATGGTGGCCAGCACTTGATGTGACCGCGTATGAACGCGGTCATCCCCAACGTTAGTGGGGGATCTCCAGCACCTGATCCTTCCGGGTGTCTAAAGAGTTTGGCGCAGTAGGAATCATCAGCGCTCAAGCAGACTACTGACACCTCATGCGGGATCGGCAATTTCAAGCGCGGCTCCCGGCTCCGCGCTTGGCACATAATCAGCCCTCCTGTTGGCACCTGGTGTCAGATCACCCAGGATGTTGTAGAGACAAGGCACCAGGATCAAGGTGATGGTAGTTGCAAACAGGATTCCGAATGCTAACGACACTGCCATGGGGATCATCATCTGTGCCTGCATGGAGGTTTCCAGTAGGATGGGTACGAGGCCAATAAATGTCGTCAAAGATGTCAGTAGAATGGCACGGAACCGTGCAGCACCTGACTGTAAAGCCGCCAACGTTCGATCCATGCCTTCGCGGACGCGAGCGTTTACGAAATGAATCATAATCAGACTGTCATTCACCACGACGCCTGAAAGCGCCACAATGCCGATAATCGACATGGAGCTTACCGCAATGTCGAGAATTAGGTGCCCAATGACGGCACCGACGATACCGAACGGAATGACGCTCATGATGAGCAGCGGTTGCACATAAGACTTCAGTGGAATGGCCATTAGCACATAAATCCCGAACATGGCCGCGATGAAGGCGTACAGCAATTGCATCAATGACATACGTTCCTCAAGAGAACTTCCGGCGAGTCCTGATGTGACTCCTGGGTAGCGGCTGAGCAGATCAGGCAAGAACTCACGGTTGAGCTGCCCCATGACCACGTTGGGTTGTGTGACACCATAGTTGATGTTTGCAGAGACGTTGATCGTTCGCTGTCCATTCGTACGGCTGATACTGGCGTAGCCCTGCTGCATTCGATATTCAGCAACGGAACTGAACGGCATCTGACGGCCATCGGGCGTGCGAATCCACATGTTTTCGAGGTTACCAATAGACTCTCGCTGAGACTTCGGGTAACGCACCATCACTTTGACTTCCTGCGTACCTCGCTGAATCCTTTGCGCTTCCGCACCGTAGAAGGCTTCACGCACCTGTCGCGCAAGGTCGACCAATGTGATGCCAAGAGCTTCACCTTCAGGCTTGATGCGCAGCATCAACTCCTCGGGTCCTGCGGACGCGCTGGTCTGAACTTCGTAGACAGCTTCCATGCTGCGGAGATGCTGGAATAATTCCTCTGCCGCGGACTCCACGCTGTTGACGCTGCGTCCCTGTAAGTTGACTGATATCGGCGCAGAACTGCCCATGGACATGGTTGACTTGAAACTCAGTTCTTTGGTTCCGGCGATGTCGCCGACTTTTTCGCGCCAGCGCATTTCAAGCTCCTTGGGATTCGCCGGTCGCTCCTCACTCTTGTTAAGCTCAACCTGGATTATGCCGCTGGATCCACCCTGGATGTAGGCAAACATATGATCAGCGACATCAACATCGGTATTGTTCTCCTGTTTGATCTCGTCGTTGACGGCTTCGAGATCACTGTTCATCTGTTTGATAATATCTTGGATCATATTTTCCGGTGCACTGTCCTCCAGCTGAATTCGCGCCATCAGAAAGTCAGAGTCGATCTCCGGGAAGAATACAAAACGGACAACGCCACCACCCATGAGCCCGCCCATGAGTATGATCAGCCCCATAAAGAAGGCGAGCGTTGCATATCGGAACTGAATACAAAGGGAAAGAAATGGACTGTAGTAGTTCTCGATAAATTTTTTGAGACCACGGTCAATGGCGTCTGAAAAGCTGTTTTTCTTGCCGTGGGATGACTTCATTAGCGAAAGGTGGGAGGGCAGGATCAGCTTGCTCTCTATCAGTGAGAAGACCAGGCAGAAGACAACAACCCAGCCAATAGCCGCGTTCATGGATGATGTTCGCCCAGTCACAAACAACAGTGGCGCAAACGCCATGATTGTGGTGAGAACGCCGAATGTTGCTGGGACCGCGACTCGTTTGGCACCGGCGACGATGTTATCCAACGTATAACCCTTGGCCTCGGTTTCGCTGTAGGCAGATTCTGCAATGATGATGGCATCGTCCACTACGATGCCGAGGACAAGAATGAATGCAAACAGGCTTATCACATTGATCGTGATGTCTACGACCGGCATCATCATGAACGCCCCCAAAAAGGCCATGGGCAGTCCGATGATGACCCATGCAGCGATCTTGAGGTGCAGGAAAATGCCAAGCACGATGAAGACCAGCACAGCACCCAGTGCCATGTTGGATAACATCATGTTCATCCGGCCTTTGAGGTAAAAGGTCGCGTCAGCCCAGGCCGTCAGTTTTACGCCCGGTGGTAATGATGCTTGTCGTTCCTTGACGTACTGGTGTACAGCATCGCTGATTCGGATTTCGCTTTCGTCAGGATTCGACATGACGTTGACACCAAACGAACGGTTGCCGTCAAAGAACGCGAAGCTCTCGCTCTCTGTGAACCCATCTCTTATAGTTGCGACATCACCGAGTGTGACTCGAGTACCATCCGCCGTTGTGAACAGGACAATCGATTCATAGTCTGCACCGGTGTACGCTTGGCCTTTGGTGCGAAGACGGATATCACCACCTTCGGTCCTGATGGAACCACCTGGGAGGTCTACTGACCATCGGTTGATCGTCTGTGCGACCTCAGACAATGTCAGTCCGTATTGTTGGAGCGTTGCCTCGGAGATCTCGATAGAGATTTCAAAAGGTCTAGATCCCATGACTTCAGCGTAAGACACCTCGGGCAGACCGACGATTTCATCGCGGATCTGTTCAACAAGTTCCTTCATGGAGGCTTCATCGAGTTCACCGTGCACCTGAACTTTCAATGCGCCCTGGCGAAATTTCTGTTCGCTGATGGTGGGACGTTCCACGTTGCCAGGAAAGGTTGAGATGCCATCAATCGCCAGCTTGACCTCGTCAGTGACTTCAGAGATATCGTAGCCTTCCTCCAGTTCCAGAATGACCTGTCCCATCCCTTCGTTCGCAACGCCGCGACGCTCTTTGATGCCGCGGATCGTATCGACTGCTTCTTCGATCTTGATTACCACTCCTTCTTCAACCTCATTGGGCGCGGCTCCGGGATAAGCCATGGAGATGATGAGCTGGTTAGATTGGAAGGCTGGCATTGATTCTTTTTTGACAACCATCAACGAGTAGATCCCTGCCACGATGACAAAGATTAGGAGCAGGTTAGCTGCGACATGGTTGTGGGCAAACCAGGCGATAAGGCCGGTTTGTGGTTCCGTTTCCGACATTGTTTGAGAATCAGATTCAGCCATCGAATTTCACCTTCTGGCCCGGCAGGGGCTGGTCAATGGGAATGGAGACATAGCGTGCGCCTGGATCGACACCGCCTGAGAGATAAGCAAACGCTTCATCGGTTCTCACGATCTGGACATCGTGCGGATAGATGCGGGACTCTTCATCAACGACCCAGAGTGTGGTACCTCGAGATAGGGCATGTCGGGGTACCGCGATCAGGTCCCCGCCGGGAACCCCTTCGATCTGGGCGGTAACAAATGTACCAACCCGCAACGGCTCGGTTTTTCCGGCAACGAGTGCGTATGGATCATCGACCTGCGCTACGACATACATGATGCGTGTGGCTTCGTCGAATACACCTTCAGAACGAACCACCTGTCCCTCCCAGGTATAGGTGTCCTTGCCAATCTGGCTGGTCAGGGTCACAGGAAGCGTCCCACCGTCTCTTAGACGAGGTAGATCAAGATATCGAAGATCACTTTGTGTGATCGGCAGACGTATCTCAGCGAGATCGACTGCAAATGTTTTGGCCATCTGGGTACCTGCGTTTACGTACTGTCCAACGTCGGCTACTTTCTCGCGAACCATGCCATCGTAGGGTGCGCGGATAACGGTTCGTGCAAGGTCTTCCTGCGCCTTTTCAAGCGAGGCTTCTTGAGAGGCAAGTCCGGCCAGTGCCTCTTGCATCTGTGGTTTACGGAGTGTGAGGTCAGATGGCGTGTCGCCAGGTTTAGCATTCAGTTCCCGCAGCCGCTTCCAGTCCTCGTAGGCGTATCCTGCTAGGGCTGATTCAGTGGCCACCTGCGTCTGAGCCCGGGCAACGTCTGCTTGTGCGCGCTTGAGCGCCGTCTGATAGTTTCGTGGGTCGATCTTCACCAGGATGTCACCTTTTCGAAAAAAACCACCGCTGACGAAGGCAGGGGATACTTCGATGATCTGACCTGAGACCTCAGAGACCAGCGTCGTTCGGGTCCTTGCAGAGACTGTTCCCTGCGAATCGACCATAAACGTAACCGGCGCTTGTATTGCTTCGTTGACCGATACCACCACGGCAGGTGGTTCCGGCGGTGTAAAGTTAGGCCGCGGTGCAGCACTGAACATGTTGATTGACAAGACGGTGGCGCCAATGACAAACACGAAGGGGAGTACAATTTTGAGCGTCTTCTTCATACGTAGCTTCCTGCTGTTCAGTCTTCCAGTCTTAGTTTGTCGGCGATGGCTGCGTCCTGAAACTGCAATTCATGCAGCGTATGGTAGATGCCGCGAGCCGCGATCAATTCTTCGTGGGTACCGATCTCTTTGACGACACCATGGTGCAGGACCAGAATGCGATCGCACTCTCGTATCGTCTGCAGTCTGTGCGCGATGATGATCGACGTTCGTCCTTCAGTCAGTTTGTTCAGTGCGTCCTGAATGATGAGTTCTGTCGCTGTGTCGATACTTGCGGTGGCCTCATCCAGCACAAGAATCTCAGGATCTGCCGCCAGAACGCGGGCAAAGGCCAGCAGTTGTCGCTGCCCCTGTGACAGGCTCTTGCCACGTTCTCCCAGAATAGTGTCGTAACCGTCAGGCAGTTCGCTGATGAATCGATGTGCGTTGACAACACCCGCTGACCACTTGGCACGTTCACGGGAAATGGCAGGATTGTTCAGCGTGATGTTCTCAAGGATGGATCCCGAGAAAATGTGAAAGTCCTGCAGCACAACGCCCACGCGTTTCCTTAGTTGGGAACTCTCAATCGTATTGATATCGATATCGTCCACAAAAATCTGCTCATCGGCGATATCATAGAAGCGTCCCAACAGTCGGATGATTGTGCTCTTGCCGGAACCGGTAGGACCAACGATTGCCAGTTTCTCTCCAGGCGCGATATCGAAGGACACCTGCTTCAGGATCGGATCCTCCTCGCGATAGGCAAAGTCCACGTTACGAAAAGACACACGTCCAGAGAGTCGAGGGGGCAGATTGACGGGCTCGACGGGTTCGTGAAGATGTTCTTCCCAATCCAGTGCCTGGAAGATTCGTTCGCCGGAGGCCATGGATCGGAACAGTGTGTTGAACTGTTGTCCAAGAACAACAACGGGGTTGATCATCATGTTGACCAATTGTGTGAACAGTACCATTGCACCAAGCGATACCTGTTCCTGCAGAACCTGTCCGCCGCCGTGCCAGATGATGCCTGCGATCGCGAGGCTGGCGAGACTGGTGTTGAATGTCTCGTAGATGACCTCGTAGTTGATGGCTCGAAATTCCTGGCGCTTGTTTTCCTGGTTGAGCTGTCTGTATTCATTGATGTTGTGGGACTCACGGCCTGAAAGCTGAACAACATCAATGCCGGACAGATCCTCCTGCATGTACTGATTCAGTGCTGACACCGAGTCACGAATCAGCCGGAAAATACGCTGCATCGCAATGCGAAAAACATAGGTCGCCAGCGCAGCGACGGGAAGGGCGACGGCGACGATGCCTGTCAGCTCGAAACTGATGTGTAACATCAAAAATAGGGCGAGGAAAAACGGTACAAACTCACCCGCCAGCATGCCGAACCCGGTGAGCAGGGTGAACAGATTTTCCACGTCATTGCTCACACGTGTCATGACGCGCCCGACCGCCACATTGTCATAAAACCTGGCGGGCTTGCGCTCGAGCGAGGCGAACAGGTCAAGTCTGAGGTCTCGCAGCGCTTTGAGGGAGCTGCTGGCGAGTGTCAGTTGATGACCAAACATGAAAAAGGCCTGAAAGAGAACAAGAATGATGTAGATCAGACCAGCTGCGGTCAGCGCTTCTACATTCAACGTTGCCGAGATCCACGATGTCAGATCAATCAGGCCGTAGTCCGGCAAATCGCCAACGTCTGGATTGGGCAGGAGTATGGAGTCGATGATGACACGACCGGTGATCACCGGCATGAGTACCGACATCGCCGCCGCAACGATCACGAGGGCGATCGAAGTGAACAGGGTGATGCGATAGGGACGCAGCCATCGAAGCAGTCGAACAAAGAGACGGAAATTCAGCGCCTGATGAGTGAGTTCAACATCAAACGCTGAGTAATTGCGCGTACTACCGTAGGATTGGTCGCTCAAGCGTCACCTCCCGCTTCAGCAAGTGGCACGGGCACATGGTCTTCCTCCAAGTTCGCAAGCAGTCTGCTTTTCCTGTCCCGATTCTGATCTTGGTCACTCTGGATGGCTGCGAGATCAGCGTAGTAACCACCAAGTGCCATCAGTTCATCGTGCGTACCAGACTCACTGATATGACCTTCATCCAGCACATAGATGCGGTCTGCGTGTCGCGCGGTGGAAACGCGATGCGATATCAGCAGCGTTGTAAGACCTGAACGCATGCGGGAGAGGCCAGACAGAATCTTCTCTTCGGTTTCGGTATCCACACTGGAGAAGCAATCATCGAGCAACAGGATGGGTGCTTTGCGGATCAGACCTCGCGCCAGTGTGGCACGTTGTTTCTGACCGCCGGAGAGCGTCTGACCACGTTCACCGACAATGGTCTCCATACCGTCGGTAAATTCGGCGATGGCTTCGGTGAGACCTGCCGCATCGGCAGCCTCGTTAATCGATTCGAGCCCTCGCTTGGGATTATCGTAGGTCAGATTTTCCCGCAACGAACTTGAGAACAGGAATGGGTCCTGAGGGACCAGACTGGCGATGTCTCGAAGAT
>CAJWYI010000025.1 GCA_913049815.1 uncultured Gammaproteobacteria bacterium
GCTTCTTTGCATGATGCGAATGAATCCCTGGGGCTGGCGCTGGCTGATGACGAGATTGATTATCTCGTCAATGCGTTTACGGAACTGGGCCGGGACCCGACCGATGTTGAACTCATGATGTTTGCTCAAGCGAACTCGGAACACTGTCGGCACAAGACTTTCCGAGCGAGCTGGACCATCGATGGTACGACGCTAGATCACAGCCTGATGCAGATGATTCAGAATACGCACCGTGTGACGAATGGCGACAACGTGCTGTCCGCATACGATGACAATGCGTCGGTGATTCGTGGTGCGACAGCAACGCGCTTCTACCCGGATCCGGTTAGCAGGATCTATGGTTATCACGAAGAACCTGTGCACATCCTGATGAAGGTCGAGACACACAATCACCCCACTGCGATCGCACCGTTTCCTGGCGCGGCGACAGGGTCGGGTGGTGAGATCCGCGATGAAGGAGCGGTCGGACAGGGTTCAAAGCCGAAAGTGGGTCTCACCGGCTACACGGTGTCTAATCTTCAACTACCTGGTCAGCCTGAACCCTGGGAACATGACAATGGTCGACCGGGTCGCATTGCGTCTCCGCTGTCGATCATGATGGACGGTCCGATTGGTGGCGCTGCGTTCAATAATGAATTCGGTCGCCCCAATATTGCGGGCTACTTCAGAACCTTCGAGCAGGTCGTGGACGATGAAGTTCGTGGTTACCACAAGCCGATCATGATCGCTGGTGGCATGGGCAATATCCGAGAACAGCACATTGCCAACCCGGGCATCGACAGCGGTAGTGCACTGATCGTCTTGGGTGGACCCGCCATGTTGATCGGGTTGGGTGGCGGTGCAGCATCGTCCATGGCGACCGGCAGCAGTGAGGCTCAACTCGATTTTGCAAGTGTCCAACGCGGCAACCCGGAGATGCAGCACCGTTGTCAGGAGGTGATCGACCAGTGCTGGCAATTAGGTGATAACAATCCGATTCGGTTCATACACGACGTCGGCGCAGGCGGATTGTCCAATGCCCTGCCGGAGCTGGTTGGCGATGGTGGCGTCGGCGGTCGAATGGAATTGCGACATGTTCCCAATGCAGAGCCGGGGCTGACGCCACTCGAGATCTGGTGCTGTGAAGCCCAGGAACGTTATGTGATGGCGGTGAGCGAGGCGTCACTGCCACTATTCGAAGCCATTTGTGAACGGGAACGTTGTCCGTTCGCAGTGGTTGGTCATGCGGTCGATGAACAACATCTATATGTGGGGGATCAGTTGCTCTCCGCAACACCCGTCGATATTCCCCTGTCTGTTCTGTTTGGGAAGCCACCCCGCATGCATCGCGAAGTCACGCGAGTGAAACCCTCTCGACAGGGCGTGAGGATGGATACGTCGGTCGATGAGGCGATCCATCGCGTCCTGGGGCACCCTGCTGTTGCGAGCAAACAATTCCTGATCACCATTGGTGACCGTTCGGTAGGCGGCATGGTGGTTCGAGATCAGATGGTAGGGCCCTGGCAGGTGCCTGTTGCGGATGTGGCCGTGACCACATCCGGGTACACCGGTTACACGGGAGAAGCTATGGCGATGGGCGAACGTACCCCCGTCGCCCTGATTGATAGCGCGGCATCAGGTCGGTTGGCCGTGGCTGAAGCAATTACTAACATTGCCGCGGCGCCGATTGAACGTATTGAAGATATCAAGTTGTCTGCCAATTGGATGGCGGCCGTGGGTCATCCCGGAGAGGATGCCAACCTGTACGATACCGTGGCAACAGTAGGCATGGATTTCTGTCCAGCATTGGGAGTGTGCATCCCAGTGGGAAAAGATTCGATGTCCATGAAAACCACCTGGGAGGAGAATGGTGAATCGCATTCGGTGACATCACCCCTTTCATTGATCGTTAGTGCGTTTTCACCAGTGACGGATATCCGTCGTGTACTGACACCTCAGTTACAGCGTGTGAAAGGTAGCCGTTTATTACATTGCGATGTTTCAGGATCTGGAGATCATACATCCACGCTTGGCGGCAGCATTCTGGCTCAGTGTTTTGAACAACTGGGTGATCGATGTGCAGATGTTGATGCGATGTTGTTGCGACGTTTTTTTGAAGTCATGCAGACTCCGGAAGTAAGAGATCAGATTCTGGCGTATCACGATTGCAGCGATGGTGGCGCTGCCACCACCGTGCTAGAGATGGCGTTCGCAGGTCGAATCGGTGTATCACTCTTGGTGCCGGTTGTAGACACAATGACGTGGCTGTTTCATGAGGGTATTGGCGCGGTCCTGCAGGTACGAGAGGAGAACGCGGGCTCAGTGATGCAAGCGTTTACTGCAGGAGGTCTCAAATGTAGTGACATTGGTGAAGTCCGCGATGATCAACAGTGTCTGATGAAAGGCCGGGAACGTATGCTTTTCCAGGCACCTCGGTCTGAGCTACAGCAGCGATGGGCGTCCGTGTCACATCAGATTCAGCGAACCCGGGACAATCCGAAACACGCGGATGAGGAATTTGAAACCATTGGTGCTGACGGTGATCCTGGGCTTCGCGTCCTATTAACGTATGATCGTAAGGAGGATGTCGCGGCACCTTATATCGCGAATGGTGTGCGTCCCCCTTTGGCCATACTGAGGGAACAGGGTGTCAACAGCCAATCAGAAATGGCAGCCGCGTTTGATCGTGCCGGGTTCGATGCGGTGGACGTGCACATGAGCGATATTCTCGCGGGAAATGAGGATCTCACGAGGGTTAAAGGCGTCATCGCGTGTGGAGGATTCTCCTACGGGGATGTCCTGGGTGCCGGCGAAGGGTGGGCGAAGACGATCCTCTTCAACACACGTGCCCGCGATATCTTTGCCAACTTTTTTTCACGCGAGCACACATTTGGCCTGGGAGTCTGCAACGGGTGTCAGATGCTATCGGCCCTGAAGGAATTGATACCCGGTGCTGAGAACTGGCCCAGGTTTGTGCGCAATGAATCCGAACAGTTTGAGGCCAGGCTCTCACAGATCCAGATCGAGGAGAGTCCGTCGATTTTGTTGGAGGGTATGGCGGGGTCAACGATCCCGATCGTGGTCGCGCATGGTGAAGGACGTTTGGAACTTGCACATGGGACGACAGACCTTGAGGGGTTGGTTAGCATGCGGTTTGTTGATTCAAGCGGGGAACCTGCAAACCGGTATCCTGAAAATCCCAACGGCTCGCCTGATGGGATTACGGGCCTCTGCAACCGGGATGGACGTTTTACTGTGTTGATGCCACATCCCGAACGTGTGTACCGAACGGTACAAAATTCCTGGCATGATCAAAGCGAACGCCCGGTTGCAGAGTGGTCCGAAGACAGCCCGTGGATGCGACTATTTCGCAACGCGCGGGTCTGGGTCGACTGAATCGCTAAACTAGAAAGCAATCAGGCGGTGGTAACGGATACGGCCCTGGCGGTATCCGGCCTGCGTCAGAAATTGTCGTATCTGCGGCAGGTGTAACGCACCCCAGGGGATGATCACCTGGTGGTATTTATCACGAACTTGAATCAGATGTAACAGCACATATCGATTGCGCTCGTACAAGATCTCCCGCCAGATAGATTCGTTGGTCAACGCTTCATCCAGCATGAGAAGAAACTCAACCAGGCCAACGATGCTTTTGGTTTCGGGGCCATTAGATACTCGATCGATCCAGGCAGCAGTCTCTTCAGAGAGTTCGGATACGTCGGCGTCGACATTGCGCAAGATGAGGGATTTGTCGAGATCCGTGACCTGGTGCGGAAGATCCATTGGATGTGGTCGCGGCAGCGTCAATGCGGCGATACGTTCGTGATCGCGGCTCGCCAGGACAAATTGGCCAATAGGTGGTTGCATGATGATATCGCCAACCAGTTTGATTGGTGATCTACCAGCGCCGGGATTGTTCTGATTGCTTACGCCTTCTTCGAGAATGATTGTGCTCTCCCCTGCGAACGAACGAAACAGGCGATCGTAGGCGGTGCGCTCGCCGATGTGCATCATTCCTACCAGTCTGACTGTGTGCCCATGTCTTGAGATGAGTTCGAGATCGGTAAGGTAGACGCCATCGGGTTGTACGGACACGAAACCTTCGCTTGCGCCATGAATAGCGTCAATACTGCGCAGTCCTGCGTCATATACAAGGACCCAAAGGATCAATATCCCGACCCGAAGCGGCACCACGAACAAACGGTAAACCCAGGAAACGCGGGTCTCGCGGGTTGCCGGTAACCACCAGCGTTCGCCAGACCATTTAAAGAGCAGGAGATAGATGCCAGGTACGAGAATCTGCAGCGTAGGCGCTAGAAACGCAGCGTGGGCGTGTAGAAAGAGATTCATCGGAATTGCACCCGTGGTCGTCCAAAGACAGGTCAGGATGAGTGGCAGTGCGATGCGCGCCTTGATCCGACTGGCGATCGCGAAAACGACGAAGTAAATCCAGACGACGTTGAACAAAAACCAGTACAGCGTTGCGGTCCAGAAGCGTTCAGCATGTAAATCGTGATTAATGCTGAATGACACCTCCATCAGTGACACGATCCCGGTGATAAGGCAGAGCCAAGCGATCGCGTTGGTCAATCCGATCGTCAACTGAAACCAGCATCGGTCCCACATACCCCGGTCTTCTATGCTGTCGAAAAACGTTTCAGTCGACATCGTGCGTCCGAAGCGCATGAAAACGACGGAGTTTGCCCACACCTCCGCGTTTCAGCGCAGACTGATGTTCACATTGAATTAGGGGCTGATGTAAACCGACCCGTTGTAGGGATTCGGCCACCCGTTGTATCAGGTTGTTCTCGTCGATGGGTCTTTCCGATAGATAGTGTACGTTTGCACCCTTCTGAGTCTGAAAAACCTGGAATTCGAGAAGTCCGGCCGTTTTGGCAATGGGTCCGCGAAACAGGATGGGATGCACTGGCACTGTCAAGCCGTCCTGTAAATACAGGAACACATCGTCTGTTCTCCCCTCAATATCGTCGATCCGTCTGAAAGGAAAACCAACGGGGGAGGGTTCGCGCATGAGGTTGATACGGTCGGTCAATTCATAGCGAATCAGTGGTTGCGCCTTGTTGAACAGATTGGTGAGCAGAACCTTGTCCCCTGTTGTACCGGGGGCGACGGGTTGATTATGGTGGTCGACGGCTTCGACGATGACCAAGTCTTCGTTGATATACATGCCCGGTTCTGGTCCAAAACTGTTCCCCACTGCACACGCTTCAGAACAACCCCAGATGTTCATAATGGATGGCTGCCAGGTCTGGGTGATGGCATCTCTGATTTCAGGGGTGAGGGGCTCAGAAGACGGTTGTATGACTTCAGGGGCAATCTGCAGTCGGCCTGCGGCAGCTTCCTCGGTTAACAGTAACATAATGCTGGGATAGCCGGACAACCGGACAGGCTGTAAGGCATTGAGTTTTCTAACAATATCTTCAAGGGGCAGGGTAACGGGAATCTGGTTCTGATCGTAGCCGAATGTTGACGCCATAGCGATGGTCATGTGAGACGCGCGATCCGCGCCAACGTTCGCCGAAGGCCCCGTTGGATTTTTCCAATCGGGGTAGTGTTGGGCAAGGTAGGGCCCATATCGTCCAATCGCTCGGGTGCATCCGGCCCATCCATCCCAGTCATATAGAAACAATGCAGGCTGACCACTGGAGCCGCTGGAAGCGATCAGATGGCAACGTTCCTTGAAGTATCGATCTTCTGCGAGACCAGCCAGGTGTTCGTAGGCGTCATCCAGCGTGACGTCAGGTATCGTAAGGAATTCGGACCAATTGTCCATCATATGACGTTTGGTTAGGACCGGTATGTCGGTAAGGTGTTCAAGAGTGATCTGGTCAGGAAGATCAGCGAGTCGATCACGCCATAACGTTGAATGCTGGCGTGCGTGATTGACTAACTGATTCAACTGGTTTGACTGGTGTTGTTCGAGGAGAGCGCGATCCCAGGACAGAGCTTCGCCAACAAAAGGCACAGTCTTGGGCGCATACGCTTGATGGGCTGTACGCATTTCGTCATAGATTATGTCGCTACTGGGCATACGCAAACCATGACGGTGCAGTAAAGTCATCCGATTTGTCGCGTGGCGCATCGCGACACCGGCTTTTGTACGCTTGGTCTACAGGGAAGGCCGAGACATTTGTTGTAACGTTGTTATGTGACCTTACTTTTCGACGTGTAGTGAAAATAAGAGAGTGGTCTAAACAAGCGACTTAGCGGTTTTTGAGATTGCGAATAAGTGTCCGGTTCGAGTCCGCGATATTGCCAGGATGATCAGCATCGTTAAAGTCTGTGATCGAATTCCAGTTCTCGCTGACGTCCTCGGCAGAGAAACCTTCACTGAGGTTGAAACCGTGGCCTTTGCTCCGCTCCCAGCGGAGCTTGCCAATCCAACCGGCACCGACTTCAAACAACCCCCCTGTTTCCTTACTTTCTTCATCGCACAACTTGATTACCAGAGGCATGACGTATTCTGGCTGCAATGCATCCACTAGATCCTGGGGCATTACGGTCTCGGTGAGGCGCGAGCCCGCGATAGGTGCGATTGTATTAACCAATATATTCTTGCTGATCCCTTCCAGTGCCAGGGTTTGTGACATTCCTAGTTGGCCAAGCTTGGCCATGGAGTAGTTGGTCTGACCGAAGTTTCCATAGATACCCGCCGCCGAGGTAGTGAATACAATACGGCCATAGTTCTGATCGCGCATATGAGGCCAGGCCGCGTGAGTCACTCTGAAAGCGCCGAGTACGTGGACTTCGTAGATCAGATTCCAGTCCGACTCTTCCATTTTGTGAAAGGTCTTGTCACGCAGAATTCCGGCGTTGTTAATAACCACATCTACCTTGCCAAAGGTATCGAGAGCGGTCGCCACGATCTGGTCTCCATCGGTGACGGAGTCATAGTTGGCGACGGCATTCCCTCCGGCAGCTTTGATTTCATCAACCACCACATCTGCGGCTGCTTTGTCGGAGCCATCGCCAAAGGCGGACCCGCCTAGATCGTTCACAACCACGTTGGCGCCACGTCGACCAAATTCGAGTGCGTAGGTTTTGCCGAGGCCATTGCCGGCGCCAGTGATGATGACGGTACGATCGTCGAAGCGGATGTCTGACATGGGTGTCTCCGTAAAAAGTCGTCTGTGTCAGCCCGTCCATGCGGGCAGCAATGATTCAGGCGCGCGACTATAGCAGGAATACGAAGTAATTTTGATAGTGGACCGGCTAGGTACCACTCGATGATCTTTTCAGTTAGCCCGATCCCTGCTCATTCAACTAGAGCTGATTCTCCCCCAGAGCATCCGATCTATCATCCGTTTGATGGTGCGCTAGACCGACCCTCGATACGCGTTTCTCTCGGTATCTGACTTTGAATCGGCCGCGTAGCAGATGCAGTCGTTCTGCCAGTTATCTTACTTTGCTGTTGTGTCGATGAACTGAGTGGTAATCACTATAGATTCCAATTTACGCGCGTGGAACGTATACCTCTAGAAAGTGCCACTGTTCTAGGCGGATGGAGTAGTTGATTGTCATGATGTGAATCATCTCATCTTCGAAAAATTAATCTTTTCGCATCGAAAACACGCGGGGGAACGATTATTCTCCGTGGCTTTTAGAGCTGCAGACATGAAGAAGTTCGAAAGATGTTGAACGAACAAGCGATCCGCGATTTGGTCAATACCCATGGCCTCGCGGTTAACGAAGGCCGGACAATCAAACAACTAATAGAGGATGGAGAATTACCGCGTCTGTCCGGGTGTACGGTACTTGAAGGTAAGGTTTCCGATTCGGTGTTCGGCGATGAGCTCAATACTCGGGAAGAGAAGCCGATTCGGCTTATGTTTCGTAATAATCGCATATCCACTCATGACATCAACCGGGGTGAAATCCCGTTCAAGGATCAGGTGCTTGCGTTCAACCACGACCACATGCTTCAGCTGGTAAAACCGGTACTCGGATCTTCGCAGTTTGAGGTCGAGGGGCTATCGCCGGCGTCCACCGTGATACCTGCTGAAAATCTTAATCTGTTACCGGTCGAAAACGTACTGCGTCTATTCATGGCCGAAAGCTCAACATCAACCTCGTTATACCAACACTGGTTGATCGCGAAGGAAGAGGGGCAGAACACGATGGACTATGCAGGACATCAGCTCGATGTTAAGAGTCTAGTACCCAATGGACGATTGCCCTATCTGATTGATACTCCAAGCACGAAGGAAAAAGTGGATCGAACAATCGATATGGACTATCTCATTCGGTGCGGCGCTTGCACGGAAGGACAGTATATGCAGATGCGAAATGCCTCTTTAATGGCGTACGGCATCGTTTCGCAGTATCTCTGGCTGAAGGGCATGATTCTGGTCGATACCAAAACAGAACACGGGGTCAATACAGCAGGTCAGGTCGTTGCGGCAGACGAACTTTATACGATGGACTCATCACGGTTCTGGCGCGTAGATTCGAACGGTGACGTGATGACACGCGATGGAAAGCCTGTGTCATTCTCGAAGGAATTCGCGCGTGGCATGGTAAAGGAAAGAGATCAGCAATTCTCATCCGAGCAGGCCAATGAGATTGCGGTACGGTACATTCAGGGTTTACAGCATTTAACCGGAAAAGCTTTCGAGCCTGATTTGCGCCCACGTGAGCAACGCATAATCGAGTCCACGAATCTGACTCTGGATGCACTGTTATAGTTATAAAGTTTCGTCAGGTCCAGAAAACAGAAACCATCGGTCTGTATGAGTCAGGAGCCGACGATGCCGCCGTCTATTCGTCTGATAGCAAGGGTACAATCACGCGGCACAGTGACACCGTCACTTGGCGCGGGAAAATTAGTCAGCATCGGGTCTCCATAGCCTGGGTGTTGTATGTTCACGAACAATGTCGTGCGATCAGGTGTTGTGGTAAGCCCCGTGACCTCGCAAGCGGGTACACCAATCAATAGACGAGCGATTTTTCCGGTCATTGAATCAGCAACTAGCAGCTGGTTGTTCATTCCATTTGGTTGTTGGCCATCAGTCATGATGAACACGCGGCCGTCCGGATCTGCCCACAGTCCATCAGGACTACCAAAACCTTCCTCCGACTCATAGTGGTTATCTGCGACCAAAAAGATATCCCACCGGAAACTTGTACCGAGATGATCGTCCGAGTCCCGCCAACGAATGATATGACCATTTCGGTTGGGGGCCACTGGATTTGCAGCATCCGTTGTCTCTCGACGCGAGTTATTGGTCAATGTGCAATAAACCCAGCCATTCGGAGCGACCGACGTCCATTCAGATCGGTCCATTGGGGTTGCACCAACAATGGTGCCCGCGATACGCGCGAAGGTCAAAATCTCTGCCTGATCAGAAAACCGCGCCTTTAGCCGAGGGTCGGACATTGTCAAGGGTATCCACTCGCCAGAACCACCATCATCGAATCGTGCAACATAGAGTGTCCCATCATCGAACGGACTTTGGCCATTTGCTCTCATCTTCTGCCAGTTGTCCTTTGAAACAAATTTATAGATGAATTCGAATCTCTGATCATCGCCCATGTACGTCACAATTCGGCCATCTCGCCCTTCTGCGACTGCAGCGCCTTCATGTTTGAATCGGCCGAGGGCGGTTCGTTTAATGGGATTAGATGAGTGGTCGTTGGGATCGATCTCGACTACCCAACCGAATCTATGGCTTTCGTTTTTAAATGCTGGGTTGTTAAGGTCAAACCGCGGGTCGTGTTTGTGCCAGTCGTAACCCGCGCCTCTTGCAGAAAGACCGTATCGAGCTTGAACCGCATCAGGCGCGAATGAGCTAGAGGTACTGAAGTAGAGATTAAAGTTCTCCTCGCAGGTCAAGTAGGTTCCCCACGGTGTGCGGCCGTTTGAACAATTGGCGAAGGTTCCCTTCGGTGTGTTATCTGCCTGGTTCTTCAGTAGGGCGTGTCCGGCGACTGGTCCGCTGAACGACATGGGCGTGTTTGCATGGATACGACGGTTGGCTGGACTCGCGATACTCTCCCAACGGTCACCTGTTTTCTTGATCGCAATAATGCTCGCGCCGTGTGCGTGCTGTGAGGTTCGCACTTGCGCGAGTGTGGTAGGCGCGTCGAGACCCAGTAAATGGCGGTTCCTACCAAACTCGTGATTGATGGCGAGCAGCCCCTGTTTACCATCTTCCGAGGTAGAAAAAAAAGCCATCCCATCGTGACCGATACCAACCTGTAGCGCTTGGTCTGCCGCCGTCGGTGGGTGGTTGTAAGGAGGACCATTTGGTGCAAGTGGTGTACCCCAGGGAATCAGGGTCTGATATTCGTAGTCGGGCGAGATAATAGGCATACGTGCGGGAATCGTGGGTTTTGGCACGGGACGAAAACCGATGAGATCACGTCCACCGCTTGTGGTTGCACAGCCGTGAGTGGTGAACGCAGCGGCCATAGCAAGACCACCTTTCAACACAGTTCGTCGTGAAATACGTTGCATGATGAATCTCTCATTTACCCAAAAAAATAAGCACTATCGTACCCTGCCTGCATGCAGGTAGCACAAAGAATCTGAGCTTTTGGTGCCGGCTAATACACCCCTTCAGGCTGGTGATCACACAAGATGATGAATCTGAGGTACGATGCCGGATCACAACGTCAGAGCAACTTATTCAAGAGCCACCCATGACCGAATCCAGCGAAGATATTCTGTTTGACCTCACCAATAAAGTATTGACGATCACACTTAATAAGCCTGAAAAATTGAATCCAATCGGCGACACCATGACGCCATTCGCCGTCGAACGACTGCGCGATGCAGCCAGCAATCCGGAGGTGGGTTGTGTCGTTCTGACAGGTGCGGGGCGTGCGTTCTGTGCCGGTGGGGACGTTTCCAATATGGGAGGTGCAAGCGACCAACCACCACGCACGTACGAGGAAAACGTCGAGCATCAGCGCGCTCGTCATGAACTCCCGCTACTGCTGCACTCGATACCCAAGGTCACGATCGCCGCGGTGAACGGGCATGCCATGGGAGCTGGTTTGGGTCTTGCCGCTTCTTGTGACCTGCGTTTGGCATCGGAAAAAGGCAAGTTTGGCACTGCGTTCGCCAATGTGGGGCTGGGTGGGGATTTTGGTACCACCTGGCAGATGAATCGTTTGCTGGGTGAATCTAAAGCCAAAGAGCTGTTTATTCTGACCGACATTCTTGAAGCTGAGGAAGCGTTGCGGATCGGTTTGATCAATCGAATTCTGCCCGCTGAGAATTTCATGGCTCATGTGAGAGAGGTGGCGGAGCGCATCGCCAACGGCCCTCTCGTTAGTTACCGATGGATGAAAGAGAACCTCAATCAATCGTCTCATGTGGATTTTAAGACGATGCTCGACAAGGAAGCCGTGTCCCATCTGCGATGCGCGCAAACTGAAGATCACAAGGAAGGCGTCGCAGCCTTCATGGAAAAGCGTTCTGCCGCGTTTCAAGGTCGATAACGGGGCAGAACTTGTCGGGGCCTAAGTGTCTTGGGCTGAAACGAAGAATAAGTACACAAGCAATCAGGAGATACCATGGCACGAATGACGGGAGCAGAAATCGTCGCGAATACCCTCAAGACAGCGGGGGTTCACCATGTCTTTGGGATCGTCTCGATCCATAACATGCCCATTGTGGATGCGATTACGCGAACAAACGGCATCAACATGGTCACCTGTAGAAACGAACAGAGCGCGACCCATATGGCGGATGGTTATGCTAGAGCCACAGGACATCTTGGCGTTGCCCTTGCCAGTACAGGACCGGGCACGACCAACGTCGTCACTGGGTTGTATGAATCAGCGTATGCCTCTTCGAGGACTCTGGTGATTACTGGGCAGGCGGAAACGACCTTTTATGGCAAAGGCAAAGGCTATGTGCATGAAGCAGAAAATCAGAAGGCAATGTTGTCAACGGTCGCATCACATGTGGCATCGCCTCGCTACATCGAAGAAGTGGCAACGCAACTCAAAGATCTGATTCGTGATATCTGTAGTGGGCGACCACAACCCGGCGCGATGGAGATTCCTATCAACCTGCAATACGCGGAAACTGAATCGGGAGATCTGTCCGTCGATCTGCCCGCGCCGTTTGCGGCCGATACCGAAAGTCTTGAACAGGCCATTGCTGCCATTTCAGGGTCGCGTAAGCGTGTGATTCTTGCTGGGGGTGGAATTGGAAAATCTGGTGCATCAGAGGCGTTGTCCGCGCTCGCTGAGAAACTGGATGCACCAGTGATCACGACACCAAACGGCAAAGGTGCGCTACGAGATGACCACCCGCTATTGATGGGTCCGTTGCTGCTGTCTCGTCCGATCCTGAAGGCGGTTCAGGATGCGGATCTAATGATTGCCGTCGGTACTCGATTTCAAGCAGGTGTTGCTGGTGGACAGGTGGCTATGCCTATGCCAAAGATGGTGCATATCGATGTGGACCCGAGGAACATCAACCTCAATTATCGGCCCGAAGTCGGCGTGGTCGGCGATGCAAAATTAGTCTTGGATGCGATCACGGAAGCTGACCTGGACACCGGGGATGCACAATATAAGGAACAAATGCTGGCTCTCGCAGGGGAGAGTAAAGCCGGTATGCGCGACAGACTGGGTCCTCATCAGGCGGGTATTCTCGACGTATTTTCAAAGTATATGGATCGCGATGCTTATTTTGTGCGTGATAACACGTTGCCTGGCTATCATTGGGGCAATGGTCTGCTACCGATTTTCAAGGCGGGTGGCTATATCTTCCCGACGTCAGGCGCCATTGGTCCAGGTCTCCCGCTGGGTATCGGTGTGGCCATTGCGACGGGCGTCAAAACGTTCTGCATGCACGGCGACGGTGGTTTCATGTTTCACGTTGGTGAACTGTCTACGGCCGCCCAATACCAGGCACCGGTGGTGATCGTCGTATTTAACGACGGTGGATACGGAGTTCTTCGTGGTCTGCAGGTCAATCAGTTCGACGGCCGGTTCAGCGAAACTGATCTCAGTACACCCGATTTCGTCAAGCTGGCGGAGAGTATGGGCTTGACAGGGCTCCATGCGGATACCGTCGATGGTTTTTCGGAGCAGATCGAGAAGGCCATGTGCATTGATGGACCCGTACTGATCGAACTGAACGTACGCAATATGCAGCCGATCACAGGCGTTGTTCCGCCACCAAAGGACTAGACGAGCGATTATCGGTTGCTACGCGACGGGCTCTGTCATCAGGACTTAATCGCCACCAGAGGGTCCTTCGGTTAGGTCACGGCAGGGATGAAAAATCCTGGTATCCCAGTCTCAGACACAATGCGTGCGCCCCGAAATGCTCGCTGGCGACGATAAGACTTTGGTGAATGGCGCCAGTGTTCTTTGCTATGGTCTCGCGATGTGTCATAAGTGCGCTGCCAATTCCCCTTCGGTTTAAACTTGGGTCGCGATGGCATCGATGTGCCAGGTCCCTGGAGCTTTGGCTTCCAGGAGAACCAGCGGACGGATGACATTGGGCAAGTCCTCACGATCCCCTCAATCATAAGGATCAGGTAGACGGTAACTGAGGACCATCCCGACGGGCACTCCATCGATCGCTACAAATAGCGCAATCCGGAAATTGAAATGCCCTTCCGACCCTGAAGCTCGAAGGGCACCGATACTGAGCAGATCTTCGCTCTTGCTTGCGATTTTGCGGTATTGGAACATCGTAGATTCTCACCGGCGAGCTTAATGAGACAGGCAAGGTCGCGCGCATCGTCGCGGCCAGCTGCTCTAATGTGCACTGAACTCATCGTCGATCAGTGCTCGTATCAGATTCAGTTGATTCTGGTTCGGTTTCCTCCGGCTGTCTCTGGGTGTTGTATTCAGCCTCGCTGCCGACCCAGGTGCCATTGCGCTTGTGGGAGTCCTCCAACCGCTGCCAGTACTCCTCGTGACTGAGGGTATAGTCGTTTCGCATTTCCCGACGATGCGCCTGCCAGACAAAATAGATCCAGAGAGCGATCCAGCCGACAGCAAACAGTGCAATCGAGCCAAAAATCAAGACAAACAGTAGCGTGTTCGCAAAGAGAGGGTCAGTCGCCATGGTCGATCACAGTTTGAATATCCGATTGTACTTGGTGAGAAATTCGCGCCTCGATGGTCCAGGAAAACGTCGGCCATGGTCAGTTTCGTTATACACAACTTACAGCCCTGAATACGGATCGTAGACCCTAGAAAAGACTACGTCGCTGGCCAGCTTCTTACGGGGGCGGATCTTCATGCAGCCGATCAGGTGGAACGCAACAATGGATCAGTACTGCGATCCAACGTGGCTTCATGTACGGGAAATACGCCGGTCTTTCTATCTTCAAAGTAGTGTTCAAGCGTCTGATTGATCACGTGAAATGACAATTGATCCCATGGAATCTCCGTTTCCTCGTACAGCCTGACATCCAGCGATTCTTCACCGGCGCTGAAGTTCAGATCAAGCATGTGTACACGGTAGAACATGTACACCTGAGAAATGTGAGGGAGGCTGAACACGGTGTACAAACCCTGCGGATCAGCCGTCAGATTCGCTTCTTCTTTCGCCTCACGTAGTGCACCGCTCAGCGTACTTTCTCCGTTCTCCATAAAACCGGCTGGCAGAGTCCACAAGCCATAACGGGGTTCGATAGCGCGTTTACACAGCAGCACCTGTTCTTCGTAGATGGGAAGACAACCGGCGATGATGCGTGGGTTCACATACTGAATGTGACCGCAGTTCTTGCACACGAAGCGATCCCGATTGTCACCGGGTGGAATGATGTAGTGGCCCGCGGCGCCGCACTGGTTGCAGAACTTCATAAAACGACCTGCTGACTTCGTAGGCGAGAGTATACGCTTTTGGTAAGCTGCCGTAGATTACAAAGGAGAGGGGGAGTCGTTAGGTGATTTACGACCTGGGCGATCGCAAAGTAACCATTGACGCTGAAGACTACTGGGTTGCGGATAACGCAACGGTCATCGGTTCTGTAGTGATCAAGAATAACGCAAGTATCTGGTTCAATGTGACGGTCCGGGGTGACAACGACGTGATCACGATAGGAGAGAATTCCAACGTGCAGGACGGCTCGGTGCTTCATACCGATGGTGGTATCCAGCTGACGATTGGCGAGGGTGTGACCGTAGGACATCAGGTCATGCTGCATGGCTGTACGATTGGCAACAACACGCTGGTTGGGATCAATTCGGTTATCCTGAACGGCGCCAAGATTGGTAACAATTGCCTGATTGGTGCCAACTCGCTGATTGCGGAGAACAAGGAAATCCCTGACGGTTCACTGGTGATGGGTTCACCCGGCAAGGTTGTGAAACAGCTGTCGGATGTGCAGATCAAAGGACTGACCGCCTCAGCGATGGGTTACGTCAACAACTTCAAGCGGTTTCGGGATACTTTGAAACCAGCAGGTTAGCGAGTAGGGAGTTGGTTTTACCCTGTTTTCGCGCCATAATTTGTTCCATCAATGTCGGCTCGAAAGGAAATTGAGCAGGCAGATCACACCAACGGTCCCAACATGTTGCAAGCTGTAAAACCAAAGCACATAAACGATAGCAACTTGCTGCCGGGGCTGCCTGTGTCACATTTTCTTGACCTGACCCTGACGCTTATTGCTCTCACTTTGAAGACCCTGCTACGCCTGCCGTTGTAGGCGGCCTGTCAAAGTTCCTACATCGTCTGTTGATGCCTCCTTGGATGGCGGCTTAAGCCGATTACGGCATAACACCAGATCAGAGATTCTCATGAACACTGAAGCAAGCAATACCACGGATCAGCCGAAGTCTGATCAAATCCAACCGAAGGCATCGACCGTGAAGATGCCTTTTCAAAAGTACAAACCTTTCGAACCGGTACGGCTGAAGAATCGAACTTGGCCTGATCAGGTCATCGACGAGGCTCCCCGCTGGTGCAGCGTCGATCTACGAGATGGCAATCAGGCACTTGTTGATCCAATGACGCCGGACGAGAAAATGGAGATGTACCGTCTGCTTGTGGAGATCGGTTTCAAAGAGATCGAAGTTGGCTTTCCCGCGGCGTCCCAACCAGATTTCGATTTTGTCCGTCAGATCATTGAAGAGGGCCTCATTCCTGACGATGTCACCATTCAGGTGTTGTGTCAGGCCCGCCAGGAACTGATCGAACGGACCTGTGAAGCAGTAACGGGCGCAAAGCAGGTGATCTTCCACCTTTACAACTCCACCTCGACCCTACAACGACGTGTTGTATTCAATATGGGGCGAGAGGAGGTGATCAAGCTGGCGACTGATGGGGCCGAACTCGTCAAGAAGCACGCCGACACGCTGAAGGTAGCAGGCACTCATGTCACGCTTGAGTATTCACCTGAGAGCTACACTGCAACCGAGCTGGATTTTGCGGTCGATATCTGTGCAGCGGTCATGGAAGTGTGGCAACCCACTTCGGATGACAAGATGATACTGAACCTTCCGTCTACGGTAGAGATGGCCACCCCCAACATCTATGCGGATCAGCTTGAGTGGTTTATTCGGAACCTACCCGGTCGCGACAAAGCGGTGATCAGCCTGCACACACACAATGATCGTGGTACCGGGGTCGCGGCTTCAGAACTTGGCTTGATGGCGGGTGCAGAGCGCATCGAAGGTACGTTGTTTGGCAACGGTGAACGGACCGGTAACTGCGATGTGATCAACATGGCTATGAACCTATTCTCTCAAGGTGTGGATCCAAAACTTTATCTCGCCGATATGCGACGTATCGTTGAGGTGTCTGAGGCCTGTACAAAGATTCCTATACATGTTCGAACACCGTATGCCGGTGAGCTCGTATTTACTGCGTTTTCTGGCTCGCACCAGGATGCGATCCGTAAGGGGATGACTGTTGTCGACACAGGTGGTGATTCGCAGTGGGAAGTGCCATACCTGCCAATCGATCCATCGGATGTCGGCGGGAGCTATCGAGAAACCGTCCGGGTCAATAGCCAGTCGGGAAAAGGAGGTGTCGCATTTATTCTCGAGCATTACTTTGGTGTTGCTTTGCCACGTGAGTTACTGGTGGAGTTCAGCCCGATCGTTCAGCAACTGACTGAGCAGAAGGAAGGGGAGCTCAAGCCGGATGAAATCTGGAAGGCGTTTGTCTCCGAATTTATTGAGGTTGAGGGACCGTATGCGTTGATCGATTATGACCTGACGTCGAAAGACGGTCTCCAGACAATTGCCGCACGAATAACCGTTGCGGAAAACCAGCTTACGGTGACAGGAAGTGGTTCCGGCCCGATTGATGCGTTTATTGCGGCGATGGTCGAAACGCTGAATGAGCCGCTCAACGTTGTGGACTATCAAGAGTATGCGCTAAACGAGGGTAATGAGGCGCAGGCGATCTGTATTCTGGCGCTGATGGATGATCAGGAACGTAAGCACTACGGCGTTGGGATCAGCCAGAGTACCGTGACGGCCGCGTTCCGTTCCATCATTGCGTCAATTAACCGAAAGTGGCGGTAGCCTATAGTCGCGTGATCAGGATGCCTTCGACACCTTAACGGTGCGCACCAGGCTGTCCTGAATCTGGATGGTCTCAATCCGGTACGATCCGATGGCAAGGCAGACATCGAACTCAGGGATCGTTTCCAGTTCTTCGGTGACGAGTCCATTGATGGTTTTGGGACCTTCGACCGGAAGGTCCCATCCCAGTTGACGATTGATCATACGGATGTGTGCGCTCCCGTCGATCATGTAGCTGCCGTCTTCCTGTGGGTGGATGTCCGTGCTGGTTGCGGCGAGATCTGTTGTATACTCGCCCACGATCTCTTCCAGGATATCGTCGAGTGTCACGATGCCCTGCATGTCACCATATTCGTCTACGACCAGGCCAACGCGTTCCTTGACCTGCTGGAAATTCACCAATTGTTGCTGCAATGGCGTATTCAAAGGAACGAAATAGGGGGGGTCAACCACCTGCATGATCGTAGCCTTGTTGAGTTCTTCATCGCCTCGGGATGCAAGTTTGGCAAAGTTACGTAGATGCAACATGCCGAGCACGTTCTCGAGGTCGTCCTTATAGACGGGTAGCCGTGTATGTTGGGAGGACCGAATGATGTTGATGATCTCTTCAGCGTCATCGTCAATATCAATGGCAAAGACTTCGTTTCGCGGCACCATGATGTCATTCACCGTGACCCGTTCGAGGTCGAGAATGGACAAGAGCATGTGCTGTGGGTGATCGCCGATCTGGCCCTCGTTTACAACCGTTCGGAGCTCAGCGCTTGTCAGCGCCATATTGGATCCGTCGTCCTGTGAGATTCCAAGCACTCGGAGCAGGGCGTTTGCAATACCGTTGACGACCCACACCAGGGGGTATGAGATCCGCAGGAGGATCGCAAGAATATATGAGGACGGTAGTGCCACGCGCTCTGGATAAGCGGCAGAGATTGTTTTTGGCGCAACCTCGGCAAAGACCAGAAACAGCAGCGTGGTGACAACAGGCGCGATGGCGACACCACTGTCACCGAAGAGCGTGATTGCTATCAGTGTGGTGATTGAGGCGGCTGAAAAATTGACGAAATTGTTGCCAATCAGAATGACGCCGAGCAGCCGGTCCGGACGCTCCAGCAGTCTACTGGCCCGTTTGGCGCCTCCATGACCCCCATCGGCCAGGTGTTTCAGCCGATAGCGGTTCAGCGCCATCATGGCGGTTTCTGAGCCGGAAAAATATGCAGACAGAACGACCAGAACAAAGACAGCGCCAAAAAGAGCGCCTAACGATGGATCTTCCAAGCGAGGAGACCTCGGCTGTGTTTGAAGTGTCGTTGTAGCGCCGGTGACGCGCACCTGTCAAGACGGTCAGACTTTGCCTAGAAAGACCTCGAGCACAATCTTGGAACCAAAATAGGCGAGCGCGAGCAGCAGGAATCCTGCCACGGTCCAGCGAGAGGCAATGACGCCGCGCCATCCCCAAAGGTAACGACCTCCAAGAAGGATGGCGAAAACAGCCCAGGCCGCGACTGAAATAAAGGTATGGTGGATTAGACCCGGGACACTTGCATCAAAATAGATCAGACCACTGCCGATCGAGAGCGTCAGGAACACGATGCCGAGCTTGATCTGCTCAAACATCATGCTATCGATGGCTTGAAGCGGCGGCACAAATCGCATGATATTGAATGCACGATTCTTCAGGCTTTTGTCGGCAACGGCGACGAACAGTGCCTGCACTGTTGCGAGTGCTAACAAACCATAGGCGATTACTGAAAGGGCGATGTGGGTGGTTAGCCCGATACCCAGATTATCCCGAATACGTGAACCATCGCTGAGCCACCATGTAAGACCAATGGTGAGCGCCGAGACAGGAAACAGGAAGATCGCAAGGCTGGTGACTGGACGCCTCAAGAAGCTGAGCAGATACAGACCGTTAATCGCCCACATCATTAGAGTTCCCATGGGGAGGACACCCGTGTTTGTGCCTGAGTCCGTCATGATGGTAAGGGCAACAAACCCGCTATGAGCGATTAGGGCCAGCAGCCCCAGCATGACTAGGCGCGAGGTATCGGCCTGCTGTGTGCGCGTGCTTTGCAGGTGCAGGGCTGCGGCTGTTAGATAAAGCGCGCTTGCGAGGACTGCCAGAATGGTCGTTAACATATTGCTAGTGTTCCGTGCCTCGCCGCGTTTGGCAAGCTTGATAGACGTCTATGTCTGGTACGGATGTGAATACAAGTGGTTTAATAGTTCCCGTCTATACATAAAAGGATGCAGGTCAATCCGTGTTTGAGTCTTTGTCTGAACGATTAACAGGGACGCTGAGTAAATTATCCGGCAAAGCGCGCCTGAACGAAGAAAATATTAGCGAAACACTTCGAGAAGTGAGGACTGCGCTGCTGGAAGCAGACGTTGCACTCTCCGTCGTGAAGCAGTTCGTCGAACAGGTACGTCTCCGAGCGATAGGTCAGGAGATAGATACCAGCCTTTCGCCCGGCCAGGCGTTTGTCAAAATCGTCAACGACGAGCTGGTGGCCACTATGGGTGGTGGCGAAAACGGGCTGGATCTCGCGACCCAACCTCCAGCAGTCATCCTCATGGCTGGTTTGCAGGGGGTAGGTAAGACCACCACAGCCGCGAAACTGGCGTTGTTTCTGCGACAGCGTGAGAACCGAAAGGTCATGCTGGCGAGCGCCGATGTCTATCGCCCTGCAGCCATTGATCAACTGAAAACACTCGCGGCGGAAGTCGAAGTCGACTTTTTCGATAGTACAACCGACCAGAAACCGGAGCAGATCGCGCGGGACGCGGTCGCGGAAGCCCGCCGACAGTTTGCAGATGTGCTGATCCTGGATACTGCGGGTCGTCTCGCGGTTGACGATGAAATGATGAACGAAATCAGTGTCGTGCACGAGACGGTTGGTCCTGCAGAAACGCTGTTCGTTGTGGATGCCATGACGGGGCAGGATGCGGCTAATACTGCGCAAGCTTTCAATGATGTTTTGCCTTTGACGGGGGTCGTGCTCACGAAGGCGGACGGTGACGCACGGGGTGGTGCCGCACTTTCCGTGCGTGCCATTACCGGGAAGCCGATCAAGTTTCTGGGTATGGGCGAGAAAGTTGACGCGCTTGAAGCATTTCATCCCGATCGTATTGCTTCCCGGATACTTGGCATGGGTGACGTCCTCTCGCTGATCGAGGAAGCCGAACGAAAGGTCGACAAGAAGAAGGCTCAGAAGCTTGCACGAAAAATGCGAAAGGGTCAGAAATTCGACCTGGAGGATTTTCGCGACCAGATCCAGCAGATGAACAATATGGGAGGCGTGACCGGTTTGCTCGACAAACTGCCCGGTATGGGAAATATGAACCAGACGATGGCGGATAAGTTCGAAGCAAACCCGTTTGGTCAGATGGAAGTGATCATCAACTCAATGACGCCCCACGAACGCCATTATCCAGATGTCATTAGCGGGTCGAGGAAAAAGCGCATTGCCAATGGCTCCGGTACCCAGATTCAGGATGTGAACCGACTCTTGAAACAGCACAAACAGATGCAGAAGATGATGCGGAAAATGTCGAAGAAGGGTGGCATGGCCAATATGATGCGCGGACTCGGCAGCGCCATGCAGCATCCCCCGAGTGGGCGACGTTTTCGCTGATCCAAAGTGCCTTCGAGGTCCTAGGAATCCCGGTTTCAATCGGAGAATCAATCCCTTACAATGTCGCCGCTTCTGACGCACCCCTTTGTTTGTATTAGGGCCTGTATGTGAGTGGGTGACGTGTTCGTTCATCGTCATAGGCTAGCCCCGGGCGCGCCCTGAATGACATTTTTTTCAAGGAAATGAATAAGATGGTAGTGATTCGGTTATCCAGAGCCGGAAGTAAGAAACGTCCGTACTATCACATTACGGTTGCAGACAAGCGTGAAGCACGTGATGGTCGCTTCATTGAGCGGATTGGTTTCTACAATCCCAACGCCCGGGGTGCAGACGAAGGCATCCGTCTTGACGTTGAACGTATGGACTATTGGATTCGCCAGGGTGCGCAGTCATCAGACCGGGTCAAGAAGGTTGCTAGTGACTATGCCAAGGCGCAGGCAGCTTCAGTGACTGAAACGGACGGTGCTGCTGCCTAACTCAAACGACCAGGCACGGTTTGTCATCGTCGGTAGACTCGGCGGTGCCTACGGGATCAAAGGATGGATTCGGTTGACGTCCTACACCAATCCTTCCGAGCAGATCTTGAACTACCAGCCCTGGCGGCTGGTCCGTAGGACTCCTAGAAATGCTCTAGCGGTATCGCATTCCGAAGTGGAGTCGGCACAACAACAAAGTAACGGTCTGATTGTAAAACTACAGGGGATTGACGACCGAAACGAGGCGGAGCAGTGGAAGAGCATTGACATCGAGGTTGATGTTGGACTTTTGCCGGATTTGGATGACGAAGAGGTCTACTGGCACCAGCTGATCTCAATGCAGGTGATCAACGAATCGGGAGAATGCCTGGGCAACGTCGATCATGTGATGGCCACAGGTGCTCATGATGTGTTGGTGATTGAACCCAGTGATCAGAGTGTGGATGATCGGGATCGAATGATCCCTTATGTAAAGGAGAAGATACTGGAGGTCGATCTGGAAGGTGGATTGATTCGGGTCGATTGGGCTGCCGACTATTGACGTTTGGTCGGTTTCCCGGAGGATGCTTTTACACCGAGAAGTTTTCACCGGAAAGGATGACGCCGGGAAGCGCACGTGTGGTTTGGATTGGTCACATTGTTTCCAGAGAGTTTCACCGAAGACCATCTGATCGGTGTCACGGGACGAGCACTACGTGATGAACTGATCAGCGTGAGGTGTTTTAACCCACGGGACTTTACTTCGGATCTGCATCGTACGGTGGACGACAAACCTTATGGCGGTGGCCCGGGAATGTTGATGAAGGTGGCGCCGCTGCGAGAAGCGATTCACTCGGCGAAGGACGCTGCCGATAAGTGCACTGAGGTGGTATATCTATCACCTCAGGGAAGGCGGCTCTCGCAGGATGACCTTGCAGGGTGGGCAGCAAAGGGTAGTGTCGTATTGGTCTGTGGCCGTTACGAAGGCATTGATGAACGAGTAATCAATGCTGATATTGATCGTGAGGTCTCCCTGGGAGACTTCGTGTTGAGCGGTGGAGAAGTGCCCGCTTTAGCGGTCATCGATGGGGTGACCCGGCTGTTGCCAGGTGCCCTCGGTGACAGCAATTCGGTAGCACAGGATTCGTTTTCGGATGGATTACTGGATTATCCACAATTCACACGACCGAAGGAGATTGCAGGTAAGCGAGTACCGGATGTGTTGCTGAGTGGTAACCATCAAATGATTGCACGGTGGCGCCAGAAACAGGCGTTGGGAAAAACATGGGAAAAGCGCCCGGACCTGATCAGGGAACGGACGCTTACAGAGATTGAGCAACAGTTGCTGGACGAGTATCGGTCAGAAACTGAGTCATGAAAGAATCACGGACAACACGGGACCAGGGGCGCACGACATGAACAAGATTATCGAGCAGATCGAAAATGCACAGTTGAAGAGTGATGTACCCGAGTTCGGTTCTGGGGACACTCTCGTCGTACAGGTCAAAGTGCGCGAAGGGAACCGTGAGCGTCTGCAGGCGTTTGAAGGTGTCGTTATTGCCTGTCGGAATCGCGGATTGAACTCGGCCTTCACCTTGCGAAAGACGTCTCACGGAGTTGGTGTCGAACGAACTTTCCAGACACACAGCCCGCTAGTCGAATCCATCGCTGTAAAACGACGTGGTGATGTTCGTAAAGCCAAACTCTATTACTTGCGTGAACGTTCTGGCCGTTCTGCGAGGATCAAAGAAAAGCTGAATTAGGTCGACTACGGCGAGCGAGGTCAGCCCTGAGGCGCGAGACGTAAGGGCCGCCTTCCACTGCCCGTTGGCGCAAAGTTGCCGACGGTAACCTCATCAGTTCCCCATTGTGTAAAATGGGATTCATGCAGAATCAGCCTCTGATCGACAGCTTTATCGATGCCCTCTGGTTGGAAAAAGGACTGTCTGAAAACACCTTGAGTGCCTATCGAAGGGACCTTCGGCAGCTTTCGGAGTGGATCGAAAAGAAAGGGCGCGATCTGCTTCAGATACAACGTCAGGATTTGACACAGTATCTGTCTGATCGATTGACCGATGGGTTGGGCGCTCGATCGGCGGCTCGGATGTTGTCGT
>CAJWYI010000026.1 GCA_913049815.1 uncultured Gammaproteobacteria bacterium
AACCTGTCGACGGTGCCTATACTCTGCGACCGACGCATCGAACCGCGACACGTAGACTTGCGGCCTTTTGTGTTACAGGGAAAAGAGACTTACGTAACCACTGGCGGTTTGACCCGGGTCGCCATGGAACGAGGCTCACTTGTTGTCAATTCGTCTCAGGGTGGTGGCAGTAAGGACACCTGGATTGCCGGGGAAAGCTGATGTTATCCCGTGTAGCAGAACGCACATACTGGCTCGGCCGTTACATGGAACGCGTAGAGTCCACGGCGCGCCTAATATCGATCAACACCGAACTCATGCTGGATCTTCCTGACGTCGATCACACCTGGGATGGCCTGATTCAAATTTGCGGAGTCAACAAAGCCTATGCAAAGCGTTTCAGTGCTACAGATGAAAGGCGTGTTGTCACTTTTCTGTTGGACGATGACCATGGCTCACTGCTGAGTGCAAGTGCTGCTGCAAGGGGCAACGCTAGGACCATTCGCGAAATCATGCCCACAGAAAGTTGGACTATCGTCAACGCACTTCACCTCTACATCAAACGACACTATGCGCAGGCTCTAGATCGAACCTATCGGCACAAATTCATGCAGGAGATCCTTGGGCGTTGCCATCAACTAATCGGCTTGCTGGCCAGTAACATGAGCAATGATCTAGCCTATAAATTTTTCACCATCGGACGCAACCTGGAACGTGCAGATATGACCACCAGGATTCTCGATGTAGGTTGCTTCAATCTCATTGATGCCAGGAATGGGCAATCTCAACAACACGACAATATTCTTTGGATGAGTGTATTGCGTTCTCTGTCTGCCTATCAGGCCTATCGCCAAGCCATTCGAGAACGCGTCGCCGGTGAACACGTCGTCAGGTTTTTACTCAACGATGAAAGCTTCCCTCGGTCGGTCGCACATTGCCTTTTCGAAGTTCAACGTACAGTGAGCACGATGCCGCGCAACACCATACCCGCTCGCCGAATCAACCAGGTCATTAAGAAGATCCACAACCAAGATGTGGTGAAGCTACTCGCGGAACAGCATCTTTCAAAATTCATCGATCAGATCCAAAAAGAGATCTCAGCAACACACGAAGTCCTCGCACGCCACTGGTTTGACCCGGACGTTCACCTTCGGCAACGCCAGCTACTCAAACCTCCGAAGGAAAAGGTCGTCTAAGATCCAACGTGAGCGGATGATCAGGGTTCACGTTCTCTTCCGTTAGATTTAGTGTCCCTTGGGAATGACCATGCTTGAAAAATCGGGCGTTGCGCCGAGCTTCGGCCTCTGACGCATTCACGGGATAGGTCTCGTAGGTACGTCCTCCAGGATGAGAGACGTGATAGCGGCACCCCCCCAGTGCACGTTGGTTCAACGTATCAAACACGTCAAACACCAGCGGGACATGAGGTTCGATCAAAGGATGCAGGCTAGAGGTCTGCTGCCACGCTTTAAATCGCACACCGCCCACAAGCTGGTCCGCGCTGGTGGCGACGAGTGGTACGCGCCTCCCATTGCACGTCACGATGTATTGGCCGCGAGATGACCCGGAGACACTCACCTGTAACCTTTCCACGCTGGAGTCGACAAACCTTGCAGTACCTTGCGAGCCAGACTCCTCCCCAAGTACATGCCATGGTTCCAGCGCATGATGGAGTTCAAGTCGAACGTCTTTGACCGCCATCGTCCCCAATCTCGGAAAGCGAAATTCAAAGAACGCATCAAACCACGACAACGAGAATGGAAAACCGTATCGCCGCAGATCTCCGATAACTTCCGAGAAATCCTCCTGGACGAAGTGGCGCAGCATGAAGCGATCGTGGAGGGCCGTGCCCCATCGAACAAGATTCCCCTCTAGTGGTTTATCCCAGAACATCGCAACCAGTGCTCTGATCAACAACATCTGCAGCAGGCTCATTCGTTCATGCGGTGGCATCTCAAAAGCGCGCATCTCAACGAGTCCCAGGCGACCGCTAGCACTTCCCGGCGCGTAGAGTTTGTCAATACAGAACTCTGCACGATGAGTATTGCCTGTCAGATCCACAAGGAAATTGCGCAGGACACGATCTACCAACCATGGACGTTCTGTATCCCCTAACGGTAACTGCGAGAGGGCGATTTCGAGCTCGTAGAGGTTGTCATCTCGGGCTTCATCCACGCGTGGCGCCTGACTTGTGGGACCAATGAACAGTCCTGAAAAAAGGTACGACAACGAAGGATGGCGTTGCCAGTAGATCAGCAGACTACGCAGTAGGTCGGGACGCCTTAGGAACGGGCTATCAACAGGTTTTGCCGCCCCGAGGGTCACATGATTGCCACCCCCGGTGCCTGTGTGTCTGCCATCCAGCATAAATTTCTCAGTACTCAGCCTCAGCAATTTTGCTTTGTCATAGAGCAACTCAGTGACGTGACTGAGTTGCGCCCAACTTTCACTCGGGTGGACGTTTACCTCGATTACACCGGGATCTGGCGTTACGGATAGCTTCTGAAGGCGGGTATCTGACGGTGGATCATAGCCTTCCAGTACCAGTTGGACATCTTTCGCAGAGGCAGCGGCTTCAACACATCGCACCAGATCAAGATAGGGGTCAAGTTTTGCAACTGGTGGCATAAAGAGGTGCAAAACCTCATCCCTCAATTCGATGCATAGCGCTGTGTGTGGAATAGTCCTCACGTCGGTTCGTTGTCGATGTGATGGACGTCCGTCACGTCGAACCATGGTGTTAGCTGCAAACGGATCCTGCGGTTGATCTTCTTCGATATCTTCTTCATACCGCCAGGGAAGGGAGTCGAGGGGCAACCTTAGTCCCGCGGGCGAATCCCCTGGCTGCAGAAACAAGTGACTGCGCCTTAACGGCCAGGCGGCAGATTCCCAAACCCCCTCTGCCTCTCCGGTGTGATTCCACGCGATGGGCAGTACCCACGCGGCCACGCGGGTCAAGTCGCCTTGATCGAGCAGACGTGATAGTCGGGCGCGTTGCAGCGGATCCTTGAGCCTTTCATCAGAGGGAGAGAGATTATGCGGCAGTTCCGCTTCCTCTCGGATCAGGCTTGAACTGTCCTCGTAGGCCGCAATAAGGAAATCACTGTGGATATCCAGTAGTTCACAGAGTGTGCGTGCAAAATGCTCAACATCTTTCAGGCTACAAGCCTTCGCTGACGTTGGACTGGTAATTCGATCAGAGCAACGCGTTATCCGTTGCCCATCCTTACGCCAATAGAGCGTCAGTGCCCACCGTGGAAGTGGCTCACCGGGATACCATTTCCCCTGGCCGTAGTGTCTGAATCCACCCTGATCAAATTCGTCTGCAAGGTCGTCAAACAATTCATGGCCCAGTGCCAGTTTCTCAGGCGACATTGCCTCCGTGTTCCACTCTGGTCCCTCCATGTTGTCCGCTGACACAAACGTGGGTTCACCACCCATCGTCAATCGGACATCTTGCTCACGAAGATGGTCGTCCACCTGCTGTCCCAACAGGTCCACTTTCATCCACTCATGGTCATTGATCGGAAGCGTGACACGAGGATCTTCATGAATTCGACTGACGCTGTTGTCGTAACTGAAGTTCGCTTCGCAGGGACCCGTTGCACCGGCGATTGCGGCGGCGCTTCCGGGCTCAGGGGTACACGCCAGAGGGATGTGTCCCTCCCCGGCAAACAGACCCGACGTTGGATCGAGGCCTACCCACCCAGCACCCGGCAGATAAACTTCTGCCCAGGCATGGAGATCTGTGAAATCCGAGCCCGGCCCGGTAGGTCCTTCGAGAGGGATTTCATCAGAAGACAACTGGACAAGGTAGCCAGACGCAAACCGCGCAGCAAGACCCAGTGTTCTCAAAATCTGCACCAGCAGCCACGCGCTATCTCGACAGGAACCCAAGCCAAGCTTCAGCGTCTGCTCTGGCGTCTGTACACCAGGTTCCATACGTACCACGTAGCCGACATCATTCTGCAGACGTTGATTGAGAGCGACCAGAAAATCGACGGTCCCCTGCGGCTTCAGCTTCACGCGATTCAACCAGGCGCGCACGAGGCGACCACTAGGGTTGCGCTGCAAGTAAGGCGCGAGATCCCGCTTAACGTCACTGTCGTATTGAAACGGAAACACCTGCGCTTCTTCTTCGAGGAAGAAATCGAACGGGTTAATCACGGTCATTTCTGCGATCAGATCCACCTCAAACCGAAGCCGTCGGCTACGCTCTGGAAATACATAGCGAGCCAGGAAATTACCAAAAGGATCCTGCTGCCAGTTCACGAAGTGATCCGCTGGCGTCACCTTTAGCGAATAGGACTTAATCGGTGTACGAGTATGAAGCGCAGGGCGCAGCCTCACGACATGTGGATGAATATCCACAAGACGATCAAACTCGTACTCTGTCGAATGATTCAACGCGACCGTGACGGGCATCGGTACGCACCTTTCGGGTGATTGTTCAGAATGTCAGGTGACTGAGCAGATCAGCGCAGCTGCTTCTCAGAGCCTTTGTCCCAGTTGCTGCTCCACGAGATCGGCGGCAAAGCCGAGAATGCCTTCTTCAGTTCGACATCCCATTGGAGCTTAAGCTGACGAAGGTACTCACTATTCTCATCGAATCGATACCGTCGTTCTGCTGAAAAGCTATCACGCTCATAAACCAGTACGTCGATCGGTGGCGCAACACTCAGATTACTGCGCATCGTTGAATCCATGGAAACCAGGCAGCACAAAGCACTCGTCTCAAGACTCGACTCGAGTGTGACGATACGGTCGAGAATCGGTTTGCCAAACTTGGTCTCGCCAGTCTGCAGGTAAGGAGTGTCCCTCGACGAAGTAATGTGATTACCCTGCGGATACACCAGATACGCCGCAGGCTCCTGCCCTACGAGCTGTCCGCCTACAATGAAACTCGCCTCGTAGTCGACTCCATCTCCGGTTGTCTTTTCCTGTTGTATCAGACTGATTTGACCGATGTAATCTGCAGCATCAGCGAGACTCAATGTATTCAGGAGATTCTGCGTGGCCATCTGCTGCATATCTTTCTCAACGACGTCAATGACGGCCTGGGTCGTCGCCAGATTACCTGCGGAAAGTAAAATGACCTGACTACCGCCTGGACTGCCGAAGGTGTGCATCTTCGAATAGCTGCTGACATTGTCGACACCCGCATTGGTTCGCGAGTCCGAGACAAAACAGATGCCCTCGTCGAGGACGGCAGCAACGCAGTAGGTCAAGTTAGCGGATCCTGGATGATCTATCCAAGAGTTTGCCTAAGCCAGGCGGAACCTACAAGCTTGAGAAGTCACAACCTCGAAACTTTTTGCCCAATGGTCAGCAACGGTGCACCAATGCACAATAGGCGCACCGATGCACACTAATAGTTCAATAGAACCTGATCGTAGAGCTCTTGGCTGATATCACCGACGTTTAGAAGCTCATCCAGTGCTAGTTTCATACTGCGCGTGCCGTAAGTTCTCTCGCTGGTCAAAATGGAGGATTGCAAGTGATTGACTCCCCTATTCCGGATCGTGTTTCTGACAGAATTCGAATTGGTCAGAATTTCGCACGCAATTCGATCCCCCCGTTGACCATAGAGAGCAGTTCCTGGTGAATGACACCGAGCAATAACTCCGACAACATCGGGCGAATCTGTCCTTATTGCACCAGTGGCACGCAGGACAGGAGTCGCTAAAGCGCTTTGTCGATGGACATGGTATGCAACGTCGGCAGCAACGGCACACCGCTCTCGGCCACCATCAACGTAATCTGAATGGATTAAAATTCATGCATTTCAACAATCATGATCACGTCCAAGTCCTGTCGCACGGCAGTTCTCAAACCAGCGTTAAAAGTTCTTCTGCCCTTGCTAATTTCGCGTTGTCGAATGAGCGATTGTGTGTTCCGTGCACATACAACACAGGATTTTAGATAGTAATGATATGCTTATTCGTTGGTGAATCCCTGTCGTCAGTATCTCATGGGCAGTTTGCAGACTTTGGCGCCTGTTCCACACTTCCATGTGGCCAATTTACCGCGTTCGACCACGTACAGGTTAACGTTCAGTGAACTCCAGTCCTTACTGATCGTCAGAACCTTCAACTTCGGTTAATCTCGATCCAATCGATCAGACCGTGAGTGGAGAGTAATAAAGTGAACGTAATTATCGTTGGGGCCGGCATCACGGGACTATGCACGGGGCTTGCACTTGCCAAAGCCGGGCATCAGGTCACGGTAGTCGAGCGTGACACGCCACCCCCTGAAGGTGGTCCTGACGAAGCCTTTTTTGGCTGGAACCGCCGTGGTGCGGCGCAGTTTCGACACCCTCACGCTTTTCTCGCAGTCATGAGCAATCTACTCCAGGAGAGCTTTCCAGATCTCATCGACGATTTTTTTGCTGCCGGCGCACGAAAGGTGTCATTCGAAAGTATGCTGCCCCCAGACCTCAAGTCGAGATACCGACCGGACCCCGAAGATGAGAAGCTCTGGATAATGATGTGCCGTCGCGCGACCATGGAGACGGTGTTTCGACGCTATGCGGAACGCGCTGCTGGTATTGAAATCCGAAGCAACGTGAACGTCACCGGACTCATTACCGAACAGAGCGCAGACCTGACCACCGTTACGGGCATCACGCTAAAACAACGTGGAGGAGAATCTGAGCAACTCCTCGCGGACATTGTTGTGGACGCCGGTGGTCGCAACAGCAAACTGCGTGACCGGTTGCGTGACACCGGCGCCACCATCGAATCTGAAGTTGATGATGCAGAAATCATCTACTACACCCGTCATTACAAACTCCTGCCAGGTGTAGAGGAGCCAGAACGTGATCCTGCAGAACCATCAACAGGTGATCTGGGCTTTATTAAGTTTGGTGTGTTCCCGGGAGACGGTGGACATTTCGCCGTTATTGTCTGCATCCATCGAGAAGAAACCGAACTGCTCGAGGCAATACGGGACAGCGAGACATACGATCGGATCTGTCGATCCATCCCGGGCCTCAACCGGTGGGTCGCCGAAGACAAGGCAGAAGCAACTACCGGTTCATTCGGCTTTTCAGATATTCATGCAGCATGGCACCACTACGTGACCGATAAGAAACCTGTTGCGCTGAACTACTTTGCGGTTGGTGATGCAGCGGTACGCACGAATCCACTCTATGGACGAGGTTGCAGTACCGGCATCATTCATGCTCATGTGCTCGCCAACGTGCTAGACGAGATCGCCTCACCACACGAACGTGCACTCGTGTTTGATCAACGTACGGAAGAGGAACTACGTCCTATCTTCCAGGCTAGCCTTGCTGACGACAAAAAGGCCATCAAACGTGCGCGGGCAATGATGGCGGATGACACTACCACCCCGCGACCCAGAGGGGTACGAAACCGTCTGCAGTCTCTGTTCGGCAATGCGATGCGAGAGGCAATCCGTAAAGATGTTCATGTCTTACGGGGGGCCATGCGGACGTTTAACCTCATGGAGAAACCAGGTGAATTCATGAAAGACTGGCGTGTCATCGCACGCACGCTAAGGTTTATCGGACGAGGAGATGGTGGTTCTCGCGTGAATGGTCCATCTCGTGGTGAAATACTTTCGCTCATTGCCCGAAACAGCCATGAAGACGTAACCAGGGAAAGGGACATCGCCCAGGTGTAACCGCGTTTACGCGCGGCATTGGACGTTCTCGCTATAGCGACTCATATTATTTGGACGGCGTTTAAAGGTCGTCACCAGTCAGCGGAAAGGGACCGAAGTCCCCCTTCCATAACAAGACGATCTGATTATCGACATATTCTTTCAGCCTGAAACGGGGACATCGGGCAGTGAGGGGAGCTGGTCATGTCGCAATCGATCCCCCTCGACTGGATCGTTACACCCGAAGACCACTGACTCCTAGGTGAGCGATAGGCAGATGCTACCCGTTTCACGGTCGCTGGTCTTTCTGAAGCGCGACGCGCGTACTTTACAATCTAATTTCCAATGAGGTGGAACAAACACGTTAAACAGTCTAATGGCGGTCCTCGATCAACAACCCGACCGACTCACTCAGTTACGAGCAAGGCTGGCCGTCGCACGCGAACACGGCTTCTCCAGTTGGCCCAGTCTGAAAGACTATGTTGATGACCTGAGATCCGGTGGTTCTAGCTCCCTCTAACCCATGGAGAACACTATGACTAAACAGATCGGATACGATCGGAGACTCAATGAACTCCTATCTGAAGCTACCGAGCTCTTACATGCACACGCAAACGGCAACACCGAAGCACTGTCACGCATCCGGACCTACCATCCAGAATATTCAAATGCCACCAACGATGATGTCCCTGACTCAACGTTTGATGAAAACGCGGCACAACTTGTCATCGCTCGTGAATACGGCTTTGCCACCTGGGTGCAGCTCAAAGTCTTCGTCGGTACTGAGAATACCGACTATACTTTTGAGTCCCTCGCCTGCCTGGTGTACGACCAGTCGGACCGCCCCTCCAACTGGCAACGTGCACGTGATCTATTAACGGAAGATGCAGGGCTCGCGACTGCGAACATCTGGGCCGCAGCCTGCGCCGGTAACGCAGCTGTAGTCTGCGATTTCCTCAAAGAAGATCCATCTCTCGTTCATCAACGCGGAGGCTACTTCGACTGGGAACCGTTGCTATATGCCTGCTATTCCAGACTGGGGCAAGGGTCCACACTCGAGGTTGCACGCGTGCTCATCAATGCTGGTGCTGACGCCAACGCCCACTACATGTGGGCAGGGCAATATCGATTTACAGCGCTCACTGGTGCATTCGGCGAGGGCGAAATGGGACCGATCAATCAGCCCGAACATGAAGCCTGTACGGAACTCGCGACGTTGTTGCTAGAAGCTGGCGCCGATCCCAATGATAGTCAGGCGTTGTACAACCGCATGTTTACTGAAGGAACGAGCGTCCTGGAACTGCTGCTCAAATACGGGCTTGCGACCAACGATCGCAACAAATGGCTCCTCGAGGAAGATGGCAAACTGGTCGAACATTCGGAGGGTACCCTCTTCTATCAGCTACGATTCGCGATCGATAACCATCATGTTGAACGCGCCAGGATCCTCATAGACCATGGCACCCAACTCGAAGACATTCCCGAAACCGGTCAAAGCCTTTACGAATTGGCACTCCTGCGAGGGCATCCTGATCTGGCTGACTATCTGGTCGAAAAGGGCGCTCGAAAATCGGAGGTTTCGAACATCGATCAGTTTGTGGGTGCAATCGCCGCGGGTGACAAAACAGTTGCACAAACACTCTTCGATAGTGACGCGGATCTCGTTCGCCAGACCGAAGAAAAGTATCCCAGTCTCGTGATTGACGCTGCGGCGTCGAACCAATTAGATGCTGTACGCACGATGGCCGATATGGGGTTTTCTATGGATCGCCTAACGCATCGGGCACCGCTACACGAGGCAGCATGGTCTAATCATCTTGAGATGGTGAAACTGCTGATCGAATGCGGCGCAGATCTTGGGGTTCGAGACCAGCATCATGCAGCAACACCATTGCAATTCGCACAAACTGGGGGCAACCCGGAACTTGCCGAGTACATCGCCACCTGCGACGTCGATGTTTTCGATGCTGTTGCGGGGAACAACGAGGAACGTCTCCGGTATCTGATTGCGGAAAATAAAGAGCTACTTGAAGCCCGCTTCCGCATTTACCGCCAGGACGACGAAGCACACCCGCTGGATTGGCAGACGCCGCTTGCGTTTGCTGCGACCTGCGGGCAGCTTGAGATGATGACCGTGCTTATTTCAATGGGTGCAGATGCGGATATCAGCAATGACGAAGGAAGGCCACTGATCGACATCGCAAAAGATCAGGGCAATAACGAAGTCACCGAGATCCTTCAGCAGGAAGATACGGCATGAACATCCTTGGTCAAACTACCGCACGAAATGTAACGATGGCCCTGCACAAGGGAGATATAGGCACCTTGACCAGGGTGCTCGAAGCAGAACCGTATATCACGCGAACGGGTATCCAACCCAGAGGACCACAGGGCGATGAAAACCGGCCTCTGCTGCACGTGACGACAGATTCTCCCAGTCTCTTTACCCGTTGTAGGGAAGCGATCGAACTACTGATCACGCACAGCGACAATCCCTGGTCGTTCCTCTCGATTTATGCATTCACAGCGCAGCGCGCGACATACTGGGTCGAATAGGCGGGCGCGAGAGGACTGCGACTTTGAAGTCGTTCAGTCAGTTTTAGGGTGGGAATAAAAATCTAACTTCGGAATCCGGATCCGGACACATTGCCAGGAGTTATTATTCTGCCACCAAACTAGCGACGACCGTGGGCGCGCTGTCGGGGAGAGCACCGGCACGGAACTTCGGACCGAGTTTCACCGTATTCTCAAAGTGGGCGTTCGTCAGTTCTGCAAACCATGCCGGCAGGGGGTCCTCACCACACTGTGACGCCAACAGATTGATATAGTCGCCCTGGCTATCTCCCAGCACATGAACATTACGTTGTTTACCACCGCTCGCGGTTTGACGCTCGAATATCAATTGCTCGTCAGCCTGCATCTCACCGACAGGAGGTAACGTAAAGTCGCCGCAGAGCAGATGAGAAAACCACCGTGCCTGCATCTGGAACAGCGGGAAAGGGATAACGCGGAGGGGGATGCCAATGAACGCCAATGTCGGATGATGGATGTGTAAAAGCTGCTGATATAGTGGCTTCACCCAATTATCGTCGACGATGATGGCATCAGACAGGAACGGAAAGTCGTAGTGATAACCCGTGCAGTACATGAACGTATCGATAGGTTTGCTAACCGACCCGCCCGCAAAATGAAGACAGCGATCCTGGTCGCAGGCTAAGACTTGAGGAACAAGAGTCACGTTACGATTCACGCGTTTTTCGTCCGCCAGATCATCAAACATTTCGCCAGACAGGTATACGGCGTCTGCAGTCGTCGATATTTCTCGATGGATATCGAAACCAGACACTGACGCGCCAAGGAGCGCCACGGTATGTCCTCGAAACCCGTCGGGTCGACGATAGTTGTGGCTGTGCATCACATGCGGAATTGAAGCGAGCCCTTCGATCTCTGGAACTCGAGGTTTGGCATAATGACCGTTACACACCGCAACGGCATCAAAAACAGAACCGCCCTGAGTGGTAGTCACTGTCCAGGCTGATCCTTTTCTGGAGACCGCCAACACACGCTCGTTAAATCTGATGATTTGACGAAGATCAAAGTGGTCGGCAAACCGATTCAGATATTCAGATACCTGAGTGTGATGCGGGAAGCGAGGCCAGTCATCCTGACCACCGCCCTTCGTATCAAACGTAAAATCCAGGAACGCCATGAGGTCCCTCGGTAGATTCGTCTGCAGGCTCTCATACAACGAGGAGTGAATCCTGTTTTCCGTGTTCCCAAGCAGGTCTTCTTCGACGCCCTCGTGATACTGCCAGACACCCGCGACATGACCCAACTGTTCAATAACGGTCACTTCGTGGCCTGCACGATTCAGCTCATGGGCGGTGACAAGACCGGCAGCACCGGCGCCAATGACAGCGACGTTCATCAATATCGCATTGGGGCTGAATCGCTCATGTGCGGATACTAACGAGTTGTGTCAGAGAAATCAGCGCAACCCATCCACACTCTCGACTTGAGCGTATTCACCTAAAAATTCAGTGACTCATAGATGAGCAGACTCAAGCTGGCACAGCTTCCGACGTTTCGGAATAAAATCACGTTATTGCGCATTAGAAGCATTGATCCGCAGTTATATCTCACGCAGGTAGTCGCCGATGGAGTGACCTACGATATTGCTGACGAGCACGGAATCGCGAGTTTCCGAAGCCAAAACGATGCGAAAAAACCCTTTGTTGGCCTGGGCATACGGAAAACTCTGTTGTCTCACCGCAGTTCGTACGATGAGATGATCGGCATGCCCAGCAGTGATCAGAACGAGATTGAAGTCGCCGTGCAAAATCCGGACGACGCCATGACGTGAACCCTCACTCGTACTTATGGTTTTTCGAAAGTATTTTTTATCGGTAATTTATCGAAAAACCATCCTGCCACCATCGAACCCAAGCAGCCGCTCAGCTACGATTGGCGCATGCAAACAACCAAGGTGGCGTCAATTGGGCGCTGACGATGAAACTTCATGCGTAGCGCTGAAACATGGGCCGTTACACAAGCCAGGTCCGATGGCGCTCGCCATGCTGGCGGTCGCCGTAGAACGCCGTATCAGTTTCTACACGCCGATGAACGGTGATGACTGGTCACCGGACGTTCCAGGACTCACGACATCGCAACGGGATCTGCGCATCAGAGATTTTGAAGAAGATTGTGTACGCCGTGGCATCAAGAGTTGGAAGGCACTCGCTAAAGAACTTGGCTACAACATCTGAAAAAGAAGAGGAACAACGCCTGGCATTGTAGAGACGATCGAGCCCGGCGTTCCGATGACAAACGGTTCATCGGGCTGCTTCTGCAGCCTTTTTCCTGGCGCCTACGAGCTCAACCAAGGTCTACGTCAAGGCTTCTTTGACATCCGGCGTAAACGCATCACCCAATCCTTGTCCGAGTGTCCATAGCAACGAAGTACCTATAGCATCGCAGTGCTCATCAACAACGCCGCAGCCAACATGGCGCTTTCCCAAATCCTCCACTGCGGGCAATATCACCTAGACCTTATCCAGACTGTTCACGGCTGTTGTGATCATCGTCATCGACTTTTTCCCCTTGCTTTTCGTGTCTGATTTGAACAGAGGGTTCTGTTCAAACAAATGATCGTAAAACGGTTGCGCCGCCTGTTCAGCGATCGGGGTCACCTACTGCCAATTGTTCTTGACCATCGTAATCTGATCCGGTGTCATCGTTTTGTCTCCTTGGTTGTACCTACTGTTTCGTCAGTGTTGACCAAAGCCATGCAGACCATGTGGTCCACCGCGTTTTCACCTGCTTTAGCATTCTGACTCCGCTGCGACCCAACCGGTCACCGTCTTCAAATTGGTAGACTCGTCAACACTCGCTTCGTCCGCTGAAAAAATTTGGACCGGTGCCCATCTCGCAGCGAAAACATTGAATGGTCGGGGACCATACGGTCACTTCTCCAAGACTCCGACTCGTCCACTGACATCACATTACGCCATAATTCGATGAAGCAGGCTCAATTCGAAAAAGCATACGTTCGTTACCCGGAATACACTCCATGACAAATAGAACCGTCATGGTGCCTTACCTGCATCTCTTTGACGCAATTGCACCAGCCCTGTGCAAACCCACCTCTACAGGTGCCCCATAACGCCTATAGATCCATTGGCACACAGATTGCTCCTCTCTACCTCGCATCAGCACCACTCAGCTGACACATAGACCATACAGGAGACTACATGAAACCACTTACCTATATCCCAGCCATTTTCCGCAGAATAGGAATCTGTCTGTTACTTTGTTCCACCTTTGCTTCGCCGGCATTTAGCGCAGAGACCATTAAGGTGGGCGTGTTGCACTCACTGTCAGGCACAATGGCGATCAGCGAGACGACGCTGAAGGACACGATGCTGATGATGATTGAAGAGCAGAACAAGGCCGGGGGCCTATTAGGCAAGCAATTGGAAGCTGTGGTTGTTGACCCTGCATCCAACTGGCCCTTGTTTGCTGAAAAAGGACGAGAACTACTGGAGAAAGAAAAGGTGGATGTCGTCTTTGGCTGCTGGACGTCTGTGTCGCGTAAATCAGTGTTACCGGTGTTCGAAGAACTGAACGGCTTGCTGTTTTACCCAGTACAGTACGAGGGTGAGGAATCGTCCAAGAACGTGTTTTACACGGGAGCCGCACCCAACCAGCAAGCGATCCCTGCTGTTGACTATCTTATGGCAGAAGGCGTTGAGCGGTGGGTTCTAGCAGGCACGGATTATGTCTATCCACGAACCACCAACAAGATTCTGGAAGCCTATCTGAAAGCGAAAGGCGTCAGTAATCCTGACATCATGATCAACTACACACCGTTCGGTCACTCCGACTGGCAGTCAATTGTTTCAGACATTAAGAAATTCGGTTCATCAGGCAAGAAAACCGCTGTCGTTTCAACCATCAATGGTGACGCAAACGTACCCTTCTACAAGGAACTCGGGAACCAGGGTGTTTCCGCAGAGGACATCCCCGTCATCGCATTCTCGGTTGGTGAAGAAGAACTCTCAGGTTTTGATACAGGTCCCCTGGTCGGTCACCTCGCTGCATGGAACTACTTCATGAGCGTAGAAGCAGATATCAATGATGACTTCATCGATTCGTGGATCGAGTTCATTGACGACGAAAATCGCGTCACCAATGACCCGATGGAAGCACATTACATAGGCTTTAATATGTGGGCTGAAGCCGTGAAGAAAGCGGGCACCACCGATTCTGATGCTGTCCAGGAGGCCATTATCGGTGTCACCGTGCCTAATCTTTCAGGAGGCATGGCCACCATGATGCCCAATCATCACATCACCAAACCCGTACTGATCGGCGAAATTCAGGATGATGGTCAGTTCGATATCGTCTGGGAGACAGCAGGCACGGTTGTCGGAGACGCATGGTCAGATCACCTTCCCGGATCTGAAGACATCACCGCTGACTGGATGGCACCGCTCGCTTGCGGCAACTACAACGTCAAGACCGGAAAGTGCTCCGGACAGAACTACGAGTAATACCTAACACGGCGACGGCAAACCACTTTTGCCGTCGCCGTTCCTTTTTCAAAGTGTTTGGATTCCCCAGTGAACTGCTCAGCAATGTTGCGTCGAACGATGGCACGCGCGGTCGTTTGCACGATCTACCTCGCGCTCGCGACAACGATTTCCCTGGCATACGCCAACGACGATGATGCTCTCCTTTCTCTTCTTGATGCCCTGAACACAAGATCCTTCGACGACAAAGCTGCGTCAGCCCGATCTATCGCAAAAACTGAACATCCAAGACGGATCGCTGTCCTGACCGCTTTACTAGAAGGACAGCTGTATGTCAGAAAAAAAACAGACACGGTTGTGCTCGCAACCAGAAAAGATAGAGGGTACCTCCTGTTTGACATCCTCAATGACCTGGAGATTGGCGAGGACAGCCGACGGTCAGTCAAGAAAATTACCGTTAATAACAAATTACGTCGACTGCTTCGCAGCCTGATCGCAGGCCTACAGCTGGACAATCCGGATCCCATGGCAAGACTGGCGGCTGTGGAAGCCATGTCCGCTTCTCTCGACACCGACACCATCAGCGTTCTGATCCAACACGATGAAGCCGAGCAGGACACCGACGTCAAGCAAGCGATCGCAAGGATACGCACCATCTATGACCTTCAGGCAGATGATCCTGAAACAAGGTTTGCTGCAGTTCGAGCTGCCGGTCACGACATTTCTTCCGAGGTGCGAACGCGGTTACTAAAAATCTCGGAGAGTCCGGAAGAGACACCCGAAATCAAAGCTGCTGCTGAACGTTCGCTCAAACGTATCCAGCAGACCTTGGATCGGTACGCTGTCATCGAGACTCTGTTCTTTGGACTCAGTCTCGGTTCAATACTGGTGCTGGCGGCCATTGGCTTATCCATTACATTTGGCGTCATGGGGGTCATCAATATGGCGCACGGTGAACTCATGATGCTTGGGGCTTACACGACCTACGTCATACAGCTCATGTTGCCGGACGCACTGGGTTACTCATTGCTCATCGCCATACCCAGCGCGTTTGTGGTGTCCGGGTTGGTCGGCATCGCCATCGAGCGGGGTATCATCAGATTTCTCTATGGCCGCCCGTTGGAAACGCTGCTGGCAACGTTCGGCGTCAGCCTCGTGTTACAGCAAGCAGTTCGTAGTATCTTCTCCCCGCTGAACCGTTCCGTTGCGAGCCCCGAATGGATGAGCGGTTCACTTGAGATCGTCCAGGGTCTCTCGATCACCTACTCACGACTCTATATTTTCATCTTCACACTCATAGTTTTCGCTGCGCTATGGCTTGTGATGCAAAGAACGCGACTGGGGTTGGAAGTTCGAGCGGTCACTCAGAATCGTGCGATGGCCAAAGCGATGGGCATTAATACAACGCGCGTGGACATCCTTACATTCGGCCTTGGCGCCGGCATCGCTGGTGTCGCGGGCGTTGCGCTCTCGCAATTGACCAACGTCGGACCCAATCTGGGGCAAGGTTACATCGTCGACTCTTTTATGGTTGTGGTCTTCGGGGGGGTTGGCAATCTCTGGGGAACGCTTGTCGCTGGATTGTCACTTGGGCTCGTCAACAAAATTCTGGAACCCATGGCCGGTGCCGTCGTTGCCAAGATACTGGTCCTCGTATTTATCATCCTGTTCATTCAAAAGCGTCCACGGGGTCTATTCCCACAGAAGGGCCGTGCGGCTGAGAACTGATGCTCACACGTCGACTGATGAATCACGAATGGGGTGGCTGGGTACTACTCTGTACACTAGGCGTCCTTGCGATCGCGGTACCTGTTCTCAATCTGGCAGTACCCCAGGACAACCCATTTCACGTGTCTACGTATACCGTGACGTTGATGGGCAAATATCTCTGTTTTGCGATGCTAGCCATCTCACTGGATCTTGTCTGGGGTTACTGCGGGATACTGAGTCTCGGCCACGGCGCGTTTTTTGCGCTCGGTGGCTATGCCATGGGCATGTACCTCATGCGCCAGATCGGAACTCGCGGTGTATATGGAAATCCGGAACTGCCAGACTTCATGGTGTTTTTGAACTGGGATCAGTTGCCCTGGTTCTGGTACGGCTTCGATCATTTCTGGTTCGCCATGCTACTTGTCGTCCTTGTTCCAGGCCTGCTCGCCTTCGTGTTCGGGTGGCTTGCATTCCGTTCTCGGGTCACCGGCGTGTACTTGTCCATCATGACGCAAGCCATGACCTATGCATTGATGCTGGCGTTCTTCCGCAACGAAATGGGATTCGGCGGCAACAATGGACTCACCGATTTCAAGGACATTCTGGGCGCGGACCTCCAATCCGATGTCACACGAATCGTGCTTTTCGTCACGTCTGCCTTCGCTCTAGCGGCTACTTACCTGATGTGTCGCGTGATTGTCACCTCCAAACTGGGCCGGGTGATCACAGCCATCCGAGATGCCGAAGATCGAACACGATTTATTGGCTATCGGGTGGAATACTACAAGGTGTGGATCTTCACACTGTCAGCAGTGCTTGCCGGCATTGCCGGTGCACTCTATGTGCCCCAGGTTGGCATCATCAACCCTAGCGAATTCCAGCCTCTCAACTCTATTGAACTCGTAGCGTGGGTGGCGGTGGGTGGACGTGGGACGCTGTATGGTGCTGCACTGGGTGCTGTCCTTGTGAATTTCGGCAAGACTTACCTCACGGGTGCACTTCCTGAGGTCTGGCTCTTTGTGTTGGGCGCGCTGTTCATCCTCGTTACCGTGGCAATGAGAAATGGCATTGTCGGACTCTTCAGGAAGCTCCGACATGGATGACGCCACCAAAAACCGGGCGCGACCAACTGAACAGTACAAACAGATTGGTACCGCATGGATTGGTCCAGGAGGTCAGTTCTTTGCCAAACCCGTCAGCAAACAACTGGTGGATGTCTCAGGCCACTATATCCTGTACCTGGAAGACATCACCGTCAGCTTCGATGGTTTCCAGGCGCTAAACAAGCTCAAGCTATATATCGAGACCGGCGAGCTCCGATGCATTATCGGGCCCAACGGTGCCGGAAAAACGACAATGATGGACGTCATCACAGGTAAAACGAGACCTGATCGAGGAACCGCCTATTTCGGTCAGACCCTGAATTTGCTCGAACTGAGTGAACATGAAATTGCGTCCTATGGAATCGGCCGGAAATTCCAGAAGCCCACCGTATTCGAACAACATACGGTCTTCGAGAACCTGGAATTGGCGATGGCGGCAGACAAAAGCGTATGGCACACGCTGTTTGGCCGACTGAGTGGAGAACAACAGGACACGATCGATAGTGTCCTACACACGATTGGGCTTACAAATCTTCGAACCAGAGAAGCGGGAGGACTCTCTCACGGACAGAAGCAATGGCTCGAGATTGGTATGCTTTTGGTTCAGGACCCATTGGTCCTACTGGTCGATGAACCTGTGGCCGGAATGACGCACCAGGAAACAGAAGCTACCGCAGAACTCCTGACATCGCTTGCAGGAGATCACTCCGTCATTGTCGTCGAGCACGATATGGAATTTGTCAGATCTATCGCACGGACAGTGACCGTTCTTCATGAAGGCAGCGTATTGGCAGAAGGTGCGTTTGACGCGGTCCAGAACAATCAGCAGGTTATTCAGGTGTACTTGGGGGAGTAAATGCTGACACTCGCAGACATCAACCAGTCCTACGGCCAAAGTCATACGCTGTGGGACATCAGCCTCGAGATACCCAAGGGTGGTTGCGTGAGTCTTATCGGTAGAAATGGTGTCGGGAAGACGACGCTGCTGAACTGCATCATGGGGTTGCTGAGGCTAGACTCAGGCACCATCGTCTTTGACGGCAAGGACATCAGTGGGATGCCCCCGGAAAGTCGGGCAGCAATGGGTATCGGCTATGTCCCGCAAGGCCGAATGATCTTTCCTCTCCTCACGGTTCACGAGAATCTGCAAACAGGGATGGCGGCTATACCGAGACGCGAGCGTCGTATACCAGAGATGATTTTCGAACTGTTTCCGGTGCTGCGCGACATGCTGGATCGCAGGGGAGGTGATCTATCCGGCGGCCAACAACAACAGCTGGCGATCGCACGAGCTCTGGTTCTGACCCCGAGACTGCTGATCCTGGACGAACCCACCGAAGGCATCCAGCCCAATATCGTCCAGCAAATTGGCGATATCATCTCTAAGCTCAATCGGGAATTAGGCCTGACCGTTCTGGTCGTTGAACAGAAACTGCCCTTTGTGAAACGCGTCACCAACCGATTCTCCATCATGACCAAAGGCAGTATCGTCGCGGACGATGAGATGCCCGCATTGAGTGACGCGCTGATCGCAGAGCATCTGTCAGTATGACGATCATGGCATCAAGATCAGAAGACATAAGTCCACCTGGCTGGCAGGCACAGCTTCGAATCCGATTCGAGAAACGACATCAACGGACAGTCCTTCGGAGAACACATCAATACGGTCCCCTCACCATCCAGAAACCGTTTTATCCTGAAGGAGACACTTGCCATACCTACCTTCTGCATCCTCCAGGTGGGATCGTCGGTGGCGATAGCCTACAGATTGACGCCTCGGTCACTCCGAATGCAACTGCATTGGTGACAACACCGGCAGCAACCAAGGTCTACCGTACAACCGGTTATGAGAGCTGCGTATCACAAAACCTCAGGGTCGGAGATGGTGCTCAAATGGAGTGGTTACCTCAGGACAATATCCTGTTTGGCGGCAGCGACTTCCGCATTCTTACAGACGTAGACCTCGCACCTGATGCCAGATTCATCGGTTGGGAGCAGACCTGTCTGGGTCGACCAGCGTCGGGCGACGCCTACCCTGACGGGGCATTCTCCGCGACCTGGCGTCTCTCCATTGGAGGGCGCCCAATCGTCAATGAGCGCATCGCATGGGATTCAGATCGTATTTTTCGAACAAACCGATTTGGACTGGGTGGCTACACGGTTTTTGGTACGCTGTTCGCCTTTCCTGCCGACGAGGACATCAAGAGCCTACTGAGCAAATTAGTGACCAGGCATCCTGATCTGTTCTGTGCGACAACCCTGCTGGATGGCGTTCTCGCAGTTCGGATCTTTGCCCACAATGCCCGCTTCTGCCGCAAGCAACTCCTCAACGCGTGGGCAACACTGAGACCACCCATCATGAAAAAGAACGCGACGACCCCGCGTATCTGGGCCACGTAGTACGACATACCGAGGACTTAAATGGAACTCACACCAAGAGAGAAAGACAAGCTGCTGGTTTTTGTGGCAGCACAACTCGCCGAACAGCGACGTGCCCGTGGTGTCAAATTGAACTATCCCGAAAGCGTGGCACTGATTTCCGCAGCGATCATGGAAGGAGCACGCGATGGTCGCAGCGTCGCAGAACTCATGATCGCGGGGACAGAGATACTCTCTGCAGAAGATGTCATGGAAGGTATTCCGGAGATGCTTCAGGAAGTGCAGATCGAAGCGACGTTTCCGGACGGAACAAAACTTGTCACCGTCCACAACCCTATCAGTTAACGGAGAGTCATCGTGAAGCCAGGAGAATACCTCATTGATGATGGCGAAATCGTCATCAATGCCAATCGTGATCCCATCGATTTGATCGTCACCAATACCGGTGACCGACCGGTCCAGGTCGGTTCGCACTACCATTTTTCGGAAACCAACGGAGCACTCGACTTCGATCGAGACAAAGCGGTTGGGCGAAGGCTGGATATTCCGGCTGGTACTGCGGTTCGATTTGAGCCCGGGCAGGAACGGGAAGTCACGCTGGTAAAGTTCGCGGGTCGTCGATACGTCTATGGTTTTAACGCCACTGTGATGGGCGCTCTTGAAGGAGCATCAACATGAGCCGTCTGACACGACATGCCTATGCAGATATGTATGGCCCTACAACGGGCGATCGCGTCCGGTTAGGTGACACTGAACTGGTCATAGAGGTTGAAGAAGACCGTGCGACCTATGGCGACGAGGTAAAATTCGGTGGCGGGAAAGTCATCCGCGACGGGATGGGGCAGAGCCAGCGCCCCTCTGCAGAAACGGTGGACACCGTCATCACAAACGCGCTGATTGTGGATCACTGGGGGATTATCAAAGCCGACGTCGGTTTGAAATCAGGTCGCATCGCCGGGATTGGTAAAGCAGGCAACCCTGACGTACAGCCGGATGTCGACATCATCATCGGCCCGTCAACAGAGGCGATTGCCGGCGAAGGACAGATCCTGACAGCAGGGGGTATCGACGCCCACATTCACTTTATCTGCCCGCAGCAAATCGACGAAGCATTGATGTCCGGAGTGACCACGATGCTGGGTGGGGGCACCGGTCCCGCAACCGGCACCAACGCAACCACATGTACACCAGGTCCGTGGCACATCGCACGAATGCTCCAGGCCGCAGATGGTTTGCCCATGAATCTTGGTTTTATGGGTAAAGGGAATGCCAGTCTTCCTGCAGCACTTGATGAACAAATCGAGGCAGGTGCCATGGGACTCAAACTGCATGAGGACTGGGGAACCACTCCTGCCGCGATCGATAATTGTCTTGCGGTGGCCGAGCGCGCTGACGTACAGGTTGCCATCCATACTGACACGCTGAACGAATCAGGTTTCGTTGAGGATACGATTGCCGCGTTCAAGGATCGAACCATCCATACCTACCATACAGAAGGTGCCGGTGGCGGGCATGCGCCCGACATCATCAAGGCCTGTGGGCTTCAGAATGTGCTGCCCTCATCGACCAACCCGACACGACCATATACCGTGAACACGGTTGATGAACATCTCGACATGTTGATGGTCTGTCACCATTTGGACAGCAGCATTCCCGAAGACGTTGCGTTTGCGGAGTCACGCATCCGGCGTGAGACCATCGCAGCCGAGGACATACTTCATGACCTGGGCGCATTCTCAATGATTGCCTCCGACTCCCAGGCGATGGGTCGTGTCGGCGAAGTGATCTGTCGAACCTGGCAGACCGCCCATAAGATGAAAGTACAGCGCGGCGCACTCACACCCGATCCCTCTCGCCACGACAACTTCCGCGTGAAACGATACATCGCAAAATACACAATCAATCCTGCCATCGCGCACGGTATCTCCAGTGAGGTTGGCTCCATAGAAGTGGGAAAACTCGCAGATCTCGTGCTTTGGAAACCCGCTTTTTTTGGTGTGAAACCTTCCATGATTATCAAGGGTGGCATGATCGTCGCTGCACCCATGGGTGACCCCAATGCGTCGATACCCACACCACAGCCAGTCCACTACCGTCATATGTTTGGGGCTTATGGCAGTGCCGTCACGGCCTCCTCATTCAGCTTCGTATCGAAAGCGGCTATTAAATCCGGCATCTGTGAACAACTTGGGTTGCAGAAGGAGCCCAGTGCTGTGTCAGACACGCGCCAGGTCAAGAAGTCCGACATGATTCTCAATAGCTATACACCCGAGATTGATGTCAGTCCCGAAACTTACGAGGTTCGTGCCGATGGTGAACTTCTGACCTGTGAACCCGCCCGCGAACTTCCGCTGGCGCAGCGCTACTTTTTGTTTTGAGGGCAGATCACTGATGGAGATCTTTACCAATCTCACCAATGAGATCCCCGAGGGATCGCACGATCTTGGCGTACTGTCGATGCCCTTTGAGAAACGTCAGAAAACGAGGCAAAAAACAGCTCTCGATTCTGGTCTGGTGATCGGGTTGATGTTACCCAGAGGAACCCTAATGCGCGGCGGAGACCTGCTCATTGCCGAGTCAGGTCAGTTCGTCAGGGTCTCATCAACGCCGGAATGGGTCTCACGCGTGCAGTCAACGGACCCCAACGATCTCGCGAAAGTTGCATACCACCTCGGAAACCGTCACGTTTGGGTGCAGATCGGTGATGGATGGCTTTCCTATCTGCTCGACCATGTACTCGACCACATGGTCGAAGGTCTCGGTGAGGAACCCGTTCATGAGTTACGCCCCTTTGAACCAGAAGCGGGCGCGTATGATCAGCAGGGGCTCCACCATGATCACTGAATCATGAAACCGAGTTCCTTACGGCTCTGGCAACTGATCAGCCCAAGCCTTCCGGTAGGCGCATTCAGCCATTCCGCGGGGATGGAAACAGCCGTTAATCTCAGGTGGTTGAACGACGAGAAGGATGTGCAAGATTGGATCCTTGGGATCCTTTCGACTGGGATCACCTATGTCGACCTAGCCATTATTGCACGCTGCATGGATGCCTGGTCGACGAGGAATCCCGTGGATCTTCAGAAGTGGAATCAGCTCTGTATCGCCAGCCGCGACACTGCAGAGTTGCGCGACGAGGAACGTCAGATGGGTCGCGCGTTGCAACGTCTAGGTGAAAAACTGGAAGAACCGCTTCCTGCGTTAGAGGATCCTGGCTTTTGCGCACTGTACGCCGTCATGGCGAGTAACTGGCAAATTGAAACTGGGGACGCGCTCACCGGCTATGCCTGGGCATGGTGCGAAAACCAGATGCTGGTATCACGAAGATTGCTGCGACTGGGACAATCGGACGGCCAGGCGACCATGATGGTACTGGGTGAGCGGCTAGAGGAAACGGTCACGCAGGCTTTGGAACTCACTGAGAGCGACATCGGTCTGACGGCACCGGGACAGGTCATGGCAAGCATGCTGCATGAATCTGAGTATTCACGTCAGTTCAGATCGTAGAATGACAAGGAGCACAAAATGACACAGGCACTGCGCGTTGGCATCGGGGGTCCAGTTGGTGCGGGCAAGACGACGCTGGTCGAAAATCTCTGCAGAGCTATGCAGCCTGAATTCCAGATTGGTGTCGTTACGAACGACATTTATACCCAGGAAGATGCCGAAATTCTCGTCCGTGCACAGGTCCTGCCTGAAAGCAGAATCGTCGGTGTCGAAACCGGGGGCTGCCCACACA